>NZ_JBEZXE010000001.1:0-447890 GCF_040637885.1 Kitasatospora sp. NPDC028055 | reverse complement strand
GGTCCGTCCGGTCCGGCTCCCGTGCCGGGTCCGTCCGGTCCGGTCCCCGTGCCGGGTCCGTCCGGTCCGGCTCCCGTGCCGGGTCCGTCCGGTCCGGCTCCCGTGCCGGGCTCGTCCGGTCCGGCTCCCGTGCCGGGTCCGTCCGGTCCGGCTCCCGTGCCGGGTCCGTCCGGTCCGGTCCCCGTGCCGGGTCCGTCCGGTCCGGCTCCCGCAATCGGACGGGCGCGGGTGAAGCTCGAGGTTCTGGTGCCTGTCGCCAGGCAAGCCGCCGCGCGCGCTGGCCGGACCAACCGGGAGGTCGTGGCCGCCGGGCTTCGACAGGAGGGCTACTCCATCAGCAACGAGCGCATGGGCAAGCTGCTGCGGATGATCGAGGACACCGACGCCAAACCTCCGCCGACCTCTCCACCCGCATCCGCGAGCACCTCGCACTCCGTTTCACCACGACCCCGCCCCACGCCCAACTCGCTTCCGAGGAAACGCCCATGACCCGCACCAGCACGCCGAAGACCACGCCCGACGCCCTGATGAGCCTCCTCCTGGAGCAGCGCCTGGTCCGCACGGCCACCGTCGCCAGCGACGGAAGCTGGCTCGTCCGCCGGACCACGCACGGGCCCAAGATCGTCCTGGAAGGCCCCGTCGACGTCATGGACTACGGGCTCGGGCTGCTCCTCGACGCCAAGCTCGAACTGGAGGCCGCCGTCGCCTGACCGCGCCAAATCGCTTGCCCAGTACCGCAGTTAGGTGGCTGACCGCTTGGCCCCTACGGCGCAGCAAGCTATCGCCAAAGCCGGGCTTACGCCCGACTTTGGCACTTGCCCTCGCCCCGAAGGGGGGCGAGGGAGACCGGTGACGAGCCGAGCGGGGGCGCTCGACTCGTCACCGGTCTTCCGGCACCAGGGGGTGCCGGGAGGAAAGACGGAGGAGGAGAAGATCGAGTCGCTGAACGACTCCGTCGAACTGCCCGCCGAGCCGCCCGCCGACGCGCCGCCCGCGCGCCGCCCGCGCCGCCGCCACCGCGACCCTGAGAGCCGCTCCCACAAGCTGACTGTCCGTCTGAACACCGACGAGAAGACCGAGATCGACGCCGCTGCCGCGCTCCGCGCTGTGACCGTCGGTCGCTTCCTCGCGACCAGCGCCATCAGCGCCGCCCGCGGAACTGCTGCCAACCGCGACCCCCAAGACCGTCTCGACCGAGCCGTCGACGAACTCGCGTCCTCCCGCGCGCAGCTCGCCCGCGTCGGCAACAACCTGAACCAGATGGTCTTCGGCCTCAACGCCGCCGGCTACGTCCAGCCGGCCGAGCTCGCCCCGACGCTCGGAGCCGTCCGCGCTGCGGTCGCCGCGATCGACGCCGCTGCCGCCCAGCTGGTCACCGGTGGACCAATTGGTCCCTGACGTCAGCCGCGGCAGCAAAACGTACGGATTGCTGGCCTACCTCTACGGCCCCGGCAAGCACGACGAACACTTCGACCCGCACCTGGTGGCGTCCTTCGACGGATTCGCGCCCGACCCCGGCCGCGACCCCGCAGCCAGCCTGAAGCAGCTGGAGCAGGTCCTCGACCTGCGGGTCAACCAGCGCGGGCGGCGACGCCTGAAGAACCACGTCTGGCACTGCCCGGTCAGCCTCGACCCGGACGAGCGGATCCTCTCCGACGAGGAGTGGGGTGAAGTCGCCCGCCGAGTCGTCGCCGCCGTCGGCCTCGCCGAACCCGGCGACCCGGACGGCTGCCGCTGGATCGCGGTACGCCACGACCCCCGCCACATCCACATCATGGCCACCATCGTGCGCGGCGACCTGCGCGGTGCCCGCCTCCACAACGACGCCCAGCGTGCGCAGGACGAATGCCGACAGATCGAGAAGGAGCTCGGCCTGCGCCAGCTCAACCCTGGCGACAAGACCGCCGCCAAGCGTCCGACCAGCGCGGAGACCCACAAGGCCGAGCGGCTCGGACGCCCGGAGCCCGTTCGGCTCCAGCTGCGGGACCAGGTCCGCCGCGCTGTCGCGGGTTGCCAGAGCGAGGCCGAGTTCTTCGACCGCCTCGCTGCGGCCGGTTTGCTGGTGCAGCGGCGCGTCGGACCCTCCGGCGACACGCTGGGCTACTCGGTCGCCGACCCGGACGACCGCAACGCCGCAGGTGATCCGGTCTACTTCCCCGGCTCGAAGCTGTCCCCCGACCTTTCCCTGCCGCGCATCCGCAAGCGGCTGGGCGGCGGCGTCCGGGCCGACGGAGCGAGCGCCGCCGAGCCGGGCGATCCGGCCACGGGCAAGGCCCGTGTGCCCGGTTCCAGGGCCGCCCGTGCCCGCCGGGACGCTGCAGCCGCGGTCGACGACGCCACCCGCACCATCGAAGAGGGGAGCGAGGAGGACGCGGCTGCGCAGCTCGTCGGTGCGATCGAGATCATCGACGTCCTGGCCGTCCGTGCCCCGGCCGACACCAGGGCACAACTGCTCTCCGCGGCAAGGGCGTTCGAGCGGGCATCGCGCTCCCACGTACGCGCCGAGCGTTCCGACAACCGGGCGGTTCGAGCAGCGGCCCGCCAGATGCTCAGCAGCGGCTACGCCGGGAACCGGGGAGAGGACGGAGGCGTGACCGCCATGCTGCTCTCGGCGCTGATCCTGCTGGTCATCGCCTCCGCCCGGTGGCACTCGGCCCGCTCCCACGCGCAGCAGGCCGCCGCCGCCAACGCGGCGGCCGAGCAGCTGAGGGCGGCGTACGCCACGGTGGCCGCCCGCCCGATGGCGGCCATGGCCGAGCGAGGCCGCTCCCTGCCGTCGCCCGTGCGCGAGCGCCAGGACGCGGTGATCCGCGCGAAGCTGCCCGAAGCCGCAGCCGGCGGGAGCGGCGGGACTGGCGGGAGCGACTGGGACGCGCTCGCGGCGACCCTGGCGGAGGCGGAGGCGGCTGGCCACGACCCGGCCGCGCTCCTGGAGAGGGCCAGGAACCGGCGCGA
The DNA here is from genome assembly GCF_040637885.1 of Kitasatospora sp. NPDC028055. Classification (NCBI taxonomy): domain Bacteria; kingdom Bacillati; phylum Actinomycetota; class Actinomycetes; order Kitasatosporales; family Streptomycetaceae; genus Kitasatospora; species Kitasatospora sp. NPDC028055. The sequence continues at coordinate 444,935 of NZ_JBEZXE010000001.1, read as the reverse complement.
ACTCGACAGTGCCGACTCCGTCACCGCCGTCATGGTCTGGCGGGTGCGCCGGATCGCGAAGCTGTCGGCCGCCCCCGAGGCCAAGTCCGAGCAGCCCGGCATCAGCACCAGGGCCGAAGGGCCGGCGGCTCCGACGCCCGCACCCGGGCGTCAGGCCCGCAACAGCCGGCGCTGACCCCGCCCGGGTCCGCCCTGCTGCGGACCCGGGCGGCCCCGGCGGAGCTTCGCCGGGGCCGCAGCTGCTACTCCTCCCAGCCGGTCCAGCCGCCGTAGCTGTCCGGGCCGTCCCCGTCGGGGAACATGAAGTCGGAGAGCATCGGCTCGGCGCAGTAGCACTCGCCGTCGATGCAGTCCCGCGTCCCGGCGCACCTGCCCCAGTCGGGGAGCGGGGGGAGCGGACGGGGCGGGGCCGGCCGGCGGACCCGGACCACGGCCGGGACCACCTCCCCGTTCCTCCACACCCCCGTCGCCAGCAGCTCGTAGTCGTCGGGCTGGTCCATGTCGGCAACGTCGATCGTCAAGGTCTACCTCCAGAGTTCTGCCGACCGCGTGGTCGGCGCTCGGTCCGCGGAAGGAGATCGGTGAACGGGGGGCAGCGTCCGCGGGCGCTGCCCCCGCTGGGCCTCGTCGGACCGCCGGCCGTCCGGTCCGCCAGGCCGCGGTCCGTGCAGCGCCCGGTGGTACCGGAGCCGGGGCGGCTACAGCCGTACGAGCAGCACCGCCGAGATGATCAGGGCGGTCCGGTGGAGGGCTTGATCGGCCAGGTGAAGGCCAGTGAGACCCCCTTCGCGAAGTTCGGCGAAGCCCGCCGAGCCGAGCCGGCGGAGAATCCACCGGACAGGCCAGCGGTGGTCCAAGATCGCATGTGTGGCGAACGACCAGGCCAGCGCCGTGGTGCTGCCGAGCGCGGGAAGCGGTACCACGAGCCGGAGCGCGCCGTACAAGCCGACCATGACGAGGTGGTAGCTCACGCAGTGGCCGAGGCACGCACCCCAGCCGCGACGGGGGCTGACGCCGGCAGCGACCTCCTCCTGGCTGGGGGCACCCTTGAGCGCGGCCTGCCGGTCCGACTGGCCCAGCACGTAGTCGGCCAGCACGTGTCCGACGCCGAGCACGGCCGCGACCGCGCCGAACGCCTCCACGAGGTTGTGGTGCTCCATCTCGTCCTCCGTCTGTCGCGGTGGCCGAGCGCTTGTCGCACGGCCCCACAAATGCCGAAAGGGGGCCGGCACCAACGTGCCGGCCCCCTTTCGCGTGGGGTGGGGAGGTGGTCCTGACCGACGGTGGTCGAGGCAGCAGAGAGGCAACTCGCGGCGTGCGCGGTGGTGCCGGGGCGCAGTACCACAAGATCGGCGCGATGCGTCGGGCCGACGAGCGCAGAGTCTGGCTGTCCGCCCGCCGACGAACGCGATCGACGCTTCGTCGGCGGGCGTACCACCGAGCCGTCGAGCCAGCAGGAGCAGTATGTCCGTCTTCCCGTTCACGGAGCCCGGCGACCGTGCCGAGCGTGCCCTGCGGCGGGCTCCGCAGAGCGACCGGGACTGGCTGCTGCGCTGCTACGTGCTGCGCGGCACCGACGCCCTCGCGGGGTCGGTGATCACCTACGCCGTGCCGCTGCTGGTCCTCACCCTCACCCACTCAGTGATCTGGACCGGCGCCGCGTTCCTCCTGGAGTGGCTCCCCCGGCTCGCCGCGATCGTGCTCGGCGGTCCGCTGGTCGATCGGCACAGCCCGCAGACCGCGGTCCTGGCGACCAGCCTGGCGCGCGGCGGGGCCGCGCTGCTCACCCTGATGGGGATGAGCATGGGGCTCGGCGTCCCCCTGGTGCTCGCCTTCGGCGTCGTCGCCGGGATGCTCGCCGAAGGCTCCTTCCTGGCGGTCGAGTCGCTCGGGTCGGAGGCGAGCCGGCGGGCCGGTGCCCAGGCGCACCGGGTGCAGTCGCGGTTCACCGCGATCGACCAGAGCGCGGCGCTACTGGGTCCGCTGATCGGCGGCGCGCTGCTGCTCGCCGGTCCGGCCCTGCTGCTGACCACCGTGGCGATCCTGTCCGCCGTCACCATCACCATGGCGCTGGTCATGCACACCCCGCGGGTGCGGCTGCGCCGGGTCGCCGAGCACCGCCCTCTGCGGGCCCGCGACGCCCTGGCCGGCGGCCTGAAGGGCGTGCTCGGCACCCCGGCCCTCTCCTGGCTGGTCGCCACGCTCGCCGCCGCGAACCTGCTGTCCGGCCTCCTGCAGGTCTCCACCCCGATCACCATCACCCGAGACCTTCACCACAGCACCGCCGCCACCGGCCTGGTGTGGAGCGTCGCGGCGGGCGCCAGCCTGCTGGCCGTCCTCGCCGCGAAGCCGGCCATCGACCGGCACGGCCTGTTCCCCGTAATCCTCGCCTCCTCCGTCGTCACCTGCGTGGCCGCCGCCGGTGCCGCCCTGGCCCCGACCCTGGTCACCTACACCGCGGCCGTCGCCACCTTGATGGCAGCCGAGGGCGCCGCGACGGTCGCCCTGCGCACCGCCCGCGCCCGCCTGATCCCCGCCAGCCGCTTCGGCGCGACGCTGTCGGTCTGCGTTCTGCTCGTCCTGGCACCGCTTCCGGTGGCCGGCCTGCTGGTCGCCGTCGTCCCCGCCGACGGCGTACGAGCCCTGCTGTTCGGCGGCACGGTGGCCGTCACCGTCGCCACCGCCTTCTGCCTGGTCGGACTCCACCGCCACCGGCACACCTACGAGCACACCGACGCCGAGCCCGCCGCCCAGGACCAGACCGCCCCGGCCGAGGCCGCCTGACCCCACCACCTGCAACCCCTTGGAGATCGCCACCGCATGACCCTGCCCCGCGCCGCCGTACCCCAGGCCACCGCCCGCTGGTACGAGCACCCCGACGACGTCCCGGCCGACAGCCGGCGGGCACCGCACCCCTCCCGCACCCGGGCCTGGGCGAGCGCCTGGTCGACGTTGACCACCGAGCGGATCCTGGACCACCACCACCTCCACCTGACCGACCCCTCCGGCGACGACGAGACCGTCTCCTTCTTCCTCACCGACGCGGACGGCTCGCCGTACTGGACGAGCCAGGAGGTCGACGTCGGCATCCCGCCCGTGTGGCGCGGCCGCGTCCTCTACGCCGGCAGCCCCCACGCCGAGTACGGCGGTGCCGGCACCGCAACCGCCGCGATGGCCGCCGCCACCACCCGGGCCGGCCTCGACCTTGCCGCCCGGCTCGGTGCCAGCGCCCTCGTCTACCCCGGCCTCGACCAAGCACAGGCCGACCGGCTGATCACCGCCACCCGTACCGCCGGCAGGGGAACCGTGCTGGACCTGGCCACCGACGTCGCCTGGACCCGTACCCTCGGGCCGAGCATCGACCAGTGGTGGCAGGGCATGCCCTCGCGTCAGCGCCGGGACATCCGCCGCCGCTGGCGCCGCGGCACGGAAGCCGGCCTCGTCCTCGACCCGCTCACCACCGGCCGCGGCATCCTCGACACGGTCCCCGCCTTCGCGCCGCTGGCCGCCGGCACCGCCGACCGCCACGGCACCGCGTTGTACGGCCCCGACATGTTCGAGCAGCTGGTCGCCGTCCCCGGCACCGTCCTGCTCGCCGCCCGCCACGGAGGCCAACTCGTCGGCGGGATCTACGGCTGGCTGTACGACGGCTGCCTCTACCTCTGGGCGTCCGGCCTCGACTACGACCACCCCCATGCCCCGCTCGTCTACACCTGGCTGATGTGCGAGTCCGCCCGCTGGGCGCTCGACCAGGGCGCGATCCTCATCGACGCCGGCCGCGCCAACCACCTGGCGAAGGCCCGCCTCGGCTACCGACCGCGCATCCTGCGCACCGTCGTCCACCTGATCGGCCACCAGCCCGCCACCGAACACGCGCTGCGACGGCTGTCCAAGCGCCTGGGCGACCAGGCCGCCCCGCACCTGCCCCCGGCAGCCCGCTGGTGAACACCGCCGTGCCCGCAGACCCGTCCCCCTCGCCGCCACGAACCGGAAGGACCAGCATGACCACCACGAACGCCCCGACGAACGACACCCGCGACGAGGGGGTGCTCCTGGTGCTGGGCTCGGGCGACCCGGCCTATCGCTCCTACTGTCTCGCCTCCGCCGCCGACCGCAGCCCACTGGTCCTGGTGAACGCCACCGACCCGACCTGGCAGCTGGACTACGTCCGCGACCACGAGGTGGCTCACCTGGGCGACCTGGAGCAGCTGCGCTGGGCGGTCGCCCGCCTGTCCGAGCGGCACACCGTCAAGGGTGTGCTGACGTGGGACGAGTACGCGCTGGTGCCGGCCGCGCACGTCGCCGCCGACCTCGGCGTGCCCGGCCAGTCCTCGGCCACCGCCGCAGCCTGCCGCAACAAGTCTGCCTCGCGGGCGGTGTGGGCGTCGGAGGGTGTGCCGTCCGCCCAGTCGATCCGGGTCACCTCCCTGGTGACCGCCGCCCGCGCGGCCCGCCGCATCGGATACCCCGTGGTCCTCAAGCCGAGCGCGCACGCGGGCAGCATCGGCGTGATCAAGGTGGAGAACCCCGACGACCTGCCGGGCGCGTTCGCCTACGCCAGCGGCCGGGCCGAGGACCAGGGCGAGGAGGGCAGCGGCATCCTCGTCGAGGAGTACCTGGCCGGTCCCGAGATCTCGGTGGAGTGCGTCACCCGCCACGGCATCACCACCGCCGTCGCCGTCACCCGCAAGGAGCTCGGACCGGAACCCCACTTCGAGGAGGTCGGCCACGTCGTGTCCGCCGCCGACCCGTTGCTCGCCCAGGTCGGCCCGGTCGCCGAGGCGGCCCTGGACGCCCTCGGCATGAACTCCGGCGTCTCCCACGTCGAGATGCGCCTGACCGCCGGCGGCCCCCGGCTGATCGAGGTGAACGGGCGCATCGGCGGAGACCTGATCGGGCACCTGGTCCGTCTCGCCACCGGCATCGACCTCGCCGCTGCGGCGGCCGACATCGCGCTGGGCCGCGAGCCCGACCTCGCCCCCACCCGCTCGGGCGCCGCCGGCGTCCGGTTCCTCTACCCGGACACCTCCGGAACCGTCCGCACCGCCCGGCCCCGCCCCGAACTGGGCAGCCCCGACTGGCTGGAGCGGCTCGTGTGGGAGTGCGAGCCGGGCGAGCAGGTCCTCCTGCCTCCGGCCGGCGACCTCGGCACCGCGCGCCTTGGGCACCTGGTGGTCACCGGCACCGACGCCGCCCAGGTCCACGAGCACCTCGCCCACGCCGAGGGACTGCTCGACACCGCGGTCGACCCCGCCCCGACCGAGGGCTGACCGGCTGACCAGCGGCGGGCCCGACGCACTGCTCACGCCGGGCCCGCCCCGCGACCGTATCCGCTCGCCCACGCTGCCGACACCCCCACCCCCAAGCCGACAACCGAGAACAGGACCGTGGACCTCCCCTCCTACGCCAGCGCCCTTGCCGCCCGCCTGCCAGGGGCCTGGGTGGCCGAGCACCACCTGCACCTCGATGCGGACATGGCCGACATCGTCTCGATGCTCGCCCTCGGCCCCACCCGGTTCGCCGACTTCCGCAACGCCTCCGTCCTCACCGACCCCGCCCGGCCGATCGGCATCCTCGTCACGGAGGACCAGCACACCACCGGGCGCGGCTACACGATCCGCTCGATCGCGCTGGCCGACGGTCACGCCTACACCCGGCAGGCGGGCGCCGACGACCAGCTCCAACTCGCAGTCCCCGCAGATCCGGACGCAGTAGCAGCCGACATCGAGCGCACGCTGCTGCCGTGCCACGACCGGCTCCTGGCCCGGCACCGATTGGGCGTCCTGGAAGAGGCCCTCCGAGGAGCCCAACAGGCCCTCGACCACTGGGACTCGATCTCCGACGGCCTCTGCGACGAGGACGGCTGGCCGTTGGACGAGCAGCTCTATGGCGACGGCAAAGTCCGTCGTGACGCCGACGCGCTCGCCCACCTCCAGCAGGTCCTGCCCCACGCCGACGCTCTCCTCCAGGACGGCCACGCCGCCCACCGGCTCCTGCCGCCCGGGCGGGAGGCCGACCAGGCCGGCTACTACCTGCGCGCCCTGGCCGACACCTTCGCGGCGGCCAACCGGACCCTCGATGAGTGGAACGCTGCCCTGCGGCGCCGCACCAGGGCGGACGGCACACCGATCGAGCCCGGCCACACCGCGGTGGTGGAGGAACGCAACGCGGAGATGTGGTCGGACATCGACACCTGGCTCAACTACGGCCCGGACCTCGCCGCCCTCCTGGGCGGGAAGGCCGCACCCGCCGCGCCCGTTGGCCGTACCGCCGCCGCGGAGGCACGCTCGCCCCGTTTCCCCACAGCGGCTCCGGCCCCATCCCCCCAGCGCCAGTCCAGCAGTCCGCCGGCCGGTCCGCCCCGAGCATCCCGAAGGTGACGCCAGCGCCCACCACTCGAGCGACCGGCCCGACCACCGACCCCGCATCCGCCGGGAGCGGGTCACGGCACCGGGCCGCCAGGTGGTGGCCCGGTGCGCCTGCGACGGCTCCGCTCGAGCACCCTGTCCGTTCTCCGCTGCCGCCGCCGGCGCTCTCGGCGATCCGTGCGGCGGTGCCACCGGTCCTGGTAGTCGATCTGCCACCGCTCGATCAGCACCTTGCGGTCGGCCGAGTCGGTCGGCCAGATCGTGGTGATCACCTGCGATCCGCCGAGCACGACGATCGCCAGAACCACCAACAGGAGGAAGCCCCACCACGGCAGCACGGCGTACGACGCGGCGGCGGCCACCAGCCCCGTCAATCCCTTCACAAACTGCATGTCAACCTCGGAAGTCAGAGAGGCGACACGCGGTACGGCTACGCCGCGAGGACCAGCCCGCCGCGGCCCAGCCCTGACCGGTGTCCCCACGAGCGGACGTCGGACAGGGACACGGAGTCGGGTCCGCGGGGAATCAGCGGTGCGCCCAAGCGCTTGGGGCCGCATGCGCAGGCCCACGTCGGCGGAACGTACCCGGGCGGCGGAGGAGCGACAGAGCAGGGGAGCGCCAGCCGGCCGGACACGACCAAGGCCGCCAGGGCGAGGACGGACAAGGCCGCCGACACCCATGCGACGTCGTCCTCCACACCCGGCGGGAGCGGGAGATCCTCCAGCAAGCTCGGCGGCGAGCAGCACGCGAGGCCGGCCTCGCAGCCGCGGGCGAAGAGAATCGTCGTCAGGTTCTGCCGGGGCGGAGCGTTCGTCAGTGGCACTGGCGCGGAGTCGGCGAGGTCGCGCAGGGCCGCTTCGAGGCGGGAAAGGTCGGAGCCAGCCAGGTGGTGCTGGTCGAGCTGCCTGATCTCCTGGAGGAGGGACAACCGCTCCCGCAGTACCCGCTGCCACTTGCCGACCCGAAGGGAGTCCGCCCTCCTCGCGGCTTGGAGCAGCCATGCGACTGTGTTCGACTTGCCGCTGCCCGCCGTGTGCCAGACCACGCCGGGCCCCGCAGACGGGACGGCGTTCTCGGTGGCGGATCGGATCCTGGGCACGGCAGCAGTCTAGGTGGGCGCGCCGACCGGGTAGTCCCAGCCGCCCGAGCCGTCTCAACCTGGAGGCCGCATGCCGGAGTCCATCCGACCCCGCCACGCCCTCAAGGTCGCAGGTTGGTAACGGAATGCCGTTTCGGGAATAAATTCGGCCAATGCATGGTTTGATCCGGCACCGCTACGAAAGGGCAGTACTTGTCGGATTCGCCGAGACCTCACGACGGCCATGGCCACAACGACCCGACCGAGCCGGCTGATCTCCCGCCGCTCGACCGCATCGAGTTCTCGATCCCCGACTTCCCCACCCTCTCCCAGGACAAGCCCGTGATCCGGGCGGTCCCGCACCACGACGAGCTGAACCCCCGCGGCACCGTGATCACGTGTGAGGAGTGCAAGGCTGGCCGCGACTGGCTGCTCCTCAACATCCGCCGGCATGTCTTCGTCCGCTGCCGCTGCGGCCACGAGTGGCTCGAGGACGACCTGACGGTCGAGTACTTCGAGCAGCACTACTCGACGCCCACCGCCGCGTGGGATGACTTCGAGACGGCCATGGCCTCGACCGGCTACGACGGCTCCTGGGCGGGGATGTACCTCAACTAATGCGCGGTATTGCATCGGACGCAACATCCTGCATTCGCTGCGCATGGGTCTGAGCTGCAATTTTGCCGGGGGATCGGCCGAGGCTGGCGGCCGTAAGATCCGTGGCCCGACTCGGGTGGACTCCGTGAAACGACACGAAGGGGCGGCACCGCGATTTCTCGCGGTGCCGCCCCTTCACCGTTGCCCCAACGGGGCGCCGCACCTACCGGTCGTGGCGGCGGGCGAAGCCGCGCCCGTCCTTCTCGACCAGGCCGGAGCTCCGCAACCGGGCAAGGCTCAGCCGCACGACGGCGACCCGCAGTCCGAGGTCGGCGGCAAGATCGTCGGGTGTTGCCGTGCCGGAGGCCAAGCCGGCGAGCACCGCGCGGTCGGCGTCGGCGTCGAGCCATCTGCTCACGCGGTGCAGCGCGAGCGCGGACACGCCGCACGAGGTGAGCTCGACGGCGGCCCAGGCGCCGTCGTGCCGCAGGCCCGCCGCGACGGCGAGGGCGCCCGAGACGGTGGTGAGCGCGATCAGCAGGACCGCCGCGCGGCGCAGGCCGCGGCGGGAGATGTTCGGGTTGGTGGTCACAGAGCCTCCTGGGGCAGTGGAGCGTAGCGGGACTGCGAGAAGAAGTCGCAGTCGGCGCGGGGCGGGCGGATCCGGCAGACCCGGCACGGGCGCTCGGGTGTGCCGGGGACGACGTGGTGGTGGCAGAAGGTCCGACCGCCACCGTCGGCTCGGACCGGGTGGGCGACGACGAGTTCGACGAGCTGGTCGGTGGTGCTCCACCCGCAGTAGCCCTCGCGGGGGTGGGGCCGACCGTGTCCGCCGTCGATGCCGCCGACGGCCAGCAGGTAGCGGTCGGACGGGGCGACGTAGGCCAGCACGTGGTAGCGGGTCCGCTCGCCCGCACGGTTCGCGGGACCGTAGGCGGTGCCGAACGCGCGGGTGATGCCGACGCGGTCGCCGCGCAGGTCGAGGGTTTCGGGTTCCAACGGGCCTCCGTGGTCGCGGTGCTCGACGCGAGGTTCGCGTCGATGACTGGGCCGCCGGGCCGGGGCGCGGCGGCGTGCGGGGGGAGGCTGTGGTCGTCAGCAGTGCGGGCAGCGCTGCCGGGGAATCCGGTGGCCAGGGGGCTCGATGGCGGCCGGGACACGGACGAGCAGGACCCGTGCGACGACCAGCTGGAGGGTCATCAGGAGCAGTCCGACGCGGACGGCGGCGTGCTCGCTGAGCAGCAGCGCGTGGAGGGCCAGGCCCACGGCGGCGGCACTGATCAGGTACTCGGCGACGGCGAGGCGACGACGGGCAGGCAGACGGAGCGTGCGAGGGATGGCGCGTCCTTTCAGGAGGGCGACGAGGCGGTGACGGACGGGCGGGGGGTGGAGCGGGCGACCATGGAGGTGAGGAGGTCGATGACCAGCTCGGCGGGAGTGTGCCGGTTGAAGGCGGCGCGCCAGCCAGGCTGCCGGGCGGTACCGGTGAGCGCGATGATCCAGGTGTCGACGTGCCGGTTGTCCGGCTGGTAGCCGACGTAGACCTGGGTACACGGCGACGCGGCGTGCAGCCCGCCCTCGGCGTCGATCACCCACGACCAGCCGTGCTCGTAGAGGAACGCGCTGATGGCGTTGGGGTTGCCCTCGCCGAGCGGCCAGGTGCGGTGGGCGATGGCGTCGCCGGGACGCAGACCGCGGACGACAGGGGCGGAGATCACGACGGACAGGGGAGGACCCTCCTTCGGGATGGCGCTGCGGGTCGTCCATGTTGACTTGGACTGCCCCGATTTGCGTAGTCCTTTCAAGGGGTTGCTGTCTGCCGCAGGCGAACACGCCGAAGACCCAGCCGGAGGGTCGGCTGGGTCGTGGCGGCGCAGGCCACCTTGGCGGGGCCGCGCGTCGCCAGCTTCTGCAGGCACGAAGGGGCGTGAGCGATCTGCGGACTGGACGGGCGCGCTGATCTGACGCCCTGTCGGCGGCTAGGGTGTGTTCGTCCGCAGGGCCTCGGCCCCGCGAGTGGCGGCTCCCCACGGGGCCGAGGATTCCAACGATTCCGGCCGCCGGCACGGCCGGCACGCAGCACCTCACGTGCTCGCGGCCACCGCGCCGGCTCCCGGCACACCGTGCTGCCTCGAACACCCCACCGCGAAGGACGAACCCGTGAGCCTCCACGCTCTGAGCCTGGACACCGAACCGACGTCGGCCGACTGGCTGGAGCTCAGCTCCTACGCCGCCGCCCCGGACGGATTCGAATGGCGGGACCTGCTCTCCGAACAGGACATCGCCGCCTCCGGCCAGTACACCGACGACGTCCGGCGCATGCTCCACACCCTCCCCGGCGCCCATGCCCGACTGGAAGAACTCGGCGCGAACCGGCTGATCACCACGGTCCGCGAAGCGATGCGCCTGGCGGTGTGCGTCCTGCGCCTGGAGGAGATCGGCGAGCTTCGCCGCGCCGACGCGGACCCGCACGCCTTCACCAGCAACCGCCGGTAGCCGCACCGGGCCACCGAACACCAGGCCGCCCCCGGCCAACGCCCGCCGGAGCGGCACGGCCGCCGCGCCGAGCGCCGGGCCGGGGGCGGCACCGCCGAGTTCACGGCCCGGCCGGCGTCTCACCGTGTCCTGCGGATGGCGTCGGTCGCCGCCTGGGCGATGGCGGCAGGGGCGCTGGCCGGCCGGGTCAGGTGGAGCAGGGTAGTCCCTGGCAGGTGCAGGGAATCCTTGGTGAGGGTGAGTTGGAGCACGGCACAGCCGGCGTTGGTGAGACGGTTGATGCGGGTGACCGCCTCGGCGGTTTCGTCCGGGGTGTACTTGGCGTCAGTCACGACCACGAGGAGGCGGCCGGTGCCGGGGTGGCTGAGGTCGAGGCCGTGGTCGAGCGCGTCGAGGGCGTCGCCCAAGTTGTGGCTGGCGCCGTTGGCGACGAACTGGGTCACTCGATCCGGTGCCCGGTGGGTGGGGCGGGTCAGCGCCGTCAGGTCGTAGTCGTACGCGACGGTGGCGGTGCGGGAGTCGGGGCCGGTCAGGGCTGCCGCGCGGGCCACGATCCAGGCAGCGGACGCGACGGGCCCGCAGGCGGCCCTCATGGAGCCGGAGACGTCCACCGCGATGCCCACCCGGAGCGGTGGGGTGGGTGAGTTGCGGCGGCGGATGGCGGTGAAGGGTTCTGCTGTGAGCACCGACCCGCTCGCGCGCTGGGCGTCGCGGGCCAGGGCCTGGCGGACGTTGAGGCGGCCGGGCGGGGTGGGGCTGGTGGTCCTCTCCTCGCTGCGCTCGCGGAAGGCCGCAGCTCGCAGTGCGCGGCTCAGGCGCGCGGCGGCGGTCTGTTCGGCGGTGGTGGGCTTGCGGGTGCCGGTGACCGGGCTGTCGGAGGGCCTCGGTGTGCCGTTGGGGCTGACGGTGGTGCCGTTGGGGTTGAAGACGGACCTCGCGGTGGCGGCGGCCTTGCGTCGCTGGCCGGCCTGCTGGGCGCGACCCTGGGCCTTTGCCTCCGCCCGCGCGGCCAGGGCGTCGGTTGTGGCGGCCTGCGCCGCGGCGTCGGCGGCGTCGTTGGCGTCCATGCTGTCCATGACGACCCCCGCGGCGTCGGACAGCAGATCGGTGAGCCCCGGCGGCAGGGGCAGGGAAGGGGAGACGGTGTCCAGGGCGTCGCACCACGCTTTGCCGTGCGCGAGCATGGTGGCGTCGTCGTGGTCGGCGACCTGGTGGGCCGCGGTCCAGATGCCGGTGAGGGTGGCCAGCAGCTCGGCGCCAAGCACCCTCTCGCACAGTTCGGCCACGGCTCGGGTCTCGCCGGCGTCGAGGATGCCGACATCCCGGCGGCCGAGGATCAGGGCAGCCACGCCGGCGGCGTGCCTGATGCCCTGGACACGGGGGTTGGCGATGTCGGGCATGACCAGGGTCCGGGCGCTGGTTCGCAGGTACCTGCGGTCAGTGGGTCGCCTGATCAGGTGGGCGCCCTCGACCCGGCTCTCCTCCAGCAGCAGCGCGGCCTCGACGACGCGGGGGTCCGCGTCGGCCGGCTGCTCCCAGACGGAGTGGGCGGCGTGGGCGGCCTCGTGGACGAAGACTCCCCAGGCGGCGGGATAGCGCTCCTCGTCGCCCACGATCCGCGGGTGGATCTCGTGGGGCCGGAGGACGCCGAACAGGCCGGAGTCGAACTCGATCTCCGCGAGACGGGGGTAGAAGGCGGCCGGTGCGCCGCTGCGGGTGCCGGGGCGGCAGGTGACGAGCAGATCCTGACGGCCGGACAGCGCGACCAGCCGATCACCCAACTCGGCGCCCACTCGCAGCCACGCGGCAGGGGAGGAGGAGGGCTGCGCGGGCGGGGCACCGTCGTCGTCCCAGCGCGCGAGATCGGCGTCGTCATCGGGCGTGGTCGCGGGAGGCTGGACGTGGTGATGGGCACTCATCGCTGGCGGCCCCGGGTCGTGGGTCCGGTGGGCTGCTGAGCAGCCGGGGCGGTGGCGGCGGGCAGCTGCCGGCCGAGGGTGAGCGGCTTGACGTTCTTGACACCGGCGACCTTGCTGACAGCGGTGGCGACGGCGTCGCGGTCCTCCAGGGGAGCGATCCCGACCAAGTTCGCCCACGCGGCCTGGCTGCCGAGGACAGCCTCGGTCTTCTGGAAGCTGAGCAGCTCTCGCAGCTGGGGGGCCCAGCCCAGCTCACCCAGCTCGACCTGACCGGCGAGATGGCGGGCGACGCGGACCACCCGGGCATCGACCCGCAGCGCCTGGGCGAGGTCATAATCCGTCCCGACCTGGATCTGCACGCTGAACCGGGACGCCAGCGCCTCCGTCAGGATCGCTCCGTGGACGCCGGGATTGTGACCCGCGACCACAAAGAAGCCGGGCTGGGCCGTGATGGTTTCGCCCCGGTGGGCCTTGACCTGGATCTGGCGGCGCCCGTCCATCGCCGGATACATCGCCGACAAGACCTTCGGCGAGATCAGTGTGGCGTCGTCGATCAGAAGGGCGCGGCCCTCGGTCATCGCGGTGACCAGCGGACCGTACTGCCAGACGTAGCCCCCGCTGTCGTCCAGCGTGTAGTCGCCGATCAGGTCGCCGACCGTGGTGTCGCCATCGCCGGCGACGGTGATCAGATCGGGGAAAGCAGCCTCGACCAAACTCGTCTTGCCGGTGCCCGGGGGGCCGTAGAGCAGTACCGGCACGTCGGCGGCACGCAGTCGCGCCAGCGCCTCGACGTCGGGCAGGGAGGCCAGCTCCCGGGGGTGGTAGAGCTGGCCGCCCGCGCGGCGGATCGGACCGACCTGCTTGGGCGTCTTCGGTGTGGCCGTGGCCGTGCGGGCCGTGGCCGCCTGGGCCCGGGGAGAGTGGGTGCCCGGTGGACTGATCACCACGACCGCTGCGGCGAAGGCCGTCTTCCCGTTCGCGCGGAACTGCCTTCCGGAGCCGAGCTGGTCGGCCTCGCCGCGCTGAACCAGCGTGTTGACCGCCTGCTGGACAGCACCGTGGGAGTGCCCCAACGTCTTGGAGATCTCGCCGATGGTGAGCGGGTCCGTCGGCCGGTCGGCCAGCAACTTGGCGACCTTGGCCCTCAGTTCGCCGGGCTTGGCGTGTGCCGGCTTGACGGGCGGTGCGGGCGTGGTCAAAGCGAGGAACCTCCAACGGGTTCGCGGGCGGGCTGGGTTGGCAACGTGCTGGGATGGCGGGGCCGCTCGCGGAGCGGATCAGAGGCGGGACGATCACCGGGACCGGGAGGGCGAGGCCGGTCCGCTCACAGGGTCTGTCGGGGCCAGTTCACCCAGGCCCCGGCTGGTTCGGGCGGCCTCGGTGTGGGAGGTCTTGTCGCGGGTCTGTACGCGTGCGCCCGGCAGGGGCGTACCGACGACGCTCAGCGGCCGGCCGAGTGCTTGGGCCAGGCGCACGGGGTAGTCGGCGGCGAGCAGTCCGCTGGCTGCCGAGCAGGCCCGAGCGTCCGGTCCGCGCCGGGGTCCGTCTCTGGGCAGGAGCAGCCAGGAGCCTCCTCGAAGCCGGCCCCGATCAGGACCCGCAGCGCGGCGGCGTTGAAGCCGGTGGTGGTGATCTCGCCGGTGGCGGTGCGCCGGATCGGTATGAACTGCTGGGCTGTGCGCTCTGCGGGCGCCCCCGCCTCGTGGACGGGCGAGGGCCCCTGGGCGGAGTCGAGAGGATGCGAGGTCAGGGCTTCTCCATGGTGGTCGGTTCGGGACTTGGAGGGCTTGGGCGGCCGGTGCCGGCCGTGTTCCGGGGGTTCGACGGTCAGCGGGCCCGGCGCTGCTGCGGCAGCGTCCGCGGTGCACCCGGGGCCGGCTGCGGGGCTGCCCGTGAGCGCCTGGTCGTGGTGCGCGTACGAGCCGCGTCCGCGCGGCGGCTCTCCGCCGGGGTGGTGAACAGCTCGTCGCTCGCGTAGCGGAACGCGCTGGCGGCGTCCTCCAGCAGCTCGGCCTGGATCCGCTGGGGTGCCCGGGCGGCGTCGGCCAGGATCTCGGGGATGCGTGCGTCCAGCAGGCCGGCCTCGCGGGGCAGCCCGTACGCGGCGGCGACGGCATGGCGGGCGGTCGCCTCGATCGTGGCGGACCACGCCGTCGGCAGGTTCGGGCCCTCGGGCACGATGCCGCAGACCGTCGGTCCCAGGTTGGCGAGGGCCCGCGGCAGGGTGGCCTCGTTGTCGATGGCGGCCATGAGGGCCACCTCAAGGGCCGTGTACGACGCGGCCCCCAAGCGGGAGAAGAGGTGTCCGTTGTGCAGCCAGGCGACTGCCAGCTGCTGCGGGCCGAGGGTGGGGGCGGGCAACTCCGGTAGCTCGATGACCAATTCGTTGGGGCCGGCGGTCGTGGCGAGGGCCCGCCAGAAGCATGCCAGCCGCGCGGTGCCCGGGAGAGTGTCGGCATTGGCCAAGGCGGTCAGCATGGCGGGGTCCAGCGGGTTCTGCGGACGCGGGTACACCTGCTGGGCGAGGCGGAAGCTGGCGTCGGCGAGGGCCAAGCAGCCCCTGGACGGCTCCAGCGTCCGGCTCGCGGCGACCAGCAGGTCGGCGACCGGGGCGCTGCCCAGGCCCTCGTAGGCGGCGTTCAGCAGGCGGCGGCTGTCCAGGAGTGCGGGTTGCGGGGAGTCGGTCATGGTCGTCTCTGAGTGATGAGTTCAGCGCCGCTGGCTGGGGGCGGGGGCGTTGACCAGGGTGCTTGTGGTGGCGGCGGTGCCGGGCTCCGCACTCGAGCGGGGCAGCTGGGTGCCATGGGCGAGGGCCGCAGTGCGCCGTTGGGCCGGAGCAGTGAGGGCCTCGGCACTCACCGGGGTGACGACGGCGACCTTCCGGTCGGTCGCGTCAAGGTGGAGGCCGGTGGTGCTGCGCAGCAGGGGCTCCGGGGAGGCGAGGTCGCGGCAGAGTGCGGCGGCGAGGCGAGAGGGGGTGTTCGCGCTGATCTCCGCCATCCAGTACCCGCGGGCCCGGTAGCAGCTGATCCGGGCGGCGGGCTTTCCGCGCAGGTCGTGGAGGGCACTCGGGACGTCGCAGTGGACGTTGACGTAGCCGTCGGGCGAGCGGAAGGAGACGGAGCCGCGGGGCTCGACGGTGCTCTGCCACCCCGCCTCGGCAAGGGGCAGGAAACCGAGGGCCAGGACTCCGGCCTGGAAGGGGGCGCGGGAGTCCGGCCCGGCTTCGTCCAGCATGGCGAGTGCCTCGTCGACTACGCCGGCGATCAGCTCGGGCGGAGCCAGGTCGCCGCTGGTGATGCGCCAGGCGACGCTCGCTCCCCGGTGCTGGGCGCCCCAGACCCGCCAGGCGGCGCTCTGCCGCGTCGGGGTGTCGGTGCCGTCGGGCCAGGCGACGCCGAGCCTGCCGCACGGGCTGGTCATCGAGTTGGTGCCCAACGTCCAGCCCTGGGAGACGAGATGGTCCTTGATCTGTTCGGCACCGCCACGGCCGGGCCCGGCGTAGTGGCGGGGGGTTACGGTGACCAGCTCCGACCCGGGAGCGGTGCGGGTGGCCGGGACGGTGTCGGTCGGGTCGGGAGCGGCGGGCAGAGGGGTCTCCAGGTCGGTCGGGGCAGCTAGTTGGGGGCGCCATCGCGGAAGGGCGGCGAGGGCTGCCGGTTCGAGGGTGACCCGCGCCAAGTGGTGGTCGGGAACCTCGCTGCGGCGGCGAAGCGCGGTGTTCGAGGACAGCATCACCGCCGCCGTGCGCAGGAGCGCCTCGGGGGCCCACGGTGAGGCGACGACCCTCCACGCCAGCTCGGAGCTGGTGTTGTTCATGGAGAAGGCGAGGGTGCGCTCGGGTAGCTCCGGCTGGTGCTGAACGGCGGTCTCACCGGCCGGCGAGTGGATGAAGGTGCGCCAGGGCCCGCGGTCGACCGTCCATCCGGCGCCGGTGAGGATCCGCTCCACGTCGTCGCCGGCGCGTCGGGTGGTCAGGACGGTGGCCGGGTCGGTGTCGAGGCGACCGGCGGCGTCCAGGACGAGGCCATGGGTGAGCTCGTAGGGCGTTTGGGGGCCGAACCAGGCACACCAGAGCTCCGTGGCGTCCGAGGCTGCGCTGTCGTAGGCGGAGAGCTTCCAGTGGTCTGCGAGGAGGGAGCGGCCAAGGTGGAAGTCGCCTCGCTCCAGTTCCATGCGGCGGCAGGGGCTGACGAGCAGGGGCTCCTCGGTGGTGCTGTCCGGATCGTGCTCCCACCCGTATGCCGAGATGAGGTGGTCGCCCAGGTCTCCGGGCGCGGTGCCGGTGCCGGCCAGTGCCAGGGGGCGGACGGCGACCAGTTCGTCGGTGTCGGTGGGCAGGTGGGTCTCCAGGAGCAGCAGGGGCGGTTGGAGGAGCGGGGTGGTGTTCGTGACAGGCGGGGGCGGCGGGGGTTATCGCCGAGGGGCGCGCGCGGTCGCCGCGAGGGCGCTGGCCAGGGGGCTGGTGGGCGTGGTGGCGCTCGGGGTGGACGGGGCCGGCAGCGAGCGGGTGACGGCGGCGGCCCGCCGTCCGGTCGAGGCGCTGAGGGACTGTGCGGTGACCGGGGTGACGACGGCGACCTCGCGGTCGACGTGGTCCAGGTGCAGGTGATCGGAATTGCGGATCAGGGGCCTGGGGTCGGCGACGTCGCGACACAGCGCGGCGGCCAGCCGGGAGGGGGTGTTCGCGCTGATCTCGATTTCCCAGAAGCCGAGCGGCCGGTGGCAGGAGATGCGGGCGGCCGGTCGGCCACGGAGTTCATACAGGGCGTCGGGCGGTCCGCAGCGGGCGCTGAGGAGTTCGTCGGGTGAGTGGAAGGTGGCGGCGCCCTTGGGCGTGACCTCGCTGCTCCAGCCCGCGGCGGCCAGCGGCAGGAAGCCGAGGGCCAGGACACCCGCGTCGAACGGTGCCCGGCCGGCCTTGTCGGCTTCCTCCAGCATGACCGTCGCCTCGCCGATCAGACCATCGATCACCTCGTGGGGCACCAGGCGCCAGCCGGTGACCCGCCAGGCGACGCCCGCGCCGCGGTGCTGGGTGCCCCAGACCCGCCAGGGCTCGTACGACCTCTCGCGTCCCCAACCGCGCGGCTTGTCCGACTCGGTGGGCCAGGCGACCCCGAGCCGGCCGCACGCGCTGGTGAGGATGCCCTCGCTGCGGACCCAGCCCTCGGCCTCGAGGCGGTGCCGAAGCCGCTGGACGGCATCGGCGCTGGGACCGGCGTAGTGGCGAGGGGCGACTGCGACCAACGCCGGCGGTGTGCTGGGCTGTTCGGCTGTGGCCCCGTCCGGGCCAGCCGGCACGAGCGCCTCCTCGGCGCTGAAGCCGGGCGGCAGACGTGTCCAGCGCGGCGGGGCTGCCGAGTGCGCCGGTGCGGTCGATACCCGCTCGGCGTGGTGGGCGGGGATCTCGCTGCGTAGGCGCACCGCCGAGTCCTCGACCAGGGCCGTCGCCGCGACGCGCAGGAGCACCTCCGGTGTCCGGGGCGACATCGAGATCGACCAGGCCAGCTCGGAACTGGTGTTGCTCATGCTGAACGACAGGGCCCGCTCAGGGAGCTGGAAGGTGTGGGCGGCGCCGGTGTTGCCGGTGGGGGTGATCATCCGGACGCCGGGAAGGGGGTGCTCCGTCTCCAGCCAGCCGGCAGCGGCGAGCAGGTCGGCCGCGTCGTCCGCGACGGCGCGGCGGGTCAGGACGCTGCCGGGGTCGGAGCCCAGGCGCCGGGCGGTCTCCAGGACGACGCCGTACGTGAGTTCGTGCGGTGTCTGGGGGCTGAAGCACGCCCACCACAGCCACTCGGATTCCGGTGTCTTCCGCGCCGTGAGCATCCAGTTGTCGTCCAGCGGGAGGTTGCCGGACAGGAAATTTCCGTGTTGCAGGCGGAGCCGGCGGCACGGGCTCTCCAGCTGGGGGTTCTCGCCGTCGGCGGCGATGTGCCACTGGTACCGGGAGGTGAGGTGGTGCAGGAGGTCGAACGGCGCGGTGCCGGGGCCGGCGAGTTCCAGCGGGCGGACGGCGACCAGGTCGTCGGGGACGGGGGCGGGGGTGCTCAGGGTGTCTCCAGCAGCGCAGGGGGAGGTCAGGACGGGCGGCGCCGCACGGCGGATGCGGATGCGGCACTGACGGCGCGCGGCGGACCGGCGGACTGCTGCGCGGCGGGCACCGGCCGGACACCTTCGCTGCGGGCTCGGGCGGCACCGGATCGGCCGGCGTGCGGCAGTCGTTCGGTCAGGGGCCAGGTGGTCAGCAGGTTCCGGTGCCGGGCCGGCAGCTGGTCCGCCCGGCGGACGGCCGGACCCAGGAGGGCGAGGGAGGCAGCGGTCAGCAGCGGCTCAGGGGCCGTTGCGGTGAACCGGACGGTCCAGGTGCCGGTCTCGGCGGCGCCGGTCAGCATCACCTCGCTGCCGGGGGCCTCCAGTGGGAAGGAGAGGGCAGCGCGGCGGTCCGGTGCGGAGACCAGCTCGTAGCCGTCCCGGTGGTGTCCGGACCAGCCGGCCGCGAGCAGCGCCGCGCGGGCGTGGTGGCCGGCGAGGCGGCCGGTGCCGGTGAAGAGGTTCGGGTGCTTGTGGAGGCCGGTGGCGGCCTCGTCGAGCAGGGACTGGGTGATCTCGGCCGGCACCTGGTGGCAGAAGGCGACTGACCAGCCGATCCCGCTCAGGGCCAGCGGCATCGGACCTGGTCGGTTGGACAGGGCGATGCCGTTGGTGTCGCTCACGAGGACGACATGGGTGGGCGAGTTGTAGGGGCGGAACCAGCCGTGGTCCGCGGTGAGGAGGGACGGCAGGTCCACCTCGCCGGGCCCGGCGAGGTGGACGGGGCGGACGGCGAGGAGCGGGTCGGTGGAGACGGAGAAAGCTGTGGGCACAAATCTCGTTCGGTCAGGGGGCCGGGACTCGGCCTCGGCCCGAAAGCGGGGTGGCTGGGCGCAGGGGCCCGGCGGAGTAGACGACGACCGGTGCGGTGCCGGTGGGCAGGCTCGTACGGGCGGTGGCCACGCGGACCCGGCGGTGCCCGCCGTCGGCAGGCGGCCCGGGATAGCCCCCGCGTTCCTCGGCCAGCAGCAGTGCGTAGTCGAGGCGGGGCAGGAGCCGACGGCGGACCGTCTCGGCCGCCCGGCCCGGTGATCCGTCGACGGTTACGCCGAACGGTGTCAGGTCCTGCACCGCGCCGGGGTCGGTGTCGGTCGGGACCAGGGGCGCGGTCAGGTAGCGGCCCGGGTGGAGCGGGCGCGGGAGGACGACCAGCTCCCGGCCCTGGCCGGCATGCATCATCCCGAGACGGTCGGTGACGAACTCCAGCAGGGCCCACTGGGTGATCCCGAGGTCCCAGAGCTGCTCGTACACCTCGGTCAGCGCTGCCGACTCGCTCACGTCCGCGAGCCTCGGCCGCCAGGTGCCGGGGAGTCGGCGGGCCACCGCTTCGGTGAACGCCTCCAGGGCGTGGTCGTCCCTCACCGCAGCCGTCCCCGGTCCGCGACCGCAGGCCGCGGCGCTCCGGCCGGATCGGGCGAGGGACCGCGGGAGGCCGGGGCGGTACCCGAGCGGGCGGCGCTGGAGCGGCCGGTGCCCGCCGCGACGACCTGCAGGTACGGAAGGTGCGCTTCGGGCAGCGACCGGCGGGTCCGGAGTACCGGGGCCGGGTCGAGGGCGGTCAGGGCTGCGGCCGTGACCAGGTACGGCGGTGTGCCGCTGGTGAAGTCCGCGGACCAGGCGGAGAACCGGTCGTCGAGGCCCGCGGAGAGTATCCAGGAGGGAGGGACCTGGCGCCCCAGCTCCTCGTAGTGCCCGAACTCGCCAGAGTTGTGCTGGAGCCTGATCCCTGCATCCGGCGCGCTGAACGTGGTCCACACGTGGACGGTATGGCGCGTCCAATCGTGCTCATCCAGCTCGAAGGGCGAGATGTACTCGGGGTCGTCGGCTGGCCGGGCGTTGCCGGCCGCGGTATCGGCGAGGAGCCGGGTCACCTCGCCGAGGACCTCGGCCGGCGTGTTGCCGCTGAAGGTCGCCCTCCACTTCGGCATGCCCAGCGGGTCGTCTAGCACGGTGATCCGCCAGTTCTCCCGGGGCCATGTGGGAAAGTGCGCGACGTGAACGGTCCGGCAGTTGCTCTCCCACAGTTGGCCGCTCTGGACGGCCACGGACCTCCAGCCCGCCTCGCTGGTCAGGGCTGCCACCGCCCGCTCGACGGGGCCGGGCCCGGCCAGGTACAGCGGGCTGACGGCCACCGGGGGCTCCAGGCCGTTCCTGTCGGCGAGGAGTTCGGCCGCGGTCGGCAGCGCTGCGCGGGCCTCGGCCTCGCGCCGGTCGATCTCGGCCTGCTCGGCGAGGGCGCGGGCGACCACCCACTGTGGCAGGTCGTCGCTGGTTCGGACGAGCGGGCCGCTGTCGGCGATGGCGCCGTTCACGGCCGCGATCAGGTGCAGCGGTGTGCACGAGCTGAAACCCGCGGTCCAGCCCACGCCCGGGTCGCCCGAGGCGACGCGCCAGGTGAAGCCGCTCTGCACCTCGGATGCCAGCTCGACGGCCGGATCGACGAGCGGGCCGACCTCGTACTCGACCTCGCCGTCGCCCGATGTGGTCAGCCAGCGGCCGTCGGCGCAGACCGTTGGCCAACCCGCCTCGCTGTGGGCCTCGTTGGCGTCGGCGAGCGTGCCCTCCAGCGACACGAAGGTGCCCGTGGTGGCGCTGACCGCGTCGTACTGCAGGGAGTCGGCCAGCTGGCCGAGGAACGCCTCGACGAT
This sequence comes from Kitasatospora sp. NPDC028055, assembly GCF_040637885.1. Classification (NCBI taxonomy): domain Bacteria; kingdom Bacillati; phylum Actinomycetota; class Actinomycetes; order Kitasatosporales; family Streptomycetaceae; genus Kitasatospora; species Kitasatospora sp. NPDC028055. The sequence goes on along the minus strand of NZ_JBEZXE010000001.1, from coordinate 423,739 downwards.
CTCCGGCGGGGTGGCCCGGCTGAATCCGCCGCGCCAGGCCGGGCCGGCGAACGGGTCCAGGGACGCGGCGACCTGCCATGCCTGATCCCGGTCGGGGCGGTAGCCGACGCGGACACGGTGGCACGGGCTGGTGGCGATCACCTCGGTGAGGTACGGGCCGAGGGCCGTGACTCGCCACCGTGACCCGCGCAGGGGTGCGAAGGCGGTGTCGACGGCCTCCCGGTCTCCGGGGCCGGCGAGGTAGCGGGGGCGGACCAGGGTCTCGGTGTCGGGGTCGTGGTGCGGCAGGTAGGTGTCGGGCAAGGGCCAGAGCTCCATGAGCGGGGTGGGGGCGGTGTCAGCGGCCGTGGGGGCGGCGGGTGTTGGGCGTGGTCGGCGGCGGTTCCGGGGCGTGTGCGGGTGAGGGCTGGACCGGGGCGACGCGAAGCCGGGCGGCTTGGGCGCGGGGGGACGCTGGAAGGGGCGCGGAGGTGTCCTGGGTCCACTCGTACGCGGCGTCCAGGCTGTCGAACCGGCCGCGGCGGACCGTGTAGGCGGGGCTCTTCTCGTCGGGCGTCCGCCAGAAGTAGACCTCCGCCGGGCCGGGAGGCTGCTGAGTGTCGGTGGCGATCACCCAGGTCTCGTACGGCGGTTCGTGGCGGCTGAAGGTGTCGTGGATCTCGAACCGCTCGCCGCTGCCGCGCAGGAGATCCTCCAGCTGTTCGGTCTCGGCATCCAGCGGATCGCTCCAGCCGTCCGGCTCCAAGACCATGCTGGGATCCGCCCCTCGGCCAACGAGCCAGTTCTGCGCGAGCGGGATCAGCGCGTGCGACGTCATGGAGGCCCGGACCGTGCGGGCGTTCGGGTCGCGGTCGAAGTGGGCGGCGACGATCTGCGGCGCCCCGGCACGCTCGTTGTAGGCGGCATACGAGTCGAGCAAGAGGAAGTAGTCGTGCAACCGTGCCCCTGGGCGTCGCACGGTGTCCGACGCCCACTGCTTCGCGATGATCCACAGCGAACTCTCGAAGTCGAACAGCCGGTTGATGGTCCGGGCCGACTCGGCGTCGATCGCCTCGAACTCGTCGAGGTCCAGTTCGTCGCGGGCGTCGTGGAAGGAGGCGATGTACAACAGGCGGTCTTTCTGATCAGGTCAGCCGACGTGGGTTCGCCGGGTGTAGGTCGCGGCGGCGGCCCGTACCAGGGCCCGCTGCCGCTCGATCGGGAGGGCGTCGATTGTGGCGATCTTCGCCTTGATCGCGGGATCGAAGATGCCGCTGCTGGTGTCGGCCAGACCGGCGGCGGTGAGGATCCGGCCGACTGCCTCGGCCTCGATCAGCGCCTCGCAGCTGTCGTTCACCTCGCAGTAGATCCGGACGTGGGTGGTGACGCCGACCAGGGCCTCGGACAGCGGTCCGCGGTGGCCCAGCAGCAGGCCCAGAGCAGCGAGTACATCTTCGGCGGCACAGCGCAGCAGGTCGGTGTCCTCTGGGTGGGACAGCCAGCGCACCCCCCTCATCTCGTACAGCTCCTCGGCGAGTTCGGGGTCGTCGGAGTGCTCGGCCTCGGCGGCCAGGCACGCGGCGATGCTCGCCTCGGTGGCATCCAGGACGCCGACGACATGGTCGAGCCGGGTCCGCAGTTCGCTCTCGTAGACGGGCAGCAGCGAGCCGGCGAGTTCCTCGGCGGCCGTGGTCGGGTCGGCGGGAACGACGACGGAGCTGAGCGGGGAGATGCTGTTGTACACGGGCACGTCGAAGGCGATGAGGGGGCAGATCAGGAACCGGCCCGCTTCGGCGGCGGGCAGCACCAGGAGCCGGCGCCCGTCGGGGCCTTCGAGCACGGCGCTCTCCGCCATGGTGTCGTGGTCCAGCCCGAGCTCCTGGGCACGGCGGCGGTCCCACACGCGGTAGTAGAAGTGGTGGCGAAGGTCGGCGTCGTCGCGCAGGTCCAGCTCGGTGGCCTCCCACCGGTCCGGGAGCCGCTCGGCCAGAGCGTGCGCGAAGTCCGCCAGGGGGCTGAGGGTGTGCTGAGAGCTGGTCATGATCAGGCTCCTTCGGCGGACTTCTTCGTGGACAGGTGGTGCAGGACGCGGGGCAGGCTCATCGCGGAGTCGAGCCGACCGGCGGAGAAGTGGACGGCCTGCCCTCCGGCGCCGACGTCACCGGGGCGGGCGAGGCTGTAGCCGACGGCGGCACCGTCCTCGCCGCGCCGGACTCGGACGATGACCCCGCGCTCGGCCAGCGCGGCGAAGTAGCCGTCGAGGTCGGCCGCCTCGGTCAGCGCCACGTGCATCTGCTGCTGCAGCCACACGCGGGAGGGCTCGCTCCAACCGTGCCGCTCCGCCTTGATGATCTCGGCGCTAGTCGGGTAGCTCGTGCTGGTCCGCTCGCCGAGCCCGACGGGGCGAAGTCCCCACTCGGCCTCGATGGCCCGGCATTCGGCCTGCGCCCGCATCGCGTCGCGGTGCATGCCGGGCCGGGCGCCGGAGGGCAGCACGGTGACGGCGGCGATGTGAATGTGGTGGACGGCGTGGCGGACCGCCACCCACCGGCAGCCGGAGCCCTCCTGCGATGCGAGGCCGGTGGCACGGGCGACGCGGTGGGCCACTTGCGCCCACTGCTCGTCGCTGAGGGTGGGGTCCTCCGGTGCGGCGCGGACGGAGCAGTGCCACACCCGGTTCGGCGGCATCGCCCCCAACTCGGCGGCGCGCAACTGGGCGTACTGGTCCAGGCGGCCCGCGAGCCGGCCGACGCTCGCGCCCGGGTGGCGTCCCGGGTCGGGCGCTCCGTGCAGGTCCCACGCGGCGACCAGATGCGGATCCGCGTGCTCCTCGCGCCGACCCGGGCCGAACAGGTAGGCCAGCAGCGGGCGGATGCCGTTGCCCCGGGAGACGTCGGGGATCACGACACCTCCAGCACGGCGTCCAGGACGGTGTACGTCTGCTCGGCGACGGCCGGCAGTGCGGCGAGCGCGGCCTCCCGTCCGGGGCCGTCGCCCGAGTTGCGGACGGCGGCGACGGCGGCGTTCAGCTCGCCGGCCATGCGGTCGAGGGCCTCGGCGAGCGGGCGCCGCGGATCGCGGTCGGGCCGGTGGAGCGGATCGCCACACTGCGCGGCGGCCAGGGCGGCGGTGCCGATGAACCCGGCGATCGTGAGGCGCTCGGCGGCTGCGCGCTCGCTGATGGCGGCGATGGCGGCGGGGGTGAACCGCACCGTGGTCTGCACGCTGCGGCGCTCTGTCGTGCGCGGTCGCCGCTGCGGCCCGGCGGCGGCCGGTGACTGGGTGCTGTCGGGCGAGGTGATACGCGGTCCTTCCAGGAGGCGATGGGCGTCAGCGGCGCTGCGGTCGGGTGGGGCTGCCCTCCGGCATAGCGGGTGCCTGCGCAGGGTCCGGAGCGGAGAAGGTGACCGCGACGGAGCTGTGCGCGCCCGCGCCGGCGGCGCGGGCGCTGGGGGCGGCGGTCAGCGGTGGCAGCGGATTGTCCGGGTGCCCCAGCCGGTCGACCCAGCTCCGGGCGGCTTCGACGGTGGCGAAGCCGCCCTGGCGCAGGGTGTACGAGTGCGTCGCCGTGTCGACATCCTCGTAGAAGACGCGGACGGGCTGCTGGCCCGGATCGGGCCGGTTGTCGGAGGCGATGATCCACGTCTTGTAGAAGTCCGGGCTGTCGTACGTGTGGTCGTCCACGAGCCGGAAGCGGTCTCCCGAGGAGGCCAGGAAGTCCTCCAGGTCCCGGGTGGCCTGGTCGGTGCACATGGGGTCCTCGACGTCCACGGTGAGCTGGGCCGGATCGGCGCCGCGGCCCACCAGCCAGTTCTGCGCGAGAGCGGCTATGGGGTGCCGGCTGTACTCGAAGCGGTACGTGCTCTCCGCGCGGTCGCGCTCGACGTGGATGGCCGCGTACTGGGCCAGGCCGGGGACGTCGTGCCAGGTCATGGTGCCGTCGTGCACGACGTGAAAGCTGTCGGTGAGGAGCTCGGTGTGCGGGTTCGTTGTGTGCTGGACCGCCAGCGAGGTGTACATGTCCAGGCTGAGGCAGAGATGGTCGAGCCTCGACTCGTCGTCGGCGGTGGCCGGTCGGAGGCCATCGACGTCGAAGCGGGTCTCTTCGAGGGTTTGACGGGTGGTGATGGGCAGTGTCCTTCTTGCGTCAGCGGCGGTGGGAGGGGGCGCCGGGGGCGGGCCCGGCGGTCGGAGGCCGGGCCGGGGGCTCCTCGCCGGTCGACCGCACCGAGCCGGCGAGCGCGCTCGTCCGGCGGTTCGGGTGGGGGTGGTCCGCGTGCGCCGCGGGGGCCAGGTGCTGCGCGTACCAGTCGGCGAGGGCGTCGTGGACCTCGGCGAGCTGGATGCCGGCCGCGGTGGCCTGCAGGGCGCCATCCGGCCGGCGCTGCAGCAGGTCCTGCCGGGCGAGGGCGGTGAGCTGGTCGGGCAGTTGGGCGCGGGCTGCGGCCGTCATCGGGCCTGCGAGGTCGTCCTCGGTGGCCGGTCCGGCACGCAGCCGGTCCAGGACCGGCGCGGTGAGCGGCTGTGCGCCGATGCGCAGAGCCTCCTCGACGGCACACTCGATGGGCTCCTCGCAGACCCAGAAGTTCCGGTGCTTCGCGGTCCAGCCGGCGGCGGCGAGGAACACCGGCCACAGTTCCCTCGCTGCTGTCGTGGTCTCCAAACCGGCGGAGGTGGTGCGGAGCAACCCTTGGCGCTCCATGGCGCGGTGATGTTCCGCGACGTCAGCGGGATGCAGACCGACGAGGGGGTCGGCGGCTGTGATCCGCAGGGCTTTCAGACCCTCGGCGGAGGGTTCGCTGAGTCGGACGGCCATGAGCACGCGGACGGTACCGTGCGGGGCGAGGGCGTCCAGGGCGCGGGCGACTGACATCTGGTGGGTGGCGGGGGTGGACGCGGAGGAGTCTTCACGGGCGGTGCGGAGGGTTGGAGGAGTCGGGGGTGCGGCTGCTGCTGGAGACAGGCCCGCTTCGACGGTGCGGGGGGTGGTCTGGGTGCGTGCCGCTGCCGACCGCGGGGCAACGGCCTGGTCCGTTCCGGCGTTGACGGCGTGCTGATACCCGTTGGCCAGTCCCTGCAGGTCACGGCTGGCTTGAGCGAAGCGGGCCCCGAGCGTCTCCAGTTCGACGCCGGTGAAGCGCAGCACGCCGTTCGTCTGGACAGCTCCGTGCTTGCCCTCGGCAACCTGGGCCAGCGTCTCGCCCGCCCGGGAGGCCGTCGCGCGCAGTTCCCGGTCGAGGGTGTCCACCTCGTACGACTGGCGCTCCAGCAGATCGGCCAGAGCGTGCGCCGGTGACCCCTTGGGATGCCGGGCGGGCAGGTCCAAGGCATCCTCGACGCCGAACCTGTCCCGGAGGAGCTGCTGGCCGGCGAACACTCGCAGCTGCGGCCCGGGCACCGCAGGCTCCGGGTCGGAGGCCGGGTCCGCCAGGATGGCGCTGATCCGTTGCACGTTGGCTAGCCACTGTTCGCCTCGCTCCCGGACGTACCAGCGGTTCACCTCGGCGTCGGCGTGGGCGAGGACGCGGTCGAGGGCTGCGGAAGCCTTCGGTCGGAGGTCCGTTGGCAGAGGCGGGACCGGCTCGCGCGGGCCGCTGTTGAGGTTGACGTCGTCTCCGCCTGGGCACTGCGAGGCGATGACAGCCGCGGCGGCGACGACCTCCTGCGCCATGTCGGGGTCGAGCGGGCCCTCCGGCATGGCGACCGCGACGTCGAAGAGGCGGTGGAGCCACGGCGGTAGCTCGCTGTCGGAGAGGCTGTCGAAGCGTTCGGCGGTGCCGACGGCGGCGTCGTTGTGGAACGGGCCGGTATCCCAGCTACCGATGGAGATCTCCTGAGTTGAGGTCTGAGGCGGGCCCGACGGGCGGGCTTGGAGTCGAGGGGCCGGTCAGCTTCGGGACCGGGCGGTCGGCGAGGACACGGCGACGCTGACGGCGGGGGCTGTCTCCGGGGCGGTGGGCAGGGCGGCCGGCCGGGTGCGGGCAGCGGCCGAGCGGGCGGTAGGCCGTTGCATTGCCTCGTACCGGGTCTGCCCCTCGGGGGTGAGGGTCAGATCGTGGCCCCGGACCAGGTCTTGGCGCTCGTAGTGGTCAACCAGGCCCTTGCCGACCAGGGCGTCAACGGTGGCGACCTTGACGTCGGCCCCGCCGGCCACGACCCGGAGCGACCCGTGGCGCACGCTCTCGTAGATGGTGACGGTGGACGAGCCGATCAGCCGCAACGCCTCCTTCTGCCGCGCCAGCAGCCGGTCGGCCGCTGGCGCCCTCTTCGCCGGCGGCATCGGGGCCGGGGGTGGCACGAAGGCGGGCAGTTCCTTGTAGATGCCGATCAGCGCGGTGAGCGAGCGGTGCAGTTCGGTGCGGCGGGTGACCAGGAGGTCGATGTCGAGAGCGCTGTTGCGCAGGATGCCGTTGGTGACGGGCATGGTGGTGTCGTGGCCGGCCGCGATGCGCTGGAGGTCGTCCTGCAGGGTCGCAGCGAGGGCGACCAGCCGGGTCTGCACGTCGTCGAGCTTGACGGCGGTGTCGGCGATCTGGTCGGCGACCGCGCCGTGGAGGGTCGCTGTGCGGTGCCCGGGCAGGTCGCGGACCCGCTCGATCTGTAGCTCGGACCACACCGTCCGGCTGCCCAGGTCGGTGTTGCCGGGCAGGCGGGGCCTCCACGTGGCGATCGGGGTTCCGCTGTTCGCGCTCACGCTGCGGCCAGCCGGCGCGAGGTGATGATGGCGATGCCGGTGGCGACGGCGTCCTGGATGGTGTCCACCAGCGGCACGCCGGCCGTGGCCAGGCGCTTGGCGCCGTGCAGTCCTGCGGTGTGCAGCACCGGGACGGCCCCGACAGCGTGTGCGGCGACGGCGTCGTCCACGCTGTCCCCGATCACCAGGGTGCGGGCCGGGTCCACTTTCGGTCCGAGCGCCTGGAGGTGCGCGATCATGGCGGGCGCCTTGCTCGGAACCGCGGACCCCGGCCGGCCGTCGACTCGCTCCAGCAGCCCGGTGACGCCGACCGACTCCACCTCGCGGACGAGCCGCTCGTGCGGGGCGAGCGACAGCAGACTCTGCCGCACGCCCCTGGCCCGCAGGCCCATCATCAGCTGCCGGGCCCCCTGCTGGAGCTTCACCGGCCGCTGGGCGAGCTCGGCGAGGAACGCCTCGTCGGCGGAGTGCCACTCCTCGTCGCCGAGCTGGCGGCCGAGCAGGTCGGCGTAGAACGAGCGGATGGGCATCCGGTGGAGCGCCTGGTAGGTCTCGACGCTGATCGGCTCGCCGCCGAGCGAGGGCAGTGTGGCGTTGAGGGCCGCGACGTGGTCGCCGAGGTCGTTGCGAAGCGTCCCGTTCCAGTCCCAGACGATGGTGATCGGTGCAGGCGCGGCCGGGTTGGTGCGGTTGTGCAAGAAGTCCAGCTCCAGGAAGAAAGGGGGAGAGATCAGGGAAGGGCGAGCCGACGGCGGCCCACGCCGAGGACGGCAGCGGCCACGGCCGCGCCGACCAAGGGGACGACGGCGGTGGCGGCGTGGCCGAACTCGGTGAGCTGGCCGGCGGCGGCGGTGCCCGCGGCCTGGCCGAGGCCGATCACGGCGATCAGCCAGGCGGCGGCCTCGGTGGCGGTGCCGCTCGGCGCCAGGGCGTCGCAGGCGGCGAACACGGAGGCGAGCCAGGGTGCGAGGAACAGACCCGGCAGGACGCTCGCCGTGATCATCAGCCAGGGCGGAGCGGGCAGCAGCAGGACGGCGAAGCCGGCAGCGTACGCTCCGCCGACCGCGGGCAGGGCCCGGCTGGGCGGCCAAGGGCGCTTGAGCTTGGCCCACGCAGCGCCGCCGGCGAGGCTGCCGAGCGACAGCGCGGCCGGAAGCACGCCGGCGAGCCACCCTTCGTGCTGCCAGTCGGCGTAGGACAGGGCCAGGACGGTGAAGGCGCCGAGCGTCACCCCGAAGAACACCGAGGCCGCGAGCAGGACCAGCAGACCGGTCGAGCGCAGTGGCCCGAGCCAGTGGACCGCGCGTGCCGCAGACCGGAAGCTGGCCGGAAGGCGGGCGGCGACGGTCAGGGTGCCCGCGCTGCCGGCCACCGCGCAGGCGACCAGCGCCAAGTCGGGCGAGGCGAGCAGGCACACGGCGGTGGCCAGCAGCGGTCCCGCGACGAACACCACTTCCTGGGACGCGGAGTCGAGGGCGAAGATCTTGTGGTGGTAGCGCGGTTCGACCAGCCGGGTCCACATCGCCCTCAAGCCCGCCTCCAGCGGCGGGGTGGCCGCCCCCGCGACGACCGACAGCACTGCGGCGGCCAGCGGCTGCGCGGCGCAGTCCACGAAGGCCAGCGCGATGAACGCTGCGCCCGAAACCGTTGCGGCGGGTACCGCGACGGCGGCCAGGGTGGAGCGGTCGACCACCCGGCCGAGCAGCGGCTGCCCGATCGCCCCGGCCAGTGCGTACAGCGCTGCCAGGAGGGCCCCGAACGCGGTGGAGGCGTGATCGGCCCGGGCGGCCAGGAGGACGGCTATCGGGGCCATCGCTGCGGGCAGGCGGCCCACCAGGGTTCCCGCCAGCAGCGGCGTGACGTGCGGAGTCCGAAGGATGGATCGTCCAGTGCTGCTCGAAGGGACAGAGGACGGGGAAGGCGTGATCATGAACCTCGGGGTGGGGTCGCGGGCCGGGCGGGCGGGATTCGTCAGCGCCGGTGCGCCGAGGCGGCGACGAGCAGCGGAGCGGGCGGCTGCGGAGCCGGGGCGTGCGAGAAGGAGATGTGAAGAGTGATGCTGCGCAGGTCAGCCGCCGCTGCTCGGGCGCTCACCTGCCGCTCGGCGCTCTGCAGCTCGGAGAACAGGTCGCCCTGTGCCGGGCTCTGCACGACGACGGCGTTGGTGCCGGCGGCGGCCAGCGCGGTGCCGGGCTTGGCCGGAGCGGACGGGCTGTGGGCGCCGGAGGTCCAGGCAGCCAGGTCGCCGTACACCCGGCCGATCGCCAGCCCCGCCTCGGTGGCGCTCCACCGGTAGGCGCGGCGGGTGCCGCTGCGGGCCACGAGACCGCGCTGCTCCAGCGCGAGCAGCCGCTGGTAGGCCGCCGCCTTGTCCCGGGCGTTCAGTGAGGTGACCAGCTGCGGGTAGACCGTCGGCTCGCTGCCCGCCAACTCGCTCAGCAGCGGGACGGCGTGGGAGCTGGCCAGCAGACCCAGAACCTCCTCGATCATCTCGGGCTCATCTCCGATACCCGGGCGGGGGTAGCGCTGAGCCCACGAGAGGGCGGAGGCGTGCACGGGCGCCAGCGCCTGCCCCTTCGCAGACAGCGCGACGTCGAACCGGGACGCGCCGGTCGGGATCCGCGTGACGACGCCGGTTCCGGCGAGCGCGCGGACCACCGAGTACACGCTGCTCACCGGGACCATCTGGTCGGCCGCCAGGAGGTCGCCGCTGCTCGCCGCGCCCTGCCGCAGCGCGTGGACGATCCGGGTGGCCCACCGGATGGAGAGCACCTCGGCGGCCCGCTGGACGGAGCTGGTGGTGGGCTTCGACGAGGCGGGCGTGGTGGCGGTGGCGGTCGACACTGGTGATCTCCGATTCAGGCGTTTGGTTGGGCAGTTGGGCGATGTCAGCGCTGGCGGGCGGCCGGGGAGAGGGCAACGGCTGGAGACACACCTGCCGGTGCGAGGGCCGAGGCGGCGGACTGGGCCGGGGAGGTGCGGGTGGAGGAGGCGAGGGCGGCCTGGAAACGGGCCGGCATCCCGCGCCGAACCTCCTGGCCGGCGGCCTGCCGCAGGCGGCGGGCCGCGGTCTCGTAGACCGCGACCCCCCTGCGTTCACCGACGGCGACCAAGTGGATGCCCTGCAGATGGCGCGGGTTGTGAGGCGCTCGGCGCTCGACATAGACGAGCCGGTAGTCCAGCGCGTCGTCCAGGTAGAGCTTCCTCGCACCGCGCAGGTCGCGCTCGCCCTGCTCTTCGAGGAGGGGGCCCCGGACCTCGGCACGCACCAGACGGCCGAGGTAGCTCAGCGCGAGCATCCGCACGTGCTGCGGCACGGACAGCAGGTCGTCCAGGGCCTCGGGGTGGGAGCTGAAACCCGCCAGGGGCCGGGTGGGCGTGGTCACCGGGTGGACCTGCGAGCTGTGGTCGCCGCCGTGGCGGCGAGGGCCGGAGCGGGTTCCACAGCAGTCGTTCGGCGCTGCCCGGTCGTGGTACGGGTACGCGCGGCGTTGGCCTGCGGGCTGACCACGACGGACACGTCCCCGTCGGCGACCGGGGGCAGCGGGGTACGCCGGCTCTCCAGCCACTGCTGGGCCTCCTGCGGCGACCTGAAGGAGCCCTCACGCAACTTGTACCCGCGGTCCGGGTCGACGGTCTCCACGTGCAGCAGGAAGGGCCGCTCAGCTCCGGCGGCGCTGCCGTCGCGCAGCATCGCCCAGGTCTCGCCGGGCTCGGCACCGTGGTCGACGAGCCGGTAGCGGGAGCCGGACTCCAGCAGACGGGCGGCGGCGGAGGCACTGCGGGCGTCGGCCGGGGCGCCGGGGTGGCCGGACCGGTCGAGGAAGGGATCGCTCTCGGCACCGCGCTGGACGAGCCAGGCCGCGGCCACGGCGAAGGTGGGCAGGGTCTCGGTGGCGAGGGTGAAGGTCTCGCCGTCCTCGCCGTAGTGCAGGTGCGCGGCGACCGCGGAGTAGCCGGCGACGTCCTCGAAGAGGAGGAAGTCGTCCGAGTTGCCGTCGTGGTCGTGGTGCACCTCGGTCAGCAGCTCGTACGCATCCTCCGCGGCGAGGAACTGCACCTGGGCCTCGGCGGAGGCGGCGTCGGCAGGACGCCATCCGGGCAGGTTGAAGTCGGGCAAGGGTCGGCTCTTTCGGTCAGGTGAGGGGGTGGTCGGCAGCGGTGGTGTCGGTGAGCGCGGGGTGCGGCAGCACGCGGTGGCTGATGTGGCCACCGCTGCTGGTGCAGGCGCCGAACGGCCCGTCCGCGCTGCGGAGCTTCATGAGCGCGGGCTCGAGGTGGTCTCGCTGCCACGAGCTGGGGCCGGCGGCACCCGACTCGGGGTCGAGGGCGGCCTGCCAGGCCAGCCAGAGCGCGTGCAGTCGCGCGACCGCCTCCGGGTGCTCCTTCCAGCGCGGGCACCACGGCCGGCCGGCGGTGGTCTCGGGCCCGTAGATCTTGGTCCAGATCTCGTCTACCCATGGGGTCATCAGCTCCAGTTCCTGGTCGTACTGCGGGTCGTCGAAGGCGAGGATGAACAGCGGCTCTGCGCCGCCGGGGGCGTCCAGATCGTCGCCGTCCTCCGGGGGGAGAGCGGTGGTCATGCTGGCCAGCTGCTCGGCCTGCAGGTCGAATCCCGCCGCGAGAGCGGACAGCTTCGCGGTCAGCACGTCGATCTGGGCGTTGGTGTAGCCGTCCGGCGCGGACGTCGGGTCGGGCTCGGGGGTGGTCAAAGGGGCGGGTGCCTCTCGTCGGCGGGTGATGACACGAGGATGTGCGCTCGACAGCCCGACGTATCGGGCCGAACTTGGTGTATAAGCACTCCCCCTCACCGCCGGCCGCAGCAGCGGGCAGCGGTAAGCAGGTCGGCCGCTCCCAGCAACTCCATTGCCCGGCTTGCCTGTTGGGGGACGACACCGTTGCCCAGGGCGGTCAGCTGGGCGGAGCGGGACAGGCCCGGGACGGCTGTGACGTGGCCCTCTCCGACGCCCATGATCCATTCGACGAAGCGGGGGGCGAGCCGGCCCCGCTCGTCGGTCGGCTCCGGCGCGGGCCGGGTGGCCCGCTCCCAGCGGGCGATGGCCGGCCCGTACGGGCCCCACCGGTTCAGTCCGAGTCGTCCTGCTCCCAGATCGGCAGCACCACCGCCGACAGCGGCGGTCGGAACCCCGTCCCCGCCCGGCGCCCGGGCGTCCCGGTGTCCGAGGCCCTCGGCGTCGGCAGCAGCTGGGCTGCCGCCGACGGCAAGGTCAGATCGCCCTTGCTGCCACGGGAGTTCGGGCCTCCGTGCGTCCCGTCGGAGGCTTTCGGGGTCGGGAACAGCAGGTGCTCCACCTCGTCCGAGAGGTTCGGGCCGTGTCCGCCCTGGCGCCGCTTGTCCGGGTGCTGCGAGCCGCCGATCGAGCCCAGGTTGCTCGTCGGCGTTTTCAGCAGGGTGACAGCATGCCCCAGGTCCTCCCGCTTCGCGTCCGGTCCCTTCGCATCGCGCGCCTTCGGTGTCGGCAGGCCAGGCAGGCCAGGCGACGAGGAACAGCCGCTCGCGGCGGTGGGGGGCGCCGACGGCGGCTGCGGGTAGCACCGTCCAGTGCGCATCCATCCGGAGGTCGGCCAGGTCTCCGAGAACCGCGCCGAGTGCCCGCAGAGCAGGCTCACCTCCGCCGTCTCCCAGATCGCACCAAGGGCATTCCAGGTCGCCATCGGCTGGCGAGGAAGCGGCGGCGCTGAGGATTCCGCGGACGTTTTCAATGATCACCAACTTCGGCTTGAGGACGTCGATCGCGCGGGCGATGGTCAGCCACAGTCCGGAGCGGGTGCCCTCCATCAGGCCGGCCCTGCGGCCGGCGACACTCAGGTCCTGGCAGGGGAAGCCGGCCGCGAGGACGTCGATCGGCTCGACGCTGCTCCAGTCAACTGCGGTGATATCGCCGTGATTTGGCGTCTCTAGGCCAGTGGTGGGCGAGGATAGAGGCGGCGTTGGGGTTCATCTCGGCATGCCAGGCCACGCTTCCGCCGAGGACGGCCTGGACGCCCAGGTCCAGGCCGCCATAGCCCGAGCACATGCTGCCGATGCGCGGCCACGCGCCGCCCGGCGCCTTCATCGGCGGGCTCCGCCGCGGGCGGTCGCGGCGCGAACGGCGGGCGGCGACACCTGCACGGTGGCGCCGGGGCCGGCGGCCGTCCGCGACGTGACCGGCTTGGCCGGCCGCTGGGACAGGGCGGCGGAACGGGTGAGGACGATCGCCTGCTCACCGTTGAGGGCAAGGAAGTCCGGCGCCGGGCCGGTCAGGTCCGCCGCGACCTCCTTGATCTTCCAGACCGCCTCTTCGAGGACTTCCCGGGAGGCCGCCAGGGATTTGAAGTAGGCGGTGCGGTGCGGCCACGGGGCGGACGCGGGGCTGATCCGCTTGAGCGCGACCGCGACGACGGCGGGCTGGGCGCGCAGGATCGCCTTGGCGGTCAGCAGGCCGGCGTAGGCGTAGGCGAGGGAGCCGCGCCGCCAGGCGATGTCCTCGGGCCTGGTGGACTCGGCGGAGGTGGTGTCGTATTCGTCCACGACGTTGGACAGGAGGATCTTCTGCACCTCGGACATGGAGTCCAGGACGGCGCCGAGGCGGTCGGGCAGCGGATCGCGGTGGCAGTAGATGCTGAACAGCTCTTCGCTGAAGTAGTGCAGGTTGCCCGCGGTGTTGAGCAGCCACTGGGCTTGGGTCGCGGGAGAGACGGTGGTCAGTGCGGGTCCTTGGGGGGTTAGCGGCGGGGAGCGGGGGCGCTGCTGCGGGGCACTGCGGCGATCGGGAGGGGGTCGGTCCGGCGGCCGGGCAGGGCCCGGCGGATCCGCTGGGTGACGCTGAGAGCGGCGGACCGGCGGGGCTTGGCCGGCATGGCGGAGACGCCGGCTGAGGCGAGACGGTCGGCATCGATCCTCAGCTGCCCTGCGGCTCGCCGTAGTTCGGTGGAGGCGGCGCCGTAGACGGCGGCGGGGTTGACCGGCTGGGCGTCGGGCAGCGCCCAGACGTCGGCGCTCACGGCGTGCTGGAGCAGGTAGGACAGGTGCCGGGTGGCCTCGGTGACCCCGGCGTGGGCGCGGGCCAGCGACAGAGCGGTGAGCCGGGCGGCCGTCATGGTGGTCGGGTGCGTGGGGAACCACTCGGAGAAGTCGGCCGCGGCGAGCGTGCTGGTCTGCAGCTCCTGCAGCGCGCGCAGGTGACCGGCGACGTCGCGGGCGTCGGGTACGCCGAGGACGGAGGCCGTGCGGGCGGTGGGCAGTTTCGCTGCCAGGGCCTCGGCCTGGTGCGCGACGTCTCGCAGGTGCCGCTGGTGGTCCTTGACCTCGGAGGTGGGGTGGTGGGAGGGCGTGGTGGGACTCCATCGGATCGGGATCTGCCCGGGAGGGCAGACTCGGAACGTCGTCGGGTCCGACGCGGAGCGTCAGGTTCGCCGAAGCGGCACGACCGTCGCCGACGGCGCGGGACCGGTCGGCGGGGCCGGCGGCTCGGCGGGCGGGGAGATGAGCACGAGCGCTGGTGAGCGGCGGAGGGCTGCGTCCACGCGGCGCTCGGAGTCGCCCGCCGCCGACGGGTGGCCTTCGGAGGGAACGGCCAGCTGGCGGCGGGAGGCGAGGGTGGTGACCGTGCTGGGCTCGGGGGCGGCGGCCACGCTCTCGCCCAGCGCCTCCGCCATCGAGCGGACGGTGTCGCGGGCGGTGGCGAGGGAGCGGCGGGCGCTGCTCTGCGCCTCCGGTGTCGGCTCTGCCCCGGCGAGCAGGCTCGCCGCTCGGGCCAGCGCGGCCTGGGTGAGGGTGAGCGCCGTCGTCGTCGCGGTGAAGACGCCGAGTCCCGGGGAGCCGGCGGTGTTGGTCGCGAGAAAGAAGGTCTCGTCCAGCGGGATCGTGATCAGCTCGTGCAAGCGGATCATCGGCCAGACCAGCTCCCGGACCTCGGGCAGCGGCTCGTGCGGCGCCGGCACGGGGATGGCTTTGCTGAAGGCCGCCAGTTGCTCGGCGAATGAACCCAGCGTGTCGAGATCGCGCTGGCTGAGTCCGGCCGCGGCGGGCGGCAGAGGAGGGTCGGCGGTCAACGGCGCTTCCTGACAGGGACGGTGGCGGGTGAGCCGAGCACGAGCGCGGCCTCGGCGGGGGCCGCCGGCGCGGCCGGCGCGAGGCGGGCGGTGAACGCGAGCACTTCCTCGGCTCCCTCGGCCGCACACCGGTCCGCGCTGTCCAGCGCGGTGACCGTGTGCTCGGCTCGGCGCAGACGCAGCTTCTCGGCAGGGCTGCCCGGCTCTGCCGGGGCGGCGGTGGCGCACTTGATCGACAGGTCGAGGGCGGCGCCCAGGTGCCGGTGGACGGTGGCCGCGCGGCTCATCGCGGTGCCGTAGGCGTCGGCCAGTGTCGCCGCGGAGGGGTTGTCCGCGACCAGCTGGCGGCCGTAGTGCTCGGCGTTGTCGCCGCAGTGCCGGATGAACGCTTGTGCCTGGCGGCAGTGCTCCATCAGGGCGTCACGGCTGGGGATACCGGGGACCGGCCCGCTGGGGGTGGCGGCGGCGTTGTGCCCGAGGGTGCGCAGCATCCCGGCGACCACCGTCAGGTCGTTTCGGTAGTCGGGGCGTGAGCCGGCCGACACGGCTCCGCCGAAGGTCGCGGGGGCGGCAGGGGGCCTCAACGGCGCCACCCGGCGGCGGCGGTGCTTGCTCCGGTGCGGGCCGGCAGTGAGGTGACCGTGGCTGCTCCCGCCCCGGCGGCGGAACGGGCGGTGGCGGCGGAAGCCCGAGGGGCCGGCCGGTGTGCGAGAGCGGCGGCGGGGCCGGTGAGCGAGCGGGCATCGCGGCGCAGGTCCTCGCAGGCACTGGTCAGGGAGAGGCGGGTGCGGGAGAGCGCGAGGTTGAGCTGCTGGGAGCCGCGCTCGCGGACCTCCTCGGCGCGAGGGCCGCCGATGCCGTCGACCTCGTACAGGCGGCCGGCCATCGCGGTGGCCCGGCCCAGTGCGCCCAGCGCCTGGCCCAGCTGCGCGGTCGCCGAGGTGAGGGAGCGGACGACGGCGCGGTCGGCGCTCTGGGCGTGGGGGTGGTGCAGGGCGGCGGTGACGTGCAGCAGGTCGTCCTGGCAGTCGCGGATCGCCCGGGTGTGCCCGGCCAGTTCCTCCAGGCCCGGCAGCCCCTCCTCGCGGTACGCGCGCGGGAGTTGGTTCGTGAGGTAGTCGATGGCGTCGGCCGCCGAGTGCAGCCGGTGCACGGACTGGGCGCGGGGGCGGGCGGTAGTGGGAGGCAGTGGAGTACTCCGGAGGTCAGCGGCGGTGGCGGGCGACGGGTCCGCCCGCATGGTCGGTGGTGGCGGCCGGTGGGGCGGGGCTGCGACTCAGGGCGCCCTTGCGCCGGGCGGCGCTGAGGACGACCGGACCGGCTCGCTCCGCGGGGGTGGCGGTCGCGGCGTGCAGCCGGTCCTGCACCCGGTCCGCGGGGGCCAGCGCCTGGACGGCCGAGCCGAGAAGTGGACCGGCGGCGATGGAGGCGTCCAGCGCCATCACCCGGACGACGCCGGCCGAGGTGGCGGCTGCGCGCAGCAGCGCGGCGCGCAGGACGTGCTCCGCCCAGTAGGCGGGATCGCCCGGCATCCCGGCGGAGCAGATCTCCCGGACCTGGGCCACGGAGATCACGCCGGCGGCCAGTGCCCCGCGCCGCTGGACCTCCCACAGCACCGTCAGCTCGTCCAGGGGCTCGCGTCGGTGCGCGAGCGCTGCCATGGCCAGGTAGACGGCGCGGTGGCCGGGGTCGACGAAGTCCTCGCCGACCAGCACGGCGGTGACCTCGGAGATCCGTCCCGGAGCGCTGATCAGGCTCGAGAGCAGTGCCTGCTCGTGCTCTCGGGCGGCTTCGACCGCGGTGGAGGCGTTCTCCGGCGGCGGCGGGGTGGGCAGCGGGCGGCGCGAGCGCTGGTCGATCGTTCCCCAGGCGTCGGCGAGGCGCTGGATGACGGAGTGCAGCGCGCCGGTCAGCTCGACGGTCGCCTCGACCGACCCGGTCTGGACTGCGGCGAGCAGCCGGTGGGCGTGTTCGTCGAGCGCCCGCCGGACTGCGGTCTCCAGCACCATCCGGCCGTAGCTGGTGGCGTGCTCGGACCGGGGGCAGGTCGAGACCAGGGTGTGGCCGTAGCTGGCGGTGACGCCGGGGATCTCGCGGGCGGCGGTGGAGATGGCCGTCAGCGCCCAGTCCCTCCGCTGCTCGTCCCCGGCGTCCGGGGCGAGGGCCGGGTGGCCGGCGGCGTGCTGGGCCAGCAGGATCGCGAAGAAGCGCTCGTGTGCCGGACGGTAGAAGTGGCGGGGCTCCAGCCATCCGGCGAGCAGCCCGACCCGGGACGGATCGAGCAGGCACGCGCCGAGCACCGACTGCTCGGCCTCCAGCTGTGGGCTCATGTCCCGGCTGACGGGCGTCACCGGGGCGCCACCTCCTCGCGGAGGGCTGCGGGGAGCATCAGGTCGCGCAGCCGGTCCAGGTCCTCGACGAGGGCCTCGTCGCGGATCCAGAGACGGCCGGAGCCAGCCGCCAGGTACCAGGTGCCGTCAGCGCGGTTGATCGGCAGGAAGGGAAGTTCGTGGTTGATGTCAACTCCGTTGTGCAGAGGACAGGATGGGATGGTCAGCGGGAGGGCCGGACGCGCTGCCGGGGTGCGGCCGGGGCTGCCGCACCGGCCGCGGGCGCCGATACCGCCACCGCGGCGTTACCGGCCCGGGCGGCCCCTGCGCGGCTGGTCCCTCGGCTCTGTGGCGGGTCGGCAGTCAGGTCGGCCGATATCTCGGCGTGGATTGCGTCCAGCGACCGCGCGTGCTCGCGGAACAGCTGCGCCTGGCCGGTGTGGCCGGCTTCCTCGGCGCCGCTGGCGAGATCGGTCAGCGCGGTGCGGACCGTGGTCAGGGCGGCCAGCCCGTCGGACAGCTCGACCGTCGAGCTGTCCGCGCCCTGCCGCTCGCCCGTCAGCGGCAGAAGGTCGAGGTGGATCTCGCCGACCACCTCCCGCAGGACCTCGGCGTGGGTGAGCGCGCGCCCGGCCAGGTGCTGCGGGTCGATGGAGCCGAGGTGGTCCAGCCGTCCCGCCGTCGCGTGGAGGACGCCCAGCGCGGCGGCGGCGGCGAACTCCGGTGCGGGCGGGAGCACGAAGGCTGAGGTGTAGTCGGCGACGGCGTCCCGGAGGCGGTAGGCGTCGATGCCGTCGTAGGTCAGCATGAACTCGGCGTTGTAGGGGGTGAGCTCCGCGCCGCCGTCCCGAGCGGACGGCGCTCGGTTCCTCTCGTTGAACACCTGGTGCTCGGCGAAGCCGAACCAGTTGGCGTCGACAGCCCCGGCGGTCGGGGAGACGATCCGGATCCGCACCCCGTTCCAGGTGTCCTGCCGGATGGTCTGGGTCAGTTCGGCGGTGACGACCATGTCGCCGCGCCGGGCCACCTGCCGGAGGCCGGTAACGGTGCCGTCCGGCAGCGGACTGATCAGCCGCAGGGCCTTCGCGCGGTCGACAGACTTGCTCCAGGGAGACAGAGGAACCTCCTGGTAGGGGTGGACAGTTCAGCGATTGCGGGACGAATTCGCTGCCGGGGGCTGTGTCGTGGGAGGAGGCGGCCTGGCATCGGGTGCGCCTGGCGGCCTGCCGGGAGGCCCGAGGCGTGCGGCGGCGGCGCGGCCGGGGTCACGCCACCGCCTCACCGCGGCAGCTGAACGGGGAGCAGCCGCCGTCGGGCCCGTTCTCCAGCTCGTCCTCATCCAGATCCAACTGCGTTTGCAGGGAAAGGAGTTCGGCCCGGGTGGGCTTGTCGATCGGGGCCTGGGAGAGAGGGAGGCGCGAGCGGTGCAGGTACGCCTGCCCGAGTAGCGGACGCCCGTCGGCGTTGGCGCGGGCGTTGCCGGCGCGGATTGCGGCGTCGAATTCCACGACGTCCGCCCATTCCTCGGGCGAGGTGTCGCGGATTTCCCGCCATTGGGCATTTCCGTGAAATGGACAGCCCAGGCAGCTCGATTTCGGCGTGGCTCCCCAGCCGTGCTCGGCGAGCAGCTTGAGGCAGTCCGTTCGGGACATGCCGAGGTCGATCAGCGGGAAGGTGTGCCGCGTGTACCGGACATCGGAGTCCTTGGCACGGTGGAATTCGTCGGTACTGATGCCGATCCACTGTTCGGCATACACGCCGTTCGGAACCCTGGCCGGGTGCGGGTACCCTAGGATCTGGCGCACCTGCCGCTTTATCGGCTTGATTTTATATTCGCCGGTGCATTGCCGCCGCGTCATTCCCGGACTGCCATCCTGGTTGAGAATGTAGAGTGGCATCGAGGCGAAACGGTGGGCCGGGTCGAGGGCGTCCCGGCGGATATTTCCGGACGAGACCCGCAGGATCGGTATGTTGGCCGGCCGGGCGATCTTCCGCTCCACCTCGTTGAGATGCTCGTAGACCTTCGCCGGTTCCCATCCGGTGTCCGAGAAAACGGCGTAATCCAGTTTCGGAAGCTCGCCCAGCGCCGACAGGAGGAGCAGGGTCGTGGACTGCACGCCCGCGCCCAGAGAGAGAATTCGAGTAGCCGGTTCAGTGGTGTAGATCACGCGCCACCGCCGGCCTTGGCCATCGCCCGCTCGGTGATCAGAGCGGTCTGCCGGGAGGAGGCCGCGCCGACCTCGGCAGCGCCAGCTTCCTTGTACCAGGGCCGCAGGGTCAGCAGCGCGGGGCGCAGGCCGGTCGCGAAGAGAAGCGCGCTTCCCTTTTTCAGGGCGCGAATCTGGTCGGGCGGGAGAATTCGCTCCTGCCGCATGCTGACGGACGTGGAGCGGCCGGACTCGGACGTGGAATGCGAAACCGTCTCCACATCATGGTCCCCGACCAGGCGCGAGAGCTTGTCGGCGAAATCGGCATCATCGATACCCGAGCCCACCAGTTTGATGGTGGCCGCGCTCCACATGGCGTCCATGCCCGCCTCGCCCCAAACTTTCTGGCCCTGGCGGTAGCTCTGGAGAATGGTGATCGGGATGACGCCACGCGACCCGAGATGGGAATAGAGGTCGGGTAGGTCCCCGATTTTGCAGACGTTTGCGGCCTCGTCCAGAATCGCGAGGAGCGGCGGATCGAGACGGCCTCCGGCGCGCTCGGCCTCGATCACCGCAGTGCGCATCACGGAATCCGCAGCAGCAGCAATCAGGGCACTTGCCGATCCACCGCCGTCCTTGGACAGAAGGAACAGGGAGTCCTTACGGGTGACGAACTCCTCCGGCTTGAACTCCGGCAGGTCAGGATTCGGCGTGACCCACTTGGAGATCTGCGGATCGAGAAGGCAAGCCGCGTACTGCCGGGCCGTTTCATAAATGCCGTCGCGGGTTTCGACCGCGCCGGAGACCGTGCCCTGGAGCTGGTCCGCGATGGCGATTAGCTGGTGCGCACGGAGAATGTCGACCGGGGTTCGGTCACTGGGCACCGCCAGCCACTTGAGGACGTCGGTGATCGGTCGGCGGTCACAGCCCGCAGCGAGGAACAAGGCGCACAGGGTGTTCTGCGCGGCAGTGCTCCAGAAGTCGCCCTGGCTCGACTCGTCGACGGCCGCTGCGACGAAGTGCCCGGCAAGCCGCCGCGCGCCCGGCAGGTCCTTGGCGTCGGCCAGGATGTCCCACCACATCGCCTGCGGGGTGTGGGCGATCTGCTGCGGATCCATCGTCCACACCCGCCCGACCTCGGACCGGGCCTCTAAGACAAGCCGTGTAGGCGTCCCGCGCGGCCTTGTTCGAGGTGAGGAGCACGGGGCCGGGGGCGCGCAGGATGGCCGGCACCGCGATCGAGGTCGTCTTGCCGGAGCGCGGCGCCATGATCGCGACGCAGACGTCCTCCCAGTTGGAGCGCACCTCGGGACCGCTGGGGGCGAGGTCGCCGAGCAGGATGCCGGTGTCGTCCGGGCTGATCTCACGGGGCTTGGCCTTGGAGAGACTGGGGCGCAAGTCCCTGGCCTTGGCGGTGATCTCGGCGGGCAGCAGCGGCGCGAGCTCACCCCGGCCGGCGAGTCCGGTCGGCTTGCGGCGGTGCTTGGACCACAGCAGCAGCCCGGCTGCGCCGAGCGCGATCGACAGCAGCGCCGGGGCGACGCGGGTGCTGATCAGCAGTAGGAGCGGGCTGAGGTGCGGGAAGGCCCGGTCGGGATGCAGGGCGGCGTCGACCGGCTGGAACGGAGCCCACGAGGCGTGGTCGGCGGTCGCGGCGGTGGCGGCGTTGCCGCCCAGCCAGGCGAAGGTGCCGAAGACCGCGACCACGACGCCCGCGCCGATCAGCGCGTAGAGGAGGGCGTCGGAACCGGGGCTGGCAGAAGGGGATTTGGGCGAGGCGGGCAGGAGCGGGTTCCTTGACGGGGGATTCGGCCTGCCGGGCAGGGGCGCGCGGCGGCAGGGGCCCAGAGCGGGCGGGAACGGGCGGCGATCATGGCGGGACGGAGGCCCGAGACGTGGGTGATCGGCCCGGTGGCCGGCGGGCGGTCAGCCGGCGGGAACTGCGGGGGTCAGCGGGAGGCGGACGCTTTGGCCGACGTAGGTGCGCGGGAGGCGAGCGGTGTGGGGGTGGCACCGGTCAGGGCGGCGGGACGCGCCGGCGGTGCCGTGCGGGCGCGGGCCGCGGCGGCGCGGGGCGCGGCCGGGGCCGGCGACTGCTCGTCGGTCTCGTCCGGGCGTGCCAGCTGGGCTTCGGCGACGCAGTAGCCCGCAGTGGTGAGCTGGGCGCTCGCGTCCTGCAAAGCGGTGGCCATGGCGGCCCCGGACAGCAGGTCTTGGTCCGTGAGGGTTGCCAGGCGCTGGGAGGCGGTGTCCAGCAGCGCGGTGAGTCGCTCCAGCAGGCCGGTCTCGGGGTCCATCACCGCGAGCGCCACCGTGGTGACGTCCTCCGCCGTGGTGGCCCGGTGGACCTGGGCGGTCGCCTGTACCAGTCGGGACTGCAGGTAGGCCAAGTCCCGTTCGCCGAAGGGGTTCTCGATCCGGCGGATCGGGAGCGGGGGCACCACCCGGGTGGGGTACCCGGCGTCGGTGAGGAGCTGTTCGGCGAGGCGGATGCGCTGGTTGACGTCGCCGTGGCTGGCGTCCTCGGCGGTGAAGATCGCGTCGAGGCCGTCGTTGAAGAAGCCGGCGCGGGTGAGGAGGGCCCGGCTGGCCAGGTCGGTGGCCTGGGCCCAGGCACTGCCGGTGGTGGTGGAGCCTTCCCGGAGAGGGAAGCGGGCGAAGACGATCTCGGTGTGGTCGGGCAGCGGGAGTCCTTCCTGGTCAGCGCCGCGGGGGGTGGCCATGGCCGGGGTGGCGGGCGTTGAACATGGCGCCCGCGTATTCGACGGCGGTGAAGCGGCGGGTGGGATCGGCAGGACGGGCCGGCCTCGTGGCCAGCTTCGGCAGCGCGGCGGCGGACAGGGCGCTGCGGCGGCGGACCACGGGAGCGGGGTCGGAGATGGCGGAGGCCAGGATCGCCAGGTATCGCACGGGAGTTGAGTGGCCGAGGACGATCGTCCATTGGTCGCTCCATTCGGGGCCGAAGGAGGCGTGCGCCATCCAGGCCCCCACGCCCTGGTCGCACTTGTCGTCGGTCGCGGTGGGCGAGTGGGTGAAGCTGGTGGTGCCGTCCGGCGACGTGAGGTGGACGAAGTGCGGATCGTCCTTGAGCTGCCAACCGGCCTTCAGCAGCGGGCGCCAGGCGGTCGTCGGCGAGGCGGTCGGCTCGGCGACGATCTCCTCCGGCATGGTGTACCGGTCGGCGGCGATGGCCTGGACGAACGCGCCGACGATCTCGCCCGGCGTGTCCTTGGTGAACGTGGCCTGCCAGTAGGGCGCCTGGTCCGCAGGGTTCTTGCGGACGGTGACCCTGTAGAGGTGGAAGACCTGGTGCTCCATGGCGATCTCGATGCGCCGGCACGGGCTGGTGGCGACGATCTGGGCCCGTGATTCGTCGTACCGGTACGGCCACTCGTGGAGGTGGAGCAGCGGCGCCAGGACCGGCAGGGTGCCGGGGCCGGCGAGGTGGCGCGGCCGGACGTGCACCTCGTCCTGGGCGGCGGCCGGGGGTGAGGTGGTCAAGGGCGGGTCCTCGGGGGTGTCAGCGGTGGGGAGGTTCGACGATGCGGGGGTGCGGTGGCACGGCGGCGGCCGGGGAGAGGTGGACCGCGGCCGTGGTGCCGGCGGCCCGCAGGGCCGGGGACTGGGTGGTGGCGGCTCGGCTGCGGGTGGTCTCGGCTGCGGCCTCGGCGATGGAGTCGGCGGTGGCGGCCGTGCGGAACCCGGCGGCGGCGATGGCGGTGGCCTCCATGAGAAGCGGCTCCCACAGCGGCGGCCGGTCGCCGTACTGCTGGGCGACCTGGCGGCCGATCTCGGTTACGGCGTCGGCGAGTTGCTGAACCGCACCGGGCATGAGGGTGAGGCCCAGCAGCACCTCGGCGGCCTCGTGGGCCGTCAGCGACGGGGCGATTTCGACGATCTCGGCGAAGGCGCGGCCGGCACGGGCGATGGCCTGCTCGGCGACATCGAGGGGCCTGGCGGCGGGGGCGTCGGACAACGGTCGTCCTCTTTCTACGGGCGCCGACCGGCTCGGGCCGCGGCGGAGACGACAGGAGAAGGGGTGGAGAGGAGACCGGCCCGGTGGCCGGCGGTGCCGCCCGTCGCCGCGCGGGGGCGGGCGGCACCGGTGCCGCGGCTCTCGGCCAGTTGGCAGACGGCCAGGGCGAGGGAACGGTCGCGGCCGGTGTCCACGATGCTGCCGTCCGGCCGGGCGAGCGGCGCGACGAGGCGGGCCTCGTGGCCGCCGAGCCGTAGCAGAGCCCACCGGCACGAGGCGGGGTCTCCGTCGGTGGCGATTCCGGTGGCGGCCAGGATGCGCCGGGCGGTCTCCAGGAAGCGGTGGTCGGCAGGGCCTGCGGCGTCGGGGTCGGTGCGCAGGGTGCACTGCCACACCAGCCTCGTGCGCAGGGCGGCGGCGGGCCCGGCCGGCGGTGGCAGGTGCGCGGTCAACTCCGCGGCGAACGCTGCCTGGAGAAGTGAGGGCAGGTCCGCGACGGGGCGCCAGGCGTCGATCAGACGCAGGTCCTGCTGCTGCCGGGCGGCGGCGGCCGTGGCGGAGGCGAGCACGTCGCGGGTGGAGGCGTACCGGGCGATCGTGGGGTGCACGTCACCGTCCCGGGGCCGGTGCGACCGTCGGGCCGGCCGAGGCGAGTACGGGCGCCTCGACGAGAGGCGGGCTGCTGCCCCGATGTGCGGCGGAGCGGGCGAGTGCGGCCTGGTGGCGCTCGGCGGCATCGAGCGGGCCGTCGTAGTCCCAGGGCCAGCGGCCACCGATCCGGTACCGGCCTTGCTCGTCCGGGGTGACGGTCTCCGTGCCGCCGTCCCCGTCGTAGTCGGGCGTCCACTCGAAGACCAGGAGACTGCCGTCCCAGCGGCCGGTCAGCCCGCAGTTGTCGGAGTGCAGGTCGGCGACGATCTGCTCAGCGACCGGCCGGGAGAAGGCTGGGCTGCAGTAGGGCCCGATGAGGCCGCTGGTCTCGCGGGGGTCGACCATGCCCGGATAGGGCCCGTGGGCAGCCCCGTCGACGTAGAAGTGGTAGAGGCGTTCCGAGTTGGGGGTGGGCAGCGCGTCTCCTGAGTGGTGGGGTCAGGGGGAACGTGGCGTGCGTTCGGGGCTTGGGAGCGGAGCCGTGGAGGAGGGGGCAGGTACTGCCGGTTGCCTTCTCGGCGACCCGGTGGTCGCGGCGTCGGCACGCGCGGAGCGGCGGACGGCGTCCAGGCCGGAAGCCCACCTGGCGAGATTGTCGGCGGTCATGCTGGTGCGGGCGGCATCGGCGCGAATCCGGTCAACCAGGTCGTGGTGACCCGGAGAGGTGGTGGCGCGGACCTGGTCGGCGCAGGCCCGAAGGGTTTGCTCCAGGCCGTTCATGGCGCTGCCAGAGCCGATGGTGAGCTGGCCGAGGAGGTCGGACAGTTCACCCGCGTCCTCCATCTCACCGATCAGGTCCCGGAGTTCGGCGAAGGCGGTGGAGACGTCTGTCAGCAGTGCCAGGGCCTTGGTGCTGCGGGCGGAGCCCTCCAGCGCGGGTTCGAGGTCGACGCTCCACTCGTCGTCCTGGAGCCACATCCTGGCCTCGGCTGCCGCCGCCTGCCGGTCGAGGGGGCCGTCAGGGACGGACCGCCGGGCCGGGCCGCCTGCGGATGCCGGCGCCCGGAAGCGCAGCGGGGCGAGAAAAGCGAGCGCTTCGGCTGGTCCGTGAACCTCGATGCTGCCGTAGGGGCCGCGGCGGATCGCGACCGGCGCAGGCCGGTGGCCGGTGGGTGCTTCCGGTGTGGACAGGGTCAGCTCCAGGGATGGGAAGGCAGGTCACCGGGCCGGCGCGGTGGGGCGGGGGCTGCGGTGTCTCGGCGCGTCGCCGTCGGCCGGTCGGCGGCCTGTTCGGCGCGCAGGACCTGAGCGACGAGGGAGGAGGCCGCCGCGATGCAGGGCGGGCCGGCGGGGCCGGCGGGGCCGGCGCTCAGTTCGGGTTCTCGGTGACGCGGTCCGTGCTGGTGGCGGCGGCGGCCAGCTCGGGGAGGTCGGCCGGCTCGGACTCGCGCTGGTCGATCCACCAGCCGGCCTTGTCCAGCGTGCGCAGCTGCTCCTCGACGGCCAGCCACGCCTCCTCGGTGACCGCGCCCTCGACCACCAGGGCCTGGTAAGCGGCGGTCACGAGCTGGTGCCGGCAGCGCTCGCCCCAGGCGATGGCCCGCTCGGGGCCCTCCAGCGGCGGCATGCCGAACTGGGCGGCCCACGCGGCGGCGGCCTCCTGCTCCTCGGCGCGGCGGGCGGCGATCCACGCCTCACGTTCGGCGGTGTCCTCCTTGCGCTCGGCGAGCCAGCAGTCGCGGCAGGAACGGGTGGCCAGCCACCGGGCGTAGGAGGCGCGCTTGTCGGCGGGGCGGGAGGACAGATCATGATCAACGCTGTGGCCGCAGTCGTGCTCGACGGACCACCGGGTTCGGACAGCTATGTCGGATCTCCTGTGAACTGGACTTGAGGTGGGCTGAGTTGGGCTCGGGTCACCGCGAGTTCTGGCGTCCGTTGGCCCACGCGATGCGCGGGTCGACGGCTGGGGCGGACGCGGTGGTGGTGGCGGTGGCGGTGGCGTGCAGGGCGGCGGAGGAGCGGAGCCGGCCGCTGGTGGCGAGCGCGGCGCGGGCGCGGGGGCTGGCCGGGCCGCTGGTGCGGGCTGCGGCCGGTGCGGCCGGTGCGGAGGCGGGGCGGGCCGCGACGGCGGCGAGGTCCTTGCCGGCACCGGCGAGCACGGTGGTGGCCTCGCCGACCACGGCCTCGATCCGCGCCAGGTCGATGCTCCCCGGGTTTGTGCGGACCTGGGCCTCGATCGCCCGCAGTCGCGAGGCGATCTCGGCGCTGAGCGCGGCTCGGTCGTGCAGCAGCGCGTCCGCTCGCTGGTCGTCGCGGCTCGGTCCGGTCGGCGTGTGGACGACCGTGTTGAACGGGTCCGCCGGCGTGGGGGTGACGGGCCCGAGTACGGGAGCCTTGACCACGCGGGTCTCGAACGGGTCGTTCTGAGCGACCTGGGCCGGCGGGGCGGCGGGCGACGGCGGGGTGCGGTTCATCTCCTCGATCAGCCGGGTGGCGAACGGGTCGGTGGACTCGTACGGGCCGGTGAGCGGCTCGAAGGCGAGGTCCGCGGCGACCCGCAGCCCCTTGTCCCGAAGCGTGGAGACAGCGGTGGCGGCCCGTTTGTCGCCCTCGAACTCGGGCTCGTCCATGACGTAGAGGCCCGGGTGGTGGCCGCCGGTGCTGGAGAAGCCGGCCTCGGCGAGCGCGTAGGCGGCGGCCTGGTTGCTGTGCGGGTTGGTGGCGACGATGCCCAGGTGCGGGTGGCGGCCGATGTGGACGTCGAAGGGGCGGGGCGGAGCCGGTGCGGCGACCTGGACGACGGCGTCCGGGCCAGCGGCGCGGGCGGCGGGGCTGTCGAGAGCGGGCGTGGTCGCGTCGTTGTAGTCGAAGGCGGGGTCTGCGCTGACCTTGACGCCGGCTCGGCGCAGGGCGGCGGTGGTCTGCCGGGCGTGCAGGAAGATGTTCTGCTCGCTGCGGTCCAGGGCGTGCCGCCCGTCGGCGAGCTGGCGGAAGCCCGCACGGGCGAGCAGCGTGTGGGCGGCCGGTGAGGCGTCGGGGCCGACCTCGGCGACGACGCCGAACTGCGGGTCACGGGTGATGGAGACGTGCTCGGGGGTGATGCGCTGCTCCTCGGGGCAGATGGCGGACGCGGTCAGCGGCGGGCGGCCGGTGCCGGCGGCGGGGACGTGGGCACAGTGGGTCGGGGCTGGTCGGATACGGCGGTGGTGTGCGCCGCGGTCGCGGTGAGGGCGGCGACGGCCCGTGCCGCCGACGAGGGGGCGACGGTGACGGCAGCGCTTCCGAGGCCGGTCAGCTGGGCGGAGCGGGAAGTGACCGGGACTCCCATGTCCCGCAGAGTGGCCGCGAGTTGGGCCGCAGCCCTGGACTGGGCGATCGGGTCGTTCTCGGCCAGGGAGTAGCGCTCCGGGGCGTACTGGAGGCCGAGGCGGAATCCTGCGTCGGCCAGGGCGGCGAGGACGGCCGGGTCGCGGCTGGCGGTGGTGACGGTGATCCCGGCGGAGGCCAGGCGGCGGAAGGTGACGCCGACGGGCTGCTGGTGGGGCAAGCGGGTGTTCTCCAAGGGGGCTCGGTCAACGGGCGGCAGTGCGACGGGGAGCCGGTCCAGGCGGCAGCGGCGCGGTGGCCGGGGCGGCGGCCAGCCGTGCCCGGCGCGACGGACGGGCGGCCTGGGCGCGGGTGGCAGGCGGGTGGGTGGTATCCCGCTGCTGCGTCGCCCGGAAGTCGCGGCGAGCCTGCGGTCCGTACCAACTGGCGTAGTGGTCAGTGATGTTGAGGTGCTGCGGGTCGTGCCGCAGGATCATGTAGGTGTAGGAGTCGACGCCTTCCGGGGTGCGGGCCAGCCACCACCCGACGCCGTCGTCCCAGGCGTGCATGGCCTCCACGACCACGGTGCCGGACGCCACCTCGTGGGCGAGTGCCCGGTCAGCGGGAATCAGGCGGCCGGCAGCCAGGTCGGCGGAGATGATCGCGCGGGCCCTCTCGGCGACGCGATCGGCGTCAGGGAACGGGCCCTCGTCCTGCAGCCACCGGTAGTGCTCGGACAGGTCGCCGTTGCGCTGCTCGGGGCGGTGCCAGTTGGCGACCGGCACCCGGGCCGCGACCAGTCGGTCGACGAGGCGCCCCGCCCTGCGGATCTGCTCGTGCGGTTCGACACTCCGACGCTGGTGCCAGCAGTCCAGCGCATCACCCCGCCTGGAGAATCCGGCCTGGTATATCGCTTCGCCGACGGGCCCGGGCACCTGGCCGTTCAACACGACGAACTCGCCGTGGTCGTAGTCCCACCCGAACGCCACCAGCCCGCCGGTGGTGCCGGGATCCGTCGTCTTGGGCATCGGGCTCCCGATCAGCGGCGCCGTGCCGAGGCCGGAGAAACCGTCACCGGAACCGGCGCCGGGCTGGCGGTCGAGGCGACCTCGGCCGCCTTCCGCTTCACCTCCTCCTCGCGAGCCTGGAGCAGCCGCACCAGGTCGGCCTCCAGCACATCGCGCTCCTCGGCCGCCTCCTCCAGCTTCTCCAGCTGCGCATCCAGCTCGTCCAGGACGGCGTCGTCCACGCGCCGCTGGGCGGTGGCGATGTTGACCAGCCGCACGCGCTGGAAGGACACCGCGGTCTCGGCGGCAACCAGCGCGCGGTGCGTGTCGAGCACCCGCGCGGTCTGCGCGTCGGCCCGCGCCTGGGCGGCGGTCAGGGCGGTGATGCTCTGGCCGAGGGCGGCCTCCAGGCGGGTGTCCTGGCGGGTGAGCGTCATGGTCGGCATGCTTCTCCAAGAGGTGGGAATAGCAGTGGAGTTGGCGTACTGGGCAGGTCAGAAGGGGGGCGCCAGGCCCGGCCCGGCGAGTCCGGAACTGATCACCGGGGGAGGCGGTCCCACGGGGAGTGCGCCCGGGCGGCCGAGCACCACGGGGGAAGTCCGGCGGGCGGCGGCGGCCCGCGGGGAACCGGGCACCGGAGTCTCGGCCGCGTACCCGTAGGAGGTCCACTCCGCGCGTGCAGCGGCGAGGTCGGGGTGGCGGCTTCGGCCGTAGTGGCTGCTGTCCGGCTCGGTGTAGAACACCGCCGCCTCGCCGGCACCGGGGTAGTCGACCAGCAGCTCGATCGAACCCTCCGGTGCCTGGTGATGCGCGTGGATCACCAGGTGGCCGGCGGCGACGTCCTCGCTCACCAGGTGAGCCCAGACGGTGCGGCTGCCGAGCGTCCGCGCCGGGCTCGGAGGCGCCGACGTCCCCAGCGGCGGCGGTGCCTTGGCGCGCAGGCGCTGCTCGTCCGCGCTGTACACCCGGGTGATCCCGTAGTCGGCGGCGGCCAGCAGCCGCCGGGCGTCGCGGATCTGCCGCTCGGCGGTGGAGTCGCTCGTGTCCCGGCGGATGCGGTGCAGCCGCAGCGCGTCGTCACGGACAAGCCCTGCCTGCTCCAGCCAGTACGCGCTGCGCCGGTCGGGAGGGTCGGCCACGATGGTCTGCCGGTCGGGCAGGTGGGCGATGGTGACGTGAGGGATGACGACTCCTGGGTGGTCAGCGTTGGCGGGTGCGGCCGGACCGAGCGGGAGCGGCTGGGATTGGGCGGCTGGGCTCGGCGGCGACGGGCGGAGCGGTGCGCGAGCCGCGAGCGACGGCGCCCTGGCCCCGTTGCTCGCGGGTGAGGCCGACCGAGCACCGGTAGTCGGCTCGCTCGGGGCCGGAGGGGCGTCCGTAGGTGCTGGCCCTCCTGGGAAGGAACCCGGCGGGTTACAGGATTGCGCCCGCGCCGAGGCTGGCCTGTGCGACGATGGCGTTGCCGGGCTCGTCCACGTCGGGGGCGATCACCACGTGGAGCAGCCGCAGGCAGTCGGGCGTGATCATGCCGCTTCCGGGGCCGCGTGCATCCGGGCGTCGGTGTCGAACAAGGTCAACTCGGCACGGTGCAGCAGATGTTGGACCACGAAGCTCCGGCCGGCGACCTTCCACAGTCCGCGGCCCTTGCCGAGGGCGGCGATGGCGGCGGTCTCGACACCGCTGAGGCCGAGCAGGCCGGCGGTGGCGGCCAGCTGGTCGCTCTCCTGCCGGTAGATCACGCGGGTCGCGCAGTCGGTGAGCAGGCCCTCGGCGAGCGCCCGGGTCCGGGAGCCGGCGTCGCCTGCCGACAGCAGGTCGCTGAGGCGGTGGATGATCAACATGTTCGCGATACCCAATCCGCGGCTCAGCTTCCACTGGGCCTGCATCCGTTCCAGCAGCGCCGCGTGCCGCATCACGCGCCACGCCTCGTCGTAAATCACCCACCTGCGACCACCGTTCGGGTCGCTCAGTGCCGCTTCCATCCACGCTGACGCGCAGGTCATCGCCAGCGTCAGCGCGGTGTCGTCGCCGGAGCTGCCGAGCCGGGAGAGGTCGATGGTCAGCATCGGACTGCGCGGGTCGAAGGCCGCGGTCGACGGCGCGTCGAACATCCCCGCGAGGTCGCCGTTGACCAACCGGCGAAGGGCGTGGGCGAGGTCCTGGGCGGCTGCGCCGACCCGCCGGGTGGGGTCGCCGAGCGCGGCGTCCAGCACGGCGGCCTGCCCGAGGACGGCCGCGACGTCGCCCAGCAGCGGGACCTGGCCCGTGCGCGCGCAGCGGTCGACCACCGCGTCCAGGGCGATGTCCATCGCCGTGTACTCCATCGGCGCCAGGTCGCGCCGCAGGACCGTGCGGGCCAGCGAACCGAGCAGCAGGAGCCGGCGCTTACGGACCTCACCCGCCCAGTCCGCCAGGTCGACCCCAGCCGGAGGGGGCGGCGCGTCCAGCGGGTTGAGCCTCCCGGGAAGCCCCGGCCCCAGCGCGATCGTGGTCCCGCCGATCGCTTCCGCGACCGACGTCCACTCGCCCTTCGGGTCGCACGGAACGTAGACGCGATAGCCAAATGCCGTGCTTCGAAGGGCGATCGACTTCGCCAGCGCCGACTTGCCCTGGCCGATCACGCCCGCGATCAGCGTGTTCGGGTTTGTGAAGTTTTCAACTTTCCCGTAAAGGGCGAACGGGTCGAAGACGAAGCTGGCCTCGGCGTGGACGTCGCGGCCGATCAGGACGCCGGCGGAGCCGAGGCCGCCCTCGGCGAGGAAGGGGTACGCCGCGCTGGCCGTCGCGGTGGTCATGCGGTGCGCGGGAAGTCGCAGTCGGCCGCCGCGCAGGGAGGCGGGGCCGGGGCGTCCGGCGGCGGGGTAGGCGGGGAGGAGTTCGGCGTTCTCCTCGCGGCGGCTCTTGGGGCGCTGAGGGCGGCCGGCCTGGCGGGCGGTGCGGCGGGCGGCGGCGAGGTCGCGCTTGGCCTGGCGGCGGGCGGCGCGGTCCGAGCGGGTCGGGGTGAACAGGGGGGTGGCACTGGCGGAGCGCAGAGGAACGTTTCTCCTGTCAGATGCGGGGGGCTGTGGTCGGGGTGCCGCGGAGCTCGGAGGGGGTGGCGATTACCCGGACGCGGCCGGAGGTGGTGTTGTGGCGCTGGCAGATCACCATGTCCGGGGCGCCCTCCGGCAGCCGCAGCGCGCAGGCTTCGCGGGTGGGGCGGCGCCCGTCGGCCCGCGGGGCGCGGTGGTAGGCGTCGTGGAGGGCGTCGCAGGTCTGCCAGAGCCGGATGCGGGCGGCGTGGAGGTGGCCGGCCTCGGCCGGGGCGAGCGGCCGGGTGGTGCCGGTGTGGGTGTCGAGCAGCGCGAACAAACTGACGCAGTGGGCGTGGAGTGCGTCCAACTCGCCACGGGAGACGGGTTCTTGCTCCGGGATGGCGGTGTGGTGGTGGACGTCGACGCCCGCGGTTGCGAAGCGCAGGAGGCGGTGGTCAGTCGGTGGGTGGTGCACGGTGCCTCCCGTCAGGTGCGGGCGAGCGGGAGCGCGCCCTGGGCGAAGGCTTCGGCCTGCTGCCAGCGCAGGAGCCGCGGGTCCAGGCCGGTGCCGGCGGCGGCGGTCTCGATCGAGGCGCAAGCGCGGCGTAGCTCTTCCGGGTTGTCGGCGCTGACGACCACCAGGCCGGTGAGGTCGACGTCGGCGTGCCCGGAGATCAGCTCGCGCTCGTGCTGCTTGGCGTCGGCGTACTCCATGCTGTCGGCTTCGCTGTCGACCTGCCCCTTGCGGACCCGCTCGGCGGCGTCGGAGACGATCGACGCCTTGGTGCGCTGCACCGCCTTGAGCGCGGCGTCCAGTGCCTGGGGTCCGTAGGTGAGGGAGAGGGTCCGGCGGGCGCCGCCGGCGAAAATGAGCGGGTGGAGGAATCCGTGGGTGACCTCGGAGCGGGGCCACTGCTCGATCCAGTACACCGCGTGGCAGGCGGTGTCGGTGGTCAGGCGGCCGGGTTCCTCGACGACCACGACGGGGCCGGCGGCGGCCGGGTCGGCGGTGGCCTCGCCGCTCTCGGACCACTGCTCCAGGTTGGCGAGGGCCTTCGGGTCGTAGGCCGAGCGGATCACGGCGGCGATCTCGCCGGTGGTGAGCCAGCCGCGGGGGTTGAGTCCGGCGTTGCGCAGCGACTGCTCGAAGCCGGGCGTCAGCTGGGTCAGGACGCTGAACGCGCCGGACAGGCCGCCGCCAGCCTCGCCGATCAGGCGGCGGGCGCCCTTGAGGTCGAGGCTGATGGCGATGTACGCCTCGTGCGGGGCCGCGGTCGGGCCGGCGGCGGCGAGGAGGTCCGCGTAGACGGGGCCCGCGATCGCCGCGTCGGGGCGGCCGTTCTCGGCCCAGTACCGGGCGAGGGCGTCGCCGCTGTCGGGGACGGTGCGCTCGATCACCTGGACGGTGGTGATATAGCCGGTGCGGGCGAGCGAGGCCAGGCACCGGCCCCAGGCGCTCACGTTGCCGGCCTGGGTGGCGGGGTCGAGCAGGGCGAAGGCGCGGGAGCTGACCCGGATGACGGCGGTGAGGGTGTTCTTCTGCGGGTTGTGGATCGCGCCGAGCGTGCCGCCGGGGGCGGTGACGGCGCGCAGGCTGGCGTCGGTGCCGGGAAGGTGGAGCAGGCCGTCGCGGCGGGGCCGGGTGGCGGGCCGGGCGAGCCAGACGAGCTGGCCCTTGGCACGGCGCAGGTAGTACCTGATAAGGATTGGGGCCCAATCTGCCACGGAGCGGCTGTTGAAGCGGACGAGGACGAGGGCGGCGGCCAGGGCCCAGAGCGGGGTGGCGAGGGCGGCGCCGGCGAGTCCGGTGGCGACCATGGTGGCCAGGAGCATCGCGCCGGCGGTGCCGACGACGGTGAGCTGGGCGGCGGTCAGCCCGAGCAGGACTCCACGTCGGGATCGGCTGGGGAAGCGGACGGTCGGTGTGGGAAGGTCGGCCGACAGGGGCGACTCCTTCGGTCAGGGCGGGGGCGCCGGCCGGGGCCCGCAGGCGGGCGGTGGCCCCGGCCGGTGCTGGTCAGGAGGTCGGCGGCGTGGAGGGGCCGACGGGGCTGCTCGGCGTGGCGGCCGGTCCGCTGGTGGCCACCGATGGGGTGGCGGGACCGGCGGCGGACGCCGACGGGGCAGCGGGAGCCTGGGCGGCGGCGCCACGTGCGGCGCTGAAGACCACCTGCGGCGCGGCACCCGCGCTCCCACCTGCGGCGGCAACTGCGCTCGTGGGCTTGGCGGTTGCCCCCTCGCTCGCTCCGCCCCCGGAGGACTGGCCGGAGGCCGGGGCCCGGGAGATCAACGGCTGGCCCTGGTCGCCGCCGGACTGCTGGGCGCGGCGGGTGATCAGCGCCTT
The DNA here is from genome assembly GCF_040637885.1 of Kitasatospora sp. NPDC028055. Lineage (NCBI taxonomy): Bacteria > Bacillati > Actinomycetota > Actinomycetes > Kitasatosporales > Streptomycetaceae > Kitasatospora > Kitasatospora sp. NPDC028055. The sequence goes on along the minus strand of NZ_JBEZXE010000001.1, from coordinate 390,296 downwards.
TCCGACCGCGTCGCCGCCGCCTCCGGAGGAGGTGCCGGGGAAGCGGAAGGTGTTCTGCGACGGAGACGAGCCGTCGCCGGAGCCCGAGTTGCCGGAGCTGCCGCCGGCCGGGGCGTCCTGGCCGGGCACCTGCGCCGGGCCCTGCGGGGCGGCTCCGCCCATCGCGGCTCCGCCTGCTCCGCCGGTACCCGCGGTCGCGGCCATCCGGGCGCCCTTCTGGGCGGTCGCGGCACCGACCTGCAGACCGGCGGCGGTGCTGCGGTGCAGGTCGTGGCCCTGTCCGCCGTCGCCCGCCCAGTGGACGAACTTGTAGATCGCCATCGGGGACAGCAGGACCAGCGCCATGACGACGAGGCCGCTGATGATGTCCGACAGGGCCTGGACGCCGTCCTTGGTGTCGGTCTGGCCGAGCGCGGAGACGCCGACGAGCATGATGATCGTCATGATCAGCTTGCTGAACACGACGGTGGCGGTGGCCTCGATCCACTTGCGGCGCCAGTCGCGGGTCGGCTCCCACGCCCCGCCGGCCGCCGCGAAGGGGGCGAGGACGACGAGCACCAGGATGGTCACCTTGCGCAGGACCATCGCGCCCCAGTAGAGGATCGCCCCGGCCGCGCAGCCGAGCGCCACCAGCGCGGGGATCGCCCAGCCCAGTGGTGAGGTGATGCCGATCATCGACACCTTGACCAGGCGCCTGACCGCGTCGTCCATGCTGGAGTTGGCGATCTGAAACAGCCCGCGCGAGAGTGCGTCGACGATGACCAGGGAGACGCCGGTGAAGGTGATCGCTGTCATCGCGAAGAGGGTCGCCGAGACGGTCCCGGTGACGGCCTGGCCGAGCGCCTGGCCGTCCCGCCTCCAGGCGGCGCGGATCAGCTGGAAGATGAAGGTCATCACGAGCATGACCAGCGCGATCGGCAGGATGGTCGCGTAGTTGGTGCGGAACCACTCCGCGCCGAGGTCGACGCTGGTGGTCTTGTCGACGGCCCGGGAGGCGAGGTCGACCGCGCTCTTGGCGAGGTCGCCGGCGGACTTGGCGACCCAGTTGCCGATGGAGTCGGTGACGGAGTCGCTGACGCCGCCGACGATGACGTCGCAGAGCAGGCCGGAGCCGGGAATGTCGCAGAAACCGATGGGCGATCAGCTCCTCTGGTCGGGACCGATGGGGAAGGAGGTCAGGGGTAGACGGTGGTGGCGATGGAGGCGAGCGCGCAGTCGCGGCCCGGCCGGCACTGGACGGCCAGGGTGAGGGCGCGGTCCTCGGCGCCCCGGCCGCCGTCGTTCCAGCTGACGGTCTGCTTGCCGGTGACGGTGACGGCGTAGACGTAGGCGACGGTGAGCTGCGAGGGGTCCTTGCCGATGGCCTGCTGCCAGGCGGCGGGCAGATGCGCCTCGGCGGCTTCGCCGGTCGCGTGCTGGCCGTTGTCGCGCATCCGGCTCCACAGGACCGGGTCCGGCAGCTGGGCGGCGAGGGCGTCCGGGTCGGCGTACTTGCTCTCGCCGGTCAGCCAACCGCGGAGGCCGGCCAGCTGCTGCGGCTGGGTGGCGGTGCGGGTGTCGTAGCTCCACAGCGCGGTGGCGAACGCCTTCGCGTACGTGATCGGATCGCTGGTGTGCGGCGGAGCGGCGATGACGGAGGCGCCGGGTGTCGATCCGGCCGAGGGGGACGGCGCGGAGTCGTGCGGTGAGGTGGTCGAAGTCGCGGAAGCGGAAGGAGCGGAGGGGGAGTTGGCGGCGCTCGGGGTGCGGTGGCCGCCGCCCGCCAGCCGGGCGGTGAGCCCGGCCAGCAGGGCGACGACCACGAGCACGCCCAGGCCGATCAGCAGCCGGCGCAGCATGGTGGACTGGCCGGTGAACGGCGAGGACTTCATCAGTGGACGCTGGTCCCAACGGTGCTGAAGAAGCTGACGATCCCGTTCGCGGCGCCCAGCAGAAGCGCGCAGCCGGCCGCGACCAGCGCGCCTTGCTTGCCCTTCTGCTCGCTGCCGTGCGAGCCGGTGTGGTGGCCCCAGGCCCAGACGATGCCACTGACGCAGAGCGCACCGACCACCGCGATGATCGCGAAGAGGTTGATGCTGCCCACAGTGGACTTCAGCACGGACAGGCCGGGCAGGCCGCCCTCGGACGGCGAGATGCCGGGGTCGTACGCCAGCTGGGTGGCGGCGTCGGCGAGGTAGTAGGTGAGCAATCACACTCCACGGCTAGAGGGGCAGGAAGGTGCGCGGTCGGGCCGCGCGGGAGGGGGGAGAGGTGCGCGAAGTGCGCTGAGATGGACGGCAGTTGCCGTCAGGGGGCGATGCGGCGGGCGGCGATGATGTCCGCCTTCCACGACGCGAGCGTGGAGATCTTGACCACGTCGCCCGTCTTGGGGGCGTGCACCACGAGGCCCTGGCCGATCGCCATGCCCACGTGCTCCGGCCCCTCGGGGCCGGGCCGGGTGTACAGCAGGTCGCCCGGGCGGATGGCGTCGACACTCACGGCGGTGCCGTTGTGGACCTGCTCGTAGGTCCGGCGCTCGATCGAGATGCCGCCGGCCTTGTACGCCTGCTGCGTCAGGGACGAGCAGTCACAGCGGCCCATCGGGTCCTGGCCGTGTGAGTCGGTGCAGCTGCCGCCCCACTGGTAGGGCGTGCCCAGCTGGCCGAGGGCGAACTTGATGGCGGCCTGGACGGCAGGCGGAACATCGGTGGGGATCTGGTAGCCGGCCGGCAGAACACCGGGTGGGATGACACCCCAGTTCGTTCCGTCGCCGCCTCCCGTGCCGCAGCCGCTCGGCGTGGCCGGCGCGGACGGGACCGGTGACGGGGTCGTGCCCGGGGAGGGCGTCGGCCCAGGAGTGGAACTTCCGGACAACACCTGGGAGATGGCCTGCTGCAAGGCGGTCGCCAGCGGCTCCCACTTGGCGTAGGCATCCGGATAGCCGGACCGCTGGACCTTCTGGGCCGCCACGGTGAGCGGCAGCTGCTCCCAGCCGGGAACCTCCAACAGGGCCTTGTAGAACCGGGTCGAGGCGTACACCGGGTCCTGGATCTGCTCGGCCGTGCCCCAGCCCTGCGACGGGCGCTGCTGGAACAGGCCCAGGCTGTCGCGGTCCCCGTAGGACAGGTTCCGCAGGTTCGACTCCTGCAGCGCGGTGGCCAGAGCGATGACCTGACCGCGGGCGGACACGTTCATCGAGATGCCGGTCGCCGTGATCGTCTTCGCGAAGGGGATCTGCACGGCCGGGTTGTCCAGCCCGGCGACGGGTCCGACCTGCCCGGTCGCGCCGTCCAGGATCTTCTTGACCTGGGCGGCCACGGCCGCGCTGTCCACAGGCTGTGGACCTGGACCAGGTGTGCAAGTGTCGGACTTGGTGGAGTCGTTGGCGCTGACCGCCAGGGCGGGGAAGGCGATGGCGAACGGCGCCAGGAGAAGGCCGGCGAGACCGCCGCCGACCCACTTCTGCCAGCTCATCGCGCCCTCCGAACGTCACCTCCGGCCTTGGCGGCACGGGGGTCCGGCGGGCGGGGCTTGGGCATCCGCATCCGTGCGGTGAGGGCGAGCAAGGCGGGGGCTCCTGTCGGATCGTGCGGTGGGGTGCGGGGTGGGCCCGCCCGGCCGGGAGGCGGGCGGGCCGGCGGGAGCGGCAGCGAGCCGCGCTCGTAATCTCGAAAAAGGCATGGGTGTCCCCTGGAAAGGGATGGGTGGAATTCGCTTGCGGCGGCCGACGGTATCGAATCGAGGGCTCGCAACCTAAAACGTTGTGATTCCTGCAATCCGGGGTGTACCGGCGACCTGCCCGACGGACGCTAATGCCTTCCCGGCTCGCAACCAAAAACGGGAAATTGGTCGACGTGCAGGAAGAAGGCGGAGTTCCTTCGGGGCGCCTCACCGTAGAACCGGACCGGCTCGGAACCTAAAACGGGATTCCGGACCGGGCGATCTCCGGGGGCGTGGCAGACGATAGGCGGAGTGCGACTCGCAACCTAAAACGATCTTCGCAAGGCTGGCTCGGGGCGCGTTTTAGGTTGCGAGCCGCACCTGGGCTAGGTTCCTGACGCAGCCGCAGCCCGAGCACTCCGGAGCCGCCCCGCCGGACTCCCGCCACCCGCCGAAAGGCCAGGTCAATCCGCCGGTTGCCGTTGCTGCCCCATCCCCGACCAGGAGGTCAGCCCGCCCCTTGCCCTACGAAATCCACCAGGGCGACGCCCTCGTCCGGCTCGCCGCGATCCCCTCGAACTCCATCGACGCCGTCATCACCGATCCGCCCTACAACTCGGGCGGACGCACCGCCCAGGAGCGGACCGGACGAACGGCGCGAGCGAAGTACACCTCGAACGACGCCGCCCACTCCCTCGCCGATTTCCCCGGTGAGAACAAGGACCAGAGGAGCTACACCTACTGGCTGTCCCAACTCCTCGCCGAGTCCTACCGCGCGACCAAGACCGGCGGCGTCGCCCTCGTTTTCACGGATTGGCGTCAGTTGGCTGCCACGAGCGATGCGCTGCAGGCCGGCGGCTGGATCTGGCGCGGCGCACTCGCCTGGTACAAGCCCGCCGCTCGCCCGCAAAAGGGCCGATTCACCCAGCACTGTGAATTCGTGTTGTGGGGCAGCAAGGGCCCGATCGACGGCGACGCCCACCCCGTCTACCTGCCCGGCCTCTACACCGCCTCCCAGCCCAGGAGCGGCCGGGTCCACATCACCCAGAAGCCCGTCAGCGTGATGCGGGAACTGGTCAAGATCTGCCGCCCGGGCGGCACCGTGCTCGACGTCTGCGCCGGCAGCGGCAGCACCGGAGTCGCCGCCCTGCTGGAAGGCCGCAACTTCATCGGCGTGGAGGTCACCCCGCACTACGCCGGCATCGCCGAACTGCGCCTCGCGGAGACCGAGCGGCAGATCGCCGAGGGCGCGACCGAACCCGAGGACGAGGGACTGGCCGAAGCCTGATCACCGACAGCCGGGCCGCTTCGATCGAGGCGGCCCGGCCCCGCCCCAGCCCGAAGGAGATCTCCTGAGCACCCCCGCCCCCGACGAAGTGGTGGTCACACCAGGCCACTTGGCCGGACCGGGCGACGCCGAGGCCGCCCTCGCCCACTTCCTCGAAACGTCTCCCACCTGGGGCCGTCACAGCCCGGGGCAGGACATCACCGTCGCCCTGCACGAGTCCCTCCTCGCCGCGATCGAACTCGACCACGACACCACCACCGGGCCCCGCTGGAGCATTGCCGCCTACGCCTCGCCCGTCGGCAAGCGGACCTGGAGCGCCACCTTCTGCACCCGCACACCCGTCGAGCTCGTGAGCGCGGTGGCCGAGCGCCTCTCCCACGCCCTGACCGCGACCAACGAGGCAGTGCGAGACGAACTGCTCTGGGGCCGCAGGTCGCTGGACACCACCATCGCGACCGACCTGGAAGCCGCCGACGAACCATGGTCGCGGGAGACCAGCCCCGTCCACGGCGTCTACAGCTACACCCGACCCGACGACACCGCCGGCATCGCGGTCAACCACAACATCGGCGACATCCGCGGCCTCGGCCCGACCGTCACCGTCTGGGGCGGCCCCCGCGGATACCCCAGCGAGCGCTGGCACGCCTCCTTCACCGGCCACACCCCCAGCGCCCTCATCAGCGCCGCGCTCGACGAAGTGGTCAACCCCCTGCCGACGCTCCGCCAGCGCCTCAAGATCCCCGCCGCCAACCGCACCCAGGTCCAACTCGAGCCCAGCGCGCGCCGCAACCTGCCACCCGGAAGGCAGCCGCAGTCCGCCCGCGAAGGCCCGGGCGAGAGGCAGGCCGACCCCGAGGACGCCAGCCCTGACAGCACCGAGCCGAACACGGTCACCATCCGACGCACCGACGAAGGCGCGATCGTGGCGAGCGGCGGAGACGAGCACACCGCCCTCCTCGTCGGCACGACGGGCTTCGCCCCCACCCCCGGCAGCCGGAACCACTACACCCTGCCCACCGGCCACCAGCAGTACGAGGAGAACGAGATCGCCACCGACGCGGCCATCCTCCTCGCCACCGCCGGCTACGACGTCGCCCTCGACCCCACCCTCGGCGTCCGCCCGTCGCCACCGCCCTTCGTCGCCGTCACCGAAGACCGCCTGCCCAGCAACACCGCGGAACAACTGGCCGACCGGATCGACGACGTCACCACTCACCTGCTGCGCACCACCGATCCGGCCGAGGTCCGCAGGGTGGCCGGCGTCATCACCGGGGAGGGCGGCGTGCTGGACCGCAGCGCCCGGGCCCTGCGCGCGGCCGGCGGCTGGGCCCTCCACCACGGCGTCGGTGGAGACGCCGGCGAAGCGCTCCGGCTGACGGCGGAGATCGTCGCCTCCGGCCGGGAGGCTGCCGACCACGCCGTCGGCCGTCTCGGCGCCGACCACTCGCCGCGATCCGCAGCAGCCCGCACCCGCTCCCGCACCACGCTGGCCCCCACAGCACCCCTTCCGCCGGGCACCGACTGGCACGGCCACACCGGAGCCCCTGGCCGCGGCGGACCGCAGCCGAAGCCCCGCTGACCACCCCCAGCACCGACCCCGACACCTTCCGGCGTCGACCGCCAAGCCGCTGCCGTCCCGCCCGCCGCACCGGGCCGACCGCGCGCCGAGAGAACCCGACTACCAGGAGCCGCAGTTGACCACGGCCAATCCCCACTGGGCCAAGCGGGCCCGCGACCGGCCCTGGCAGCAGGTCCGCATCACCCCAGCCCTGTACGCCGGACCCGCCCTGGACGCCGAGCGCGCGATCCGGCCGCTCACCGACGCCGGAGCCGTACGCCTCGACGACGGCCGCGGCAACCAGCTGATCATCTCTACCGACGGCCGGGTCCGGTTCGGATTCGAGCCGGGGAACGGCGACGTGGTGTGGAAGATCGCCGTCCACGAAAGGCCCTTCCTCCCGCCGTTGTGGACCATCGGCCTCACCGAGAACACGCCGATCGAGGTCGTCGAGGCCATCACCACGGACCTGGCCGAGCGGCTGCGCACCGGCAGGCGGCTCACCGGGGGTGCCGCCGACGAAGAGTGGCGCACCCCCCTCCAGGACCACGGTTGGACCCTCACCTGGGACGCCGCGGCCGGCACCGAGACGGCCTACTCGGAGTACAGCCCGCAGGACACGATCGTCCTCGACACCCGGGCGTTCCCGGACGGCGAGGAGTGGGAGGAAGCCGGGCAGGACGCCTTTTGGCGCGTCGACATCGCCGACGACTTCGACGGCTGGTCCGCTGCGGCCAGCATCTCGACGCCGGACCAGATCCTCCACACCATGGTCAGCGCGATGCTCGCCCCCGCCGTCCGCGACATCGGAGACCTCGACGACCTGGCCGTCGGCGCGGCCGTCATCGGCGCCGCAGAACTGGTCGAGATCCCCTCCAGCCCGACGCCCCTGGACGTCCACCGGGCCAAAGCCGCCCGCAGGAACTCCCCAGCGCGAGCCGCTGCCGACTCCACCGGGACCGCCGTCTCGGCGCCCGCACCCTCCCCGCAGCCGGCGGCCAGGCCGCTGCCGCGCCTCCGCTGAACACCGGGGCGCGGCAACGCGGGGACCACCCAGCTGGCCCCGCTGCCGAACCAGAACCCGCCGCCCGCGCTACCACCGTCACCCACGGCCCCAGCCGCTGACAGTCCCGAGGAACCGCCATCCCCGAAACCACGATCGACGTGACCCCGGCGTACCTCGCCGGGCGCGAGCACACCAACAGGGTCTTCGACCGCCTCGTCCAGCAGGGCTGGGGCCGAAGCACCGACGACGAACTGGGCCAGCAGTTCGCCTGGAGCAGGTCCCATCGCTTCCGCATCGCGGACGGCCAGCTCGACCCCGGTGCCGCCTGGCGGATCACGGCCGCCCCGGAGCCCCTCGGTGCGCCGGCCTGGATGGCGGGCTTCTCGACCGAGACGCCGCCGGAGATCATCATGGCCGTCACCGACGTACTCGCCCGCACCGGGGACACCATCGACTGGACCGGCGAGTCGCACCCCGCCCTCCAGCAGCCGACCGACCGGCGGACCCTGATCCGCAGCCTCACCGACGCCGGCTGGCGCAGCACCTACCGCGGCGGCGTGCTCGACCTGGAAGCTCCCGACGAACTCGCCCGCGCCCAGATCCGCCTCGACCCGCCCGGTGATCCGGACGACCTCATGGCCCGTCCCCACCTGTACGTGGAGATCGGTCCGCGGGGCTCCGGCGGCTACCCGCCCTACTGGCAGGCCATGGTCACCACCAACGCCCCCGCCGTCGTCGTCGACGCCCTCGCCCAGGCGCTCACCGACACCACCCCCCTGCAGCGGGACCGGGACTGGATGGACGAGGAACTGCTCGGCCACCTCGGCCACCGGACGGGGGCCGGCCACGTCAACGCCAGCCCGTACACCGAGACGGACCTGCGGGAGGCAGCGGCCGAGCTGTGCGAGCAGGTCCTGGAGGAGGTCGAAGGCGCCGGCCCCGTCGTCGACTGGTACATCGTGACCCGGGTCATCCCCAGCAGCCGGAGCCGCACTCCGACGGTCTGGGGCCGACTTCCCCCTGAGCAGAGGGCCCTGGCGAGTCTGCTGGTGGAGGACATGGTCGTCGCGGCGGCGGCGAGTGCGCCGGCGCTCCTCGACCTGGAGCTGGGCGCCAACCTCGACCCGCGCACCGCAAGCCGAAAGCGGACACCGCCCCTCACCACGGATCTCGGTGAACTCTCCTTCACCATGGATGACTTGAAGGACGCGGCGGCATGCGTCGCTGCGTCTCAGATCAATGCGATGGTGAATCGCGGCTGGATCGCCGAAGCGCTTCACGACCTGCCCGTCGGCGACGGCACCGAGTGGACCTGGGGATCGCTGCCAAAAGCCCAGCACCAGCAGGCGCTCCAGAGGATCGACCGCCTGCTGGGCGGGGCCGTCGAGCGCATCCCGGAGCTCTTCGCCCCGGACTTCAGGCCGGCGCCGCTGGCTCTCGTCGCCCCGGTCTACCTCGCCGGCCCCGGCCACGACCGCACCTCCGCGGCCAAGCCCCTGACCGACCGGGGCTGGTCCACCGAGAAACAGGGCGCCACCACGGTGTACACCAGCCCGTGCCGACGGCTGCGCGCCATGTCGACCAGCGACGAGACGGGGACGAGCTGGACCTCCTCCTTCGACGACCCGCTGAGCGGAGAGGAGGTCTGGCGGGTCACCGCGGACCGCCGCACCCCGCCGGAGATCGTGACCGCGCTGAACACCGCGCTCGCCGCCGGCCCGAGCGAGTTGATCCGGCCCGCCGGGCTCACCGAGGACGGTCTCGGGCCGATCATCGACGCAGGCTGGCATGACAACAGCACCCGTGAACACCTGATGTGGGGCGCATCGGACGCCGAGATGGCCAGCGTCTACCGCTGCACCGCCCCCGCCGGGCAGATGTTCGTGGGGGAGAGCCGCGCCTGGCAGATCAGCGGTGGAAAGCTCGGTCCGGGTGAGGTCGAGGGCTGGACCATCGAGATGTCGGAAGGCATCCCGGCCCCGCTGCTGGAAGCCGTCACGGCCGCGATGGCCGACCCGGCGCCGGTGGCCCGCCTCGGCCGTGACCTCACACCCGAGCACCTGCTGTACCTCGACGTCCGCCCCCTCGTCCCCAAGGCCCCACCCGGTCCGTCCCTGCGGGCGCTGGCCGCCCGCACACGCGTCGTCCCCTCATCGCCGGCACCGGGCGCCAGCTGCTCGACCGCCGCCTCCAACCCGCCCGACCAGCCCCGGCAGCCTGCCCGCTGATCACCACCCGCGCCAACACCGCCTCACCCCAGCAGGCCGGCACCCGCCGCGCCCGCCGAACCGACCACCCCTGCCACGTCACCGACCCCACAAGGGAGCACGGCCTGACCACCACCGCCTTCGACGCCATCGAACGGATTGCCCGCGCTGCCGCCTACCCCACCACGCAGAAGATCATGATCCGCGGGCTGCTCGACACCCCCGGCTCGTACTCCGCTCTCGCCGCCGCCGTCCACCGCGACGACCTCCGCCCGACCGCGCTGGCCGCCATCCGCTCCCTCGTCGAGCAGGACATCGACGAAGGCCGCCCATGGCCCTCCGAAGCCGCTCGCTGGCTCAGCCGCGCCGGAGCGGACTGGCAGACCAGTGCCGCCCTGGCCAACCACCTCGCCTGGTACGCCCGCAGCCGACGCAACAGCGCCCTCGCCCACCTCGTCGGCACCGACCACCTCACCCAGCCCGGCACCGACCGCATCCACGCCCAAGCGCTCCGGCACATCCACCTCGCCGCCCTCCGCTTCGACTTCCGGTGCCGCAGCATCCAGCAGCTGCTCGACCAGGTCCCGGGGAGCGAGCGAGCCCGCTGGGATCCGTACACCCGCGCTCTCGCCGCGTTCGCCCTCCTCGGAAGCTCCGCCGCCGGCGCCCTCGAAGCCCTGGACCGCAGTCTCGCCGAGGCCGGCGACAATCCCCAGGTCTGCCACGCCCTGCTCCACGGCCTCTGGCTCGGAGACGGACTGCCAGACCAGGCCGAGCACATCCTGGAGCTGGCCGCGTGGCCCACCTTCGACGACGACGACCCGGTCATGCTCTTCCGCACCGCCACCGCCTGGCGCAGCCTCGGCCGCCGATCCGAAGCACTCGCGGTGATCGACCGCGCCCTCGAAGCCCTCGACCCGAACCAGTCCGACGTCCACGCCGACCTCGTCCGCGAACGCGCTCTGATCACCGCGCTGGCCCGAGAACCGCAGCACGACCGCGGCCACTAACCCTGCCCTCCCCCGGGCCCACGCCCAGAGTCCCTACCCCTTGAGGAGGAAGACCACCATCGAACAGCCGAACCCCCAGGACCGTCAGCCCACCGCCCCCGACCCGCGCCTCGCCGGAGGCGAGGAAGGCCGGACCTACCAGCGTGACCTGAGCCGCTGGGCCGCCCGCCGCGCCCACATCCAGCAGGCCCTCGACTCTTCCCGCACCCAGCCGAGCGAACTACCTGTCACCCCGGCACCCGCACCACCCCGTTCCCGCCGGCGGTAACCAAAGACCGGGCCGACCGCCTAGCCTTCGAGCCGGAGCCGTTCAGCACCGAGGGGGCGAAGTGAGCACGATCCGGATCATGGCGTTCGCCGGCGACGAGCCGATGGTGGAGTACGTCCGGGGGCTGGGGTACCAGTTGCGGACGGTCCGCCGGCGATGGTACTCAACGGAGCGCGGCGATCCCCTCAAGATCGAAGTGCGGACCCCGGGCACAGCTACGGAGGCGTTGGAGGCTCTGCGCGCGCCGGCCGATCTGATCGTCTTCGCTGCCCACGGCGGCTTCTCGGACGACGGGGTCGCCTGGGTGGGAGAGGACGTGGCCGACACCGGGCGGTGGATCAACCTTGATTGTCTTCGGGGGGACCTCGGTGGCTTGCGCTGCCACGGCCTGGTGCTCGACGCCTGCTCGAACTACGAGGAGTTCGCCAAGCGAGTCGAGGCCGCCCTGGACCAGCGCGCCGCGTACCTCGGATGCGACGGGAAGAACCTGTTCACCCACGGGCCGGTATTGGTGTGGGACCTGCTGGCCCGCCTGACCGTGGCACAGAACCCGGCGATCGACGCGCAGGGCATCGACCAGGCAGCGAGGGCTGCTCTGGAGGCGGCCGGTCGCGTACTCCAGGACGGCGACGCAAAGGCGTTGAAGCGCTGGAGCGTGCGGCTGCTCGGCTGAGGCCAGCCCTGCGGACCAGCCCTCCGGCGGGCGGGCCGAGCAACAACGATGGGCCGTACCCCTACCGGGGTACGGCCCATCGCCATCGCCGGACTACGCAGCAGCGGCGTAGCTCGTGCGCAGCAGCGCCATCGACCGATCGAGGTCCTCCACCGACCCGATGCGGACCTCCAGCTCGCCCGTCCCGAGGTGCCCGATTCTCCGGACGTCCCGGGTCCAGCCCGGAACCAGCTGGACCGTCGTCGGGTCGACCCGAAGGAAGACGACCAGAGCCTGAGCCTGCGCCAGCACCCGGACGCAGGCGAAGTTCCGCCGCCGACGGTAGGCAACGTAGTGCTGCAGCGGTACCGCGTGGCCCTCGCCCAGGTCGAGCAGACGCGAGTCGAGCTCCTCGTACAGTCCGCGGATCTCGCCGCCAGCCTGCGCGAGCACGTCGGTGACCGTCCGACGGTTGGCCGATACCGGCCGGGCAAGCTCTGTCCGCCGACCCGGGAGGGCGCTGCACCCGCCGGCGACCGACGCCGCCAGCTCCAGCGTCACCAGGTCGTCCCCGTATCGCCGGTAGACCACCATGTCGATCCGGTGGTGGGACATCCCGGCCGCCACCAGGTCGTAACGGGTGAAGTCCGCTGCGATGCACACCACCCGCGGGTTGCTCCAGTCCACCTGCTCCGCGGCCTTGGTGCCGAGCCGCTGCTCGACGAGCGCCTCGAACTCGGCGCGGCTCTCCACCAGCCACGCGAGGTAGAAAAGCCCCTGTGCGAGGACCGACTCGCTGCTCGTGCGCTTGTACTCGATCAGCACCGGGCTGCCGTCCTCGTCCAGACCGAGGCTGTCGATCCGGCCCCGGTGTACCGGACCGGTGGAGTACTCGCTCGCCAGGAAACGGACGCCGCCCAGCATCTCCTCCATGTTCGCCTCGACGAGAGCCTGGAGGTGACGCTCCAGCTCCACGGTGTCGCCCTCGACACGACGAACATCCCCATCAGAAACGCGGAACACCTGCAGACCCGCCACGTACCCCCCAGCACACCCTCCACCGGACCACCCGGGGATGAGCCGGACACCATACATGCCGGAAGCAGGGCAATCTAGGTCTTGTTGCGTTTATCGCACTTTGCGCAGATGGGAATACGGCAGGTGCGAGAAGGTGGGTGTCGTCGCGCGCCGGCCTGCTCGGGTGGCCCGGGCTCCGGTGCGGGGCGATGGGCCTGGTGCGCCAGGGGTCTGCCCGGTCGGCGGCTCCCGCGAGCTTGTCGGTGCTCGGGAGCATCGCCGCAGTCGTACGGTGGGGCGTTGCCGAGAGTGACGATCGTGGCTGGGTCGTCTAAGCTGGACTCTAGGACATTCCCCAGTCGTCGGGGTGCCCGCGAAGTGCCCGGGACGTTCGGGCACCCGTGGGACGCACGGTCCCGCCTGGGACTAACCGTCAGGGGTGCACGTGCTCTGATCAGGTAAAACTGGGATTCAGGCCCGCCCATTGGGACTGGTGGGCACGGGACCGACCGCGCTCGTAATGCGTAGGTCGCGGGTTCGAATCCCGCAGGCGGCTCTGTAGAAGCCCCAGGACTCACTCGCCGTGACCTGGGGCTTTTGCCTTTTCTCGGCGTGCGGGCAGGCGTCGGCGACGCCCTGCAAGATCGCTTGCGTGAGCGATGCGTGAGTGTGGGCGTTTACTACCGGGCCGCTTGTTCCAGCGCGCCGTCCGTCTGCCCACCGAGCACCTCGCGGTACGCCTCGACTTCCCCGCCGCCCAGGCCGTCATCGACGAACTGTTCACCGCCGTCGAGCGGCCCACTGAGGTTTCACCCCCGGCCGTCCACTGAACGGTGGACCCGAGATTCAACCGGCCGGGCGTGTCGGGCCCTGCCCCCGGCCGACCAGGATCTCGGGTATGAGTCAACTCCCTGTGCGGATAGCCCGATGGAGCGCCCGGCACGCATGGCGCGCGATCGCCGGCTGGTTCGCGTTCGTCATCCTGTGCTTCGGTGTCGGCGTCACGGTCGGCTCCCACGAAGCCACTACCGAGGACTACCGGGTCGGTGAGGCGGGGCGGGCCGAGGCGATCGCGGCCGCGGGCGGCATGCAGCAGCGGCCGACGGAGCAGATCATCATCCACGCCAGGTCCGGACCGCTGGACACGGCCGCCGCCGCCTCGGCGGCGCAGGAGCTCACCGAGCGGATGCGGAAGCTTCCCGAGGTGGACGGCGTGGCACCTCCGGTCCGCTCCAAGGACGGTCAGGTCGTCAGGGTCTCGGTGGTCCTGAACGGCCCCGAGCTGGACGGCAAGAAGAACGTCGTCCCGCTCCTCGCGCAGACGGCGAAGGTTCGCGACGGCCACCCGGACCTGATCGTGGAGGAGACCGGCTCCCCCTCGATCAGCAAGGGCGTCAATGACCAGCGAGGGAAAGACCTGACGCTCTCCGAGCGCATCACCCTGCCGGTCACGCTCATCACGCTACTGATCGTCTTCGGATCGGTGGTCATGGCCGGTGTGCCGCTGCTGCTTGCGCTCTCCTCGATCACCGCCGCCCTGGGGCTGTCCATGGTCGCGTCCCATGTCCTGCCCGACCCCGGTGTCGGGACCAACATGATCCTGCTCATCGGCCTGGCGGTGGGCGTCGACTACACGCTCTTCTACCTCAAGCGCGAACGCGAGGAACGGGCCCGCGCCGGGGGGCGGCTCAGTTCCGAGGCCCTGGTGGAGCTGGCGGCGGCGACCGCGGGCCGGGCCATCGTGGTCTCCGGTCTCGCCGTGATCGTCTCCACCGCGACCCTGTATCTGGCCACGGACGTCATCTTCTCCTCGCTCGCGACGGGCACGATCCTGGTCGTGACGGTTGCCGTGGTCAGCTCCCTGACCGTACTTCCCGCACTCCTGGTGAAGATCGGCCACCGGACCGAGCTGCGTGCAGCCCACCGTGCGGCCCGCGGCAAGCCGGTCCGGGCGAAGCGGGCCGAGGCCGAGACGGGCCGGGTGTTCGGCGCCCTGCTGAGGCCCGCGCACAAGCACCCCGCCCTCACGCTGTGCGTATCGACGCTGGTCATGCTCGCCCTGGCGGCGCCCGCGCTCGGCCTGAGGCTCGTCGACCCGGGCAAGGACACCTTCTCCCGCGACATCCCGGCCATGCAGGCCTACGACCGGCTGACCACGGCGTTCCCGGAGCTCCTGGTCAAGCACGTGGTTGTCGCCCGCTCCACTCCGGAGCGAGCGGCTCAGGTGCAGCATGCTCTGACGGACCTCGGCCGACGGGCGCAGGCCGATCCGCTGTTCGCCGAGGACGCCGAGCCGACGGTGCGCACGTCGGCCGACGGCCGGGTCAGCGTGCTGGAGCTGGCCGTCCCGTTCCCCGCACCCTCCGCCCAGTCGATCGAGTCACTTGACCACATCCGTAAGGACTATCTGCCCGCCACGGTCGGCAGGCTGTCCGGTGTGGAGACGGGGGTGAGCGGTGACGTGGCCCGAGGCCGCGACTACGTGGATCACGAGAACAGCAAGCTGCCGCTGGTCATCGGGTTCCTACTGCTGGCGACCTTCGTGATGACCGTGTGGGCGTTCCGCTCGGTCGTCATCGGCCTGATCGGCGTGGCACTCAATCTGCTGTCCGCCGGGGCCTCGCTCGGCCTGCTGGTCGTGTTCTTCCAGGGGACATGGGCAGAGGACCTACTGGCCTTCCACTCCCTCGGTGCCATTGCGTCCCGGGTACCGCTGTTCCTGTTCGTGATCCTCTTCGGCCTGTCGATGGACTACCAGGTCTTCGTGGTCGGCCGGATACACGAGGCCATGCGGAACGGGATGTCGGCTCGCGAGGCGGTACTGGACGGCATCAGCCGGTCGGCCAAGGTGGTGACCAGCGCGGCGATCGTGATGGTGACGGTGTTCGGTGCCTTCGTCGCCCTGCACCTCACCGAGATGAAGCAGATGGGCTTCTGCCTGGCGGTGGCCGTGCTGCTGGACGCCGTCGTCATCCGGCTCCTGGTCCTGCCCTCGCTCCTGCTGCTCCTCGGCGACCGGGCGTGGTGGCCGTCCCGCCCGGCGCGACGGGCGCATGCCGCGGTCCCTACGACCGGACCGCTGCAGAACGTAGGCTGACGATCATGATTCAACGGCCGCAGCCCGACGACCGGTTCCGCATACGGATCCTTCGCCGGTGGTACGCAGCTTCCTGGGTGCTGCTGGGCGTGTGTCCCCCGGTCATTTCCGCGCTGAACCACGGTGGGACAACGAGGTACTGGTCGTTGGCGCTGCTGGCCGTGATCGCCCTCTGCTACGCGACCGTGGTGGCCTTACCCCGCAATCCGGTGCTGCGCCCCCACACCTTTCTGGGCGTGCTCGTCCTCGGTCTGGGCGCACTGTCCCTCCTGCGTGGCGACGGCGCGGCGTTGTTCATCGTGTCGCTCCCTCACTTCTGGCTCTTCGCCAGGAGCCCGCGGTACTCGATCGCGTTCAGCGGCGCCGCCGCCGCGGCCACCGTTGCCGGCATCATCCGCCATCAGAGCCGGCACGCGGAGGACTTCTCCACCGGCAACATCGTCTTCACCCTCATCGGCTACACGGCGAGCGTGCTGCTCGGGCTGGCGGTGGTCCGGATCGTCGAGCAGAGCGACGAGCGCGCCCGCCGACTCGCCTCCGAGTTGGAGAGCGCCCAACTGCGCCTGGCCGAGGCGCACAGGCTCCAGGGTGCCACGGAGGAGCGCGAGCGGCTGGCACGGGAGATCCACGACACCCTCGCCCAGGGTTTCGCGTCCATCATCGTGTTGGCGGAGGCGGCCCGCTCCAGCCTCGACACGGACCCCGGCAGGAGCGCCCGACAACTGCTCTCGATCGAGAACACCGCACGCGAGAACTTCGCCGAGGCGCGGGTACTCGTCGGCTCCGCCCCGCAGAGCGGTCTCGCCCTCGGCTCGGTCGCGGGGGCCCTGCGCCGGACCCTGGACCGGTTCGCCGAGGACACGGGGCTCACCGTCACCGCGGACCTGCCGGACGTCGAGTGCGACCAGCCGACCCGGATCGCGCTCCTGCGCTGCACCCAGGAGTCCCTGGCCAACGTCCGCAAGCACGCGGCCGCCTCTGCGGTGGAGATCGTCCTCACTCCGTCTCCGTACGGCGTCGAACTGGAGATAACCGACGACGGCAGGGGCTTCGTGGTCGAGGACTCCCACGGCTTCGGGCTCAACGGCATGCGCAACCGCCTCGCCGAACTCGGCGGCGCACTCACCGTCACCAGTTCCCTAGGCGACGGCACCCGTGTTCTCGCCGTGATTCCCACGAACAGTCAGGTGTGACGACATGACAGGTCGAACAGAGCCGGAAGGTCTCCGCGTCATCGTGGTCGACGACCACACGGTCATGCGCGCCGGGGTCGTCGCCCTGCTGGCCTCGGAGCCCACCATCGACATCGTCGGCGAGGGCGGCGACGGCCGCGCGGCCGTCGAACTCGTCGAGCTCCTGAAGCCGGACGTGGCACTGATCGATCTGCGGATGCCGGTCCTCGACGGCGCGAGTGCTACCGCCGAGATCGTCGCCCGCCACCCGGGGACCCGGGTACTGATCCTGACCACGTACGACACCGACGCGGAGATCGAGCGCGCGGTCGAGGCGGGCGCGATCGGCTACTTGCTCAAGGACACCACGCGTGACCAGCTCGTCGACGCCATCCGATCCGCGTCCCGCGGCGAGACCGTGCTGGCCCCGAGGGTCGCGGAGCGGCTGGTCGCCCGCATGCGGCAGCCCGCTCCGGTGGCTCTGACCACGCGGGAGGTGGACGTACTGAGCGCAGTCGCCGACGGGTTGTCCAACGCGGAGATCGGTCGGCGGCTGGTCATTGCGGAAGCCACAGTGAAGACCCATCTGTTGCGGGTTTTCGCCAAGCTCGACGTCAGGGACCGCACCCACGCGGTGGTCGTCGCCCTCGAACGAGGGCTGCTGGACAGGCGTTCCTGACGTCGGTGTGCCTGGCTTTCGGAAGGCGAAGCCACCGCCCTGTCATCGTCCGTGAGCTGGTACATCTTCCGGTCCGGCGCGGGTGCGGGGCCGGGTGGGGGGCTCAGCCGATACGGGCGAGGCCCTTGGCGTGCTGGCGGGCGCGGCCGCGGGAGACCAGGAGTGGGTCCCAGGCGGGGCCGCGGGCGGGGAGTTTGGCCGGGTCGCCGAGCACGGTGCCGGCGGCTGCCTCGGCCAGCAGTGGGCGGGCGAGGATCTGCCCGGCGGCGACCATGCCGCTGGTGGCGACCGCGCTCAGGCCGCTGCCGAAGCGGGTGCTCTGGCCGACCACGTAGAGGCCCTCGACGTCGGTGCGCACGTCGGGCCGCTGGCTGACGTTGCCCCAGCGGGCCATGCCGTACGGGGTGCCGCCGCTGCTGCGGGTGTAGCGCTCGTGGCTGAGCGGGGTGGCCGTCTCCAGGTGGGTGATGCGGTCCCGGAAGGGGCCGACCACCTTCTCGGCGGCGGTCACCATCAGCTCGGTGAACTGCCGCTTGCGGGCCTGGTAGGCGGCGTCGCGGCGGTAGGGCTCGCCGTCCGCCGGGCCGCCGCGGACGCCCCAGAACTCGTAGCCGGGCGGGCAGAGGCTGAGCAGTTGGAAGTTGGAGTGGCCGGGCGGGCAGACCGCGGTGGCGCCCGGGTCCTTGCGGGAGGCGAAGGAGAACATCAGCTGGGGTATCGAGTCCACCGTGCGGTCGCGTTCCCAGCGCTCGATCATGGCGGCGTGCGCGGCCTCCATGTCGTCGCTGCCGTGCCACCAGAGGTTGGCGTTGGGCAGGCCGGGCAGCTCGGCGTCGAGGGCGATGTACACGGCGACCAGGGCGCCGCGCATGGTGGCCGCGCGGGTCCGGTCGACCAGGGCGGCGGGGAAGGCCCGTTCGCCGCCGCACAGGTCGAGCACGGTGCGACGGTAGTCGGCGTTGGAGATCACCAGAGGGGCGGAGATCCGGGTGCCGTCGGTGAGTTCGACGCCGGTGGCGCGCCCCTCCTCGATCAGGATGCGGCGCACCTCGCAGCGGGTGCGCAGCTCGCCGCCGTACGCCTCCAGGGCCTCGACGAAGGCGGCCACGAGGACCTGTCCGCCGCCCTCCGGGTAGTAGGCGCCGCGCAGGTAGTGGTCGAGCATGGCGGCGTGCTCGGCGAAGGTGATGCCGTCCGGCATGGTGCCGTAGTTGCCGGCCTGGGCGGCGAGCAGCGTACGGGCCTTGGGCGAGAGACCGCAGTGGTCCAGGGCCTCGGCGAGGGTCCGGGCCCGGCGGGCCCAGCGCATGGTGTCCGGGTACTGGCGGAACAGGTCGACCATGGGGCGGCCGAGCAGGGCCTCCCGGGTGGCTCCGGCCACCGTCTCGGCGAGGTGGACGAAGCGGTCGACGCCCTCGGCCTCCTCGGGCAGCGCCGCGCGCAGCCGGTCCCGGTAGCCCGTCCAGCCGGCCGGCACGTCCAGGGTGGCGGTGGGGGTGATGATCCGGTCGAAGCCCTGCTCGTTGTCCATCGGGCGGAAGGTCACCCGGTCGCGGACGCCGAGTCCGGACAGGATCGCCGGGAAGATGCCGTCCGGCCCGCAGTCGCCGACGTAGTGGGTGCCGACGTCGAACTCGTACTTGCGTCGGCGGCGGAAGACGTGGGCGTTGCCGCCGGCCACGTCATGCTGTTCGAGGACGAGCACGCTGCGCCCGTCGGCGGCCAGGTAGGCCGCGCCGACCAGCCCGCCGAGGCCGCTGCCGACCACGATCGCGTCGTAGTGGTCTCTGCCGCCCCCGGCCGCCGGACCCTGCACTTCCCGCATTCCCGCCCCACTCGTCGGACCATCAGAACGTGCCGCCGCCGTGGCTGTCGAAGACCGACCCGCTGAGGTACGCCGCCCGGTCGGACAGCAGGAAGGAGACCGGATCAGCCACCTCCTCCGGCTTGCCGACCCGCCCCGAGCGCAACGTTCCCCGGCATCCGCTCCAGCGCTGCCCCGGACATCCCGCCGACCAGGTCGGTCGCGATCAGGCCCGGGCGACCACGTCGGCGGCATAGTTGGCGCGCCAGACGCTACCGTAAATCCCGGACATTGACGACAGATTGACGGTCAGTCGGGTGGGGTGATCGGGAAGGTGTCGGGAAGGTGGCGCCCCCGCCGCTACCGGTGCAGGACGGTGCCGCCCCCGATCACCCAGAAGTCGGCCGGGACGGCGCCGCACTTGGTGACCTCGGTGTGCATCGCGGGGTCGGTCCGTTGCCAGCCGACCCGGCGCTCGCCCTGCCCGTCGGCCGGGTAGAAGGTCAGGCCCGCCTCGGGGTGCTGCCCGGGCTGGAAGGGCCGCGGCTCGCCGCCGAGCGGGGTGAGCACCATCCGGGAGATCGGCCCGGTCACCGTGACGGCGCCGGCCCCGTCGACGGTCAGGCAGTCGACGTCGAACTCGGCCCGGATGGTGCCGTCCTTCTCGAACACGTGCTGCACCACGGCGTGGCCCCGGGTGCGGCCGTCGACCGTACGGGCGTCGACCTGGGCGGTCAGCCGCTCGCCCGGGTTGGGGCCCGGACCGTACTCGTTGAGCAGCGTCCAGCCGTGCAGGGCGAGGTGCTGGGCCGGTGCGGCTGCCGGTGCGGCTGCGGGTACGGGTACGGCTGCGACTGCGGCCGCGGCGGTGCCCGTCGTCCCGGCGGCGAGGGCCGTGACGGCGGTGGCGAGCGCGACGGCGGCGGTGAGCTTGCGCATGGTCGATCCTCGGGATTCTCGGCGGAGTTCGGGCGTTCGCCCGACGCCTCCAAACTCCCAGCCCATCGCCGGTCGCCGCCTCCGCCGCGGGGAGGGACCGGCTCCCCCCGCCGGGGGAACCGCCCCTCGTCCGCGGGGTACGGGACACACCGCCGAACGGGACCTATCGCCCCGGCCGCGCCGGTACGAGAGCGCGCCGTACGGGCGTCACCGCACGGCCCGGCGTATCGCCTCCAGGGCGAGCGCGGCCGCGGCCAGCGCGGCGGCCAGCCCCGCGATCGCCGCCGGGGCCGGGGCGCGGTCTCCGGAGGCGCCCAGGAAGTCCAGCCCGGAGACGTGGTTGACCATCCCGTACCAGAGCATCGGGTAGACGGTCTGGAACAGCCGGGGGCCACGGCTGAGGCTGCCGCAGAGCAGCGCCAGGGCGGGCACCAGCAGCGCGCCCGCCACGGCTCCCAGTGCCGCCCGGGACTGCCCGGCGGCGGCCAGCCGCAGCGCCGGAACGGCCAGCACCGCCAGCGCCGGGACGACCCCGGCGAGCAGCCCGGCCAGCCCCCGGCGCAGCGGGGACGGGCAGGCGGCGAGGAGCTGATCGGTGCTGCCGCCGTCGGCCCGGTGGCCCATCCGGGCCCAGAGCGGCAGCGGCCAGAGCACCGCGAGCGGCAGCACCGCGTGGTTCGGCCCGTTCGGTGCGACGGCCGCCGCGGTCACCGCGAGCAGGGCCGCCCCGGCCCACCAGAGCCGCTGCCCCCGCACCAGGATCCGCAGCTCGCCGAGCATCGCGTCGAAGCCGATCCGCCCCTGCCGGGGAGCGGCCGTCCGGGCCCGGTCCAGGGCGAACCCGGCCGGTCCGGGCGGGGACACCGCCGCGCCCCCGTCCGGCCAGCCCGCCTTGCCCGGCCCGCCGGGGTTGCTTGCTCCGGTCGGCGCTCCGGCTCCGCCCGGCCACGCCAGCCGGATGCCCAGCCGGCCCGGCCGGATGCCCCGCCGGGCCGGATCCCCGTCGAAGCGCCGGAACCAGAGCGCCCCGACCAGCGCGATCCCCACCGCCGCGCCGACCAGCAGCACCCCCGTGGCCGCTGGTCCGCCCGCCTCCCCCGGCCCGAGCCCGGGCCAGTCGAAGGTGCCGAGCACCCGGTTGTCCGCCGTCAGGCCCACGCTGAACTCCACTCCGGAGACCGGCCGCCCGGCCGCCGCGAGCGACTCCCGGATCGAGGCGGAGATCCGCCGCATGCCCAGCACGTCCGGCCCGCCGCCGGCCTGCGCGCCCAGCACCATCACCAGCCAGACCGCCGACCAGACCGCCGCCCCCAGCCCGCCGCGCAGCCCGCGCACGGTGTCGAAGAGCACCGCGCACCCGGCCACCGCCGCCAGCAGCGGCAGCGTGATCAGGACGTACGGCAGCAGCAGCCGGACCGCGTCCACCTGGGCTGAGTCGCCCTTGATCAGCTGCACCGCGAGTGCCGTCCCGGCCAGCGCGAGCAGCATCGAGCCGAACAGCAGCAGGTTGCTGAGGAACTTGCCCGCCAGGTAGCCCGGCCGGCTCAGTGGGGTGGCGGCGAGCAGCCGGCCGACGCCGCTGAGCTCGTCCCGCCCGATGCCGCCCCGGGCGACCCCGAAGCCGGCCAGCGAGAGCCAGACCGCGCCGCCGAGCGCCGTGACCGTCCCCACGTAGCCGCTGGTGTACCGGCCGTGCAGGTCGGTCACCTGGAACACCTCCCAACGGGAGTCGCCCACCGGCGCGGCGAGCAGCCCGAGCGCGAGCGTGCCGAGCAGCACCACCAGGTAGCCGGGCCGGCGCCGGCGCTCCCGGAAGTCGGCCAGGGCCAGCGCCCCGATGCGCGTCACCACGCGCTCACCGCCTCCGGCTGCCCGGGCACCGCCCGGTCGGCGGTGAGCAGCAGGTACGCGTCCTCCAGCCGGGGCGGTACGGGCTGCGCCCCGGGCGCGGGCGCGAGCCGGGAGAGCACCCGGGCCCGGACGCCCTCGGGGGTACGGGTGGTGCCGGCGACCGGGAACCGCGAGCGCAGTGCCGGCAGCGCGTCCGCGGCGACGGTCAGCTCCCAGACCGCGCCCTCGGCCCCGCGCAGCAGTTCCTCCGGACTGCCGTGGTGCAGCAGTCGGCCGCCGCCCATCACCGCGATCCGGTCGGCGGAGGCGGCGACGTCCGGGACGATGTGGGTGGACAGCACGACGATCCGGTCGGCGCCGAGCTCGCTGAGCAGGCTGCCGAAGCGCAGCCGCTCCTCCGGGTCGAGCCCGACCGTGGGCTCGTCCACGATCAGCAGCGCCGGGTCGTTGAGCAGCGCCTGGGCGATGCCGACCCGTTGGCGCATCCCGCCGGACATCGCGCCCAGCCGCTGCCCGGCCGCGCCGGTGAGGTTGACCAGGTCGAGGAGCTGCTCGATCCGGGCCGCGGCGGAGCGCCGCCGCAGCCCCTTGGCGGCGGCCAGGTAGGCGAGGAACTCGCGGGCGGTGAGCTGTGGGTAGACGCCGAAGTCCTGCGGCAGGTAGCCGACGGCGCGGCGCAGCGGCCCGGGCCGGCGGGCGATGTCCACCCCCTCCCACAGCACCCGCCCCGAGGTGGGCCGGGTGACCGTGGCCAGGATGCGCATCAGGCTCGACTTGCCGGCGCCGTTGGCGCCGAGCAGGCCGAGCACGCCGGGCCGGAGCGTCAGCGAGAAGGAGTCGACCGCGCGTTTGCCGCCGCGGTACTCCTTGGTGAGGTCGAGGATCTGGAGTTCGGTCACGTCCCGAATGCTTCCGCCCGGGCCGATCCCGCACATCTGCCGTTCGGCAGATATCCGGTGGCCTCCGGCGCCGGATCACGCCGGAGAACGCCGGAGGGGTGTGCCGTTCGGCACACCCCTCCGATCATCTGAGGTCGGATCAGATGTCAGTCCTCATCGCCGAAGTCGCCCCCGGGCTCGTCCCCGGGCTCGTCCCCGAGGTCGCCCCCGAAGTCGCCCCCGGCGTCACTCCCGTCCGGGGTGCCGCTGATCGCGTACCCCTGCCGGCGCGCCTCGTAGCAGGCCACCGTCGCGGCCGCCGAGACGTTCAGCGAGCCGACCCGGCCCAGCTGCGGCACGAACACCACCTGGTCGCAGAGCGCCAGCGCCTCGGGCGTGATCCCGCGGTCCTCGTGCCCCAGCACGAAGGCCACCGCGGGGGTCAGCTCGGCGGCGAACATCGGCACCGCGTCGTCCGCCAGCTCCAGCCCGACCACCTTGAAGCCGTCGGCCTTCGCGGCCGCGACCGCCTCGGCGACGGTCGGGAAGTGCTCCACCTTCAGGTACTTGTCGGTGCCCATCGCGGCCTTCTGCGCGCCGGAGGAGCGCACCGACGGGGTGTCCCCGGTCAGGTACAGCTTCTCGGCGCCCATCGCCGCCCCGGTGCGCACCACCGAACCGACGTTGAACGGCGACTGCAGGTTCTCCAGGATCATCGCGAGCCGGAACTCGTTGCTGCGCCGCCAGGTGCGGTGCAGTCGCTTCAATTCGGTCCCGCGCAGCTGCTTCACGACGTCGTTCCCCGTCCACTCTCGGTGCCCTCGCCCGCTTCCGGGCGGGGCCGCGCTTCCAGAATCCGGAACCCGTTGACCGACGTGACCCGGGAGGTCGGGTAGCCCTGCTCGTTGAGCCACTTCTGCAGCGAGTCCGAGCCCAGGTGCTTCTGCACCACGAGGAACGCCGAGCCGTCCGGGGTCAGCCGGCCGAGCCAGTGGGTCAACAGCCCGCGCAGTTCGGCCTTGCCGATCCGGATCGGCGGGTTGGAGTAGATGGTGGCGAACCGGAGGTCCTCGGGGACCTCGTCCGGCAGCGCGGCCTGGACGTTGCCCAGGCGCAGCGCCTCCGCGTTCAGCCGGACCAGCTCCAGCGCGCGCTCGTTCACGTCCACCGCCCACACCGGGAGCCGCTTGCGGCGGCTCGCCCAGGTCAGCGCGATCGGGCCGTAGCCGCAGCCGACGTCCAGGATCGGGCCGCGGACCCGCGGCTGCGGGGCGTGCTCCAGCAGGACCCGGGTGCCCTGGTCGAGCCGGCCGTGCGAGAACACCCCTGCGTCGGTGGTGAGTTCGAGGGTCAGGTCCGGGAGCGAGACCGTGATCGGCCGGCGCTCGCTGGCGACCTCGGGCGCACTGGAGAAGTAGTGCGAGCCGGACATGGGTTCCCCGTCGTTCGTAAGGGCCGTCGTTGTCAGGCCGTCGTGCGGATGGGCCTCGGGGCCCACCGGGTGGGTGCGGGACGGCCCTGGGTACGGCACCGATCGTACCCCCGGTGGCCTGCGGGGCGTTCCGCGCTGCCCGGCGGGACGGGCCCGCCGGGGCCCCGCCGCCGGGGCCCGAACCGCTCGGGACGGACTGGTCGGGACGGACGTGTCGGAGCGCGGTCGGAGCGCGGTCGGAGTGCGGTCAGAGCGTGCCGGGGGTCTTGCGGGTGGCGATGTTGATCCGGTTCCAGGCGTTGATCGTGAAGCAGACCGAGATCAGCTGCGCCAGCTCCGCCTCCGCGAAGTGCGCGGCCGCCCGGGCGTACACCGCGTCCGGGACCCCGGTGCCGATTCGGGTGATCTCCTCGGCCAGCGCCAGTGCGGCCCGCTCGCGCTCGCTGTACACCCCGGCCGGGGCCTCCTGCCAGACCGGCAGCAGGTAGATCCGCTCGTCGGTCTCGCAGGCCTTGCGGGCGTCCTTGACGTGCATGTCCAGGCAGTAGGCGCAGTTGTTCAGCTGCGAGGTGCGCATCTGCACCAGCTCCACCAGCGCTGGGTCCAGGCCCTCGCGGGCGGCGGCGTCCAGGGCGATCATCGCGCGGAACACCTTGGGGGCGGTGCGGGCGTAGTCGAGGCGGGCGGGGGCGGCGGTGGTCTCGTTCGTGGTCATGACGACGAGCCTAGGAGTGGAATGAACCCCGTCCATGGGTCATTCATGCACTGGTTCCATGGGTCAATCGGGGTTCGGACAACACGCCGGAGCGCCCTCGGCGCGTCGCGTCCGCGCGCCCGGCGGCGGATACTGCGAGTACCGCCATCCGGGCCCTGGGAGCCTCCCGACAGTGAGGACGGACGCCATGCCGCAGAATCACGAGGACTACCTGATCGACGAGGCTGCCGAGACCGTCGAGCCCGACGACGAAGCGACCGACAGCGACGAGTACGACGAGGTCGCCGAGCGCCGGGCCGTCGGCGCGGACCCGGCCACCGACCTCGCGGACGCCGCCGAGCAGAGCCGGGTCGTCCAGCTCGACGAGGACGAGTACCGGGAGTAGCGGCAGCGCCTACCAGCCCCTGCCGGCGCGTACGAGCCCCTGCCAGCGCGTACGAGCGCGTTCGAGCCCCTACCAGCCCCGACGAGCGCCTACAGCGCCTTGCGGCGCTGCAACCAGGTCATCGCCGCCCAGCCCGGCAGCACCGGCAGGATCAGCGTCAGCAGCCGGAACAGCGCCACCGCCGCCAGCGCCCCGCCCTCCTCCATCGACGCGGTCTGCTGGAGCCCCAGGAGCAGCGCCCCGTCCACCGCGCCGACCCCACCAGGGGTCGGCGCGGCGTTGCCCGCCGCGTTGCCCACCAGGAACACCACCGCCACCGCGGCGAAGGACGGTGCCCGGCCGATCGCGAGGGCGCAGCAGTACAGGCAGGTGATCAGGCAGAGCGACACCAGCAGCTGCCCGGCCACCCCCACCGCCAGCCGGCCCGGGTTGCGCAGCAGGTCCAGCAGCCGCGGCAGCACCTCCGCCGTCAACGGCCGCAGGCGCGCCGCCAGCCACCGCCGGGCGGGCGGGATCGACCAGACCACCACCAGCAGCACGGTCGCCACCACCAGCCCGCAGACCACGGCCGGCAGCGCCGCCAGCTCCGAACCGCCCGGCTGCGCGTCCACCAGGTAGACGAAGGCCCCCAGCTGCAGCAGGTGCAGCACCAGCCCGATCAACTGACCCACCCCGACGCTGGACAGCGCCTGCGCGGTGGGGATGTCCGCCCGCTGCAACAGCCGGGTGTTCAGCGCGATCCCGCCGACGCCCCCGGGCGACACCAGCTTCACGAACGCCCCGGCCACCTGTGCCAGCACCACGTTGCGGAAGTTCAGCCGCTCCGGCACGAACCCGACGAACCCCATCGCCGCCGCCACGTGGCTCAGCCCCGCCGCCAGCACCGCCAGCGCCAGCCACCACGGATCGGCATCGGTCAGCGCCGCGACCGGGTTGTCCTCCACCGCGAAGAACTGCGGGATCAGCAGCACCCCGGCCACCACCCCGCCCGCCACGGCGAAGAGTGTCCGCGGCCGCAGCCGCTCCAGCCGCACGGGCCGCCCCACCACCTCCGGCCGGCCGCGCGACACCTCCGCCCGGATCTCCTCCAGCAACCCGCCGGCCGTCCCCGCCTGGACACCGGCTCCGGCCCCAGCCCCCGCCCCAGCCCCTGGCGTACTGCCGTCCGGGCGGCGCTTGAGCGCCTGGCGGGTCGAGCGGGCCAGGGCGATCGGTTGCAGGAGGGGCAGTGCGGCGCCCAGGGCGTCGCGGCCCAGGACGGTGGTGGCGGTGCGGACGGCGCGGGCGGCGCCGGCCCGGAGGGCGAGGGTGGTGAGCAGCTGGACGACGTCGCAGCGCAGGACGAGTTCGCTGGCCGCGATGTCGCCGTCGGCGAAGTCGACCAGGTGGACCGCGCCGCCGCCGTCGACCAGCAGCGAGGACGGGACGAGCGCGCGGTGGGCGATCTCGCGGCGCTGGAGCAGGGCGAGCTGGCCCCAGGCGTCGGTGAGGAGCCCGTCGGTGATCTCCTCGTCGTCGAGCTGGTCGAGGGTGCGTCCGGCCAGGTGCTCGTACGCGATCAGGGCGGTGTCGTGGCCGAGGCCCGCCGTGGCGGCGATCCGGCGGGTGCGGACGCCGGCGGCGAGGGCGGCGTAGGTGACCAGGGCCTCGTGCTCCAGCCCGGTGCGCGGTGAGCGCAGGGCGCGCGGGTGCGGGGCGGTGCGCAGGCGCAGGCGGCGCCAGGCGCGCTGGACGGCGGCGGCGGTGACGGCCTGCCGGTCGAGCAGTTGGACGTCGAGTTCGGGCCGGTCGTCGGCCTGCCGGACCTGATAGTGGTCCGGTCCGGCGGGCAGGGCCTCGACCGGTCGCAGTCCGCTGTCGCGCAGGGCGCGCAGCACTTCGCCGGGCCGGGGCCGCGGGTCCGGGGTGCCGACGGCGTACAGGGTGCCGTGGGCGCCGGTCCAGCCGATGAGCAGCCCGAGCAGCAGGGCGGTGGGGGTGGCGTAGCCGCCGGCCAGTCCGGCGAGGCCGGAGAGCGTGAGGACGGCCCAGGGCAGGCGGCGCTCGCGGCTGGCGGAGGCGGTCATGAAGGCGAGGACGGGCGCCAGGTAGCCGTAGACGGGTTCGGTGTGCGCGAGCGCGTCGGCGGGCAGCCGCTGGGTGAGGGCGGTGAGCAGGGAGGCCGGGGCGAGGTCGTCGGCCCACAGGCCGAGCGCGAGGGTGGCGCCGTACGCGATGACGGCGGCGAGCAGCCCGTCGGAGACCTGTTGGAGGGCGCGCCGCCGGTCGGGGCCGAGCAGGCGGCGGACGGCGAGGCCGACGGGCAGCAGCAGGACCGCGGCGGTGGTGAGCCCGCCGGCCAGGTTCGCCAGTGGCCTGGGGACCAGCGCGGCGGCCTCGGCGACGTCGGCGGCGATGCCGCCGGTGGTGGCGCGGGCGTAGTCGGCGAGCAGCAGGGTGAGCGCGATCGTGATCAGGCCGGTGAGCAGCCGGATCAGGGCGACGGGCTGACGGACCCGCCCGGCCTCGGACAACGGGCGGGCCCGTTGTCGCGGGCCTCCCGGTCGGCCGGGTGCGGCCCCGTCGGCATGCCGCTGCCCGGGTATCTCCCCGTCGCCGTCCGGTTGCCCGGCCGGGGTGGTGGTGCCGCCCCCGCCGGTGTCGCCGTTCGTTCTCCCCGTCACGATCGCCACGGGTGGCATGCTCCCATGCCACCCGTGGACCGGGGGCGGGGGTTAGGTGGCGCCCCCGTCACGCCTGCCGGGTCGGCAGCACCACCTGGTGGCGCAGGTTGACGTGCCGGGGCCGGCTGGCGGTGTAGGCGATGAGGTCCGCGATGTCGTCCGCGCCGAGCGTCGGAATCGCGGCGAACATGCCGCCGAGCTGTTCGCGCAGCGCCGGGTTGTCGATGTGCCCGCGGAGTTCGGTGTCGGTGAGGCCGGGCTCGATGGCGCTGACCCGGACGTCGCGCGGGCCGAACTCGGTGCGCAGGGCGGTGGAGAGCTGGGTGAGCGCGGCCTTGGTGGCGCAGTACACCGCGTAGTCGGGGAAGGAGACGTGCGAGGCGATGGAGGAGACGTTGACCAGGTCGGCGGTGCGGCCGTCGTCGGCGGCCTCGGTGAGGTCGGCGGTGAAGGCGCGGACGATCCGCAGGGCGCCGGTGAGGTTGGTGTCGATCATCCGGGTCCATTCGTCGATCCGCCCGTCGGCGAGCGGGTTGGCCAGCATCACCCCGGCGTTGTTGATCACCAGGTCGACCGGGCCGTAGGCGTCGTGGACGGCCTTCGCGGCGGCGTCGACCGACGCCTGGTCGGTGATGTCGGCGGTGACGGCGAGGGCCTGCCCGCCGGTCGCGGCGATCTCGGCGGCGAGCGCGTCGATCCGCCCGGTGCGGCGGGCGAGCAGGGCGACCCGGGCGCCGTTGGCGGCGAGCAGCCGGGCGGTGGCGGCGCCGATGCCGCTGGCGGCTCCGGTGACGACGGCGGTGCGGGTGGCGAGGGCGGGGTAGCTCATCGGGGACTCCTGGAGGGGCCGGTGCTGGCTGACGTCGACCACTCTGCGGCGCCGCCGCACGCCTACCCAGGGCCACGTTCTTCCCGGGTGGGGACTTCCCGGGTCCGCGCTTCCAGGGAGGGGACTTCCGGGGTAGGGGCTTCCCGGGAACTCCCAACCCGGGAAAGGCAGTACCACCCTCGGGCCGCCGCCGCGGGGCTACCCTGCCTGGCATGGAGAACACCCTGGGGGACTTCCTCCGCTCGCGCCGGGCCCGGATCCAGCCGGAGGAGGTGGGCCTGCCCGCGCACGGCCGCCGCCGGGTGCAGGGCCTGCGCAGGGAGGAGGTGGCGCAGCTCGCCGGGGTCAGCGTGGACTACTACGTCCGGCTGGAGCAGGGCCGCGGCGGCAGTGCCTCGGACGCGGTGCTGGACGCACTGGCCCGGGTGCTGCGGCTGGACGAGGTGGAGGCGGCGTACCTGCGGTCGCTGAACCGTCCGCCGAAGTCCGGGGCCGTTCCGGTGCGGGTGGACCGGCGGGTCCGTCCGGGGGTACGGCTGCTGCTGGACCTGATGCCCGGGGTGCCGGCCTTCGTGCTGGGCCGCCGGATGGAGGTGCTGGCCTGGAACGCGCTGGGTGACGCCGTGAACGGCTTCTCCGAGCGGGCGACCCGGACCCCGGGCACGCCGCCCAACCAGGCCCGGGACGGCTTCCTCGACCCCGCCGCCCGGACCTTCTACCGCCAGTGGGAGGCCGTCGCCCTGGAGACCGTCGCCCAGCTGCGCCGGGACGCCGGACTGCACCCGGACGATCCGGCGCTGGCCGCGCTGGTGGGCGAACTCTCGATGCGCAGCGAGGAGTTCCGCCGGCTCTGGGCGGACCACCAGGTGTTGGGGAAGACCGGCGGGGTGAAGCTGCTGCGGCACCCGCTGGTCGGCGACCTGGACTTCGGCTACGAGACCCTGACCGTCAACGGCTCACCGGACCAGACGCTGGTCACCTTCACCGCCCCGCCGGGCTCGCCGACCGCCCAGAAGCTGGCCCTGCTGGCCAGTTGGACGGCCACCGGCCAGGCTCCGGAGGCCGCGGAGCGCGCGGAGTCCGCGGACGGGGCCTGAGCGGGAGTGCTGAGCGGGCGGCCCGGCCGGAGCCGTCATAGCCTTCCAACATGACCGCCTGCGAAGACCTCGCCATGGCGCCCAGGGACATCGAGCCCGCGCCGCCCACCGACGGCTGCGCGGACTGCTTGGCCCAGGGCAGCCGGGACTGGGTGCACCTGCGGGTCTGCCTGGACTGCGGTCACATCGGCTGCTGCGACAACTCGCCGCAGCGGCACGCCACCGCGCACTTCCACAACTCCTCCCACCCGGTGATCCGTTCCTACGAACCGGGGGAGGACTGGCGCTGGTGCTACGTCCACGAGGTCATGGGCTGAGCCGGCCCCGACCGCTCCGGTGGCACCGGCCCGCCGACCGGATAAAATCCGGACATAACACCCGAGCGGCCCCTCGGTCCGGCACCCGTCCGGCCGCGGCCGCCGAAGGGAGGCCGACGATGACCAAGCGAACCGCGGGCAGCACCGCCCAGCTCCGCAAGGGCACCCAGGAACTGCTGGAACGCCGGGGCATGGCGACCATGCCCGGCCGGCTCGGGCCGAAGCCCGCCTTCGGCGCGCTGTCCGCCGCCGCCGGGAACCCGACCGGCGACCTCTTCCGCCACGGCGGGCGGGACGCGGCCTCCGCGATGCCGCACGCCGCACCGGCGATGCACGCGGAACTCAAGGGACACCGCCACCGCGGCGCCGAGAAGCACTCGGCCCACTGAGCGACTCCCACTGAGCGACTCCCACTGAGCGACTCCCGCTGAGCGATCCTCGCTGGGCGATCCGACCCGAGCGCCCTGCTCTGCGACGCACCCCGCTGACCGGCCGACTGTCAGTGGGGTGCGCTACGTTCGACCCGTTCACCAGTACGCGGCGGGACGAACGGAACGCACAGGACGACGGGGGCGCACCATGACCGACGTGACCACGGAGGAGCCGGTCGAGTTCCAACTGGAACGCCACCGCACCGAACTCACCGGCTACTGCTACCGCATGCTCGGCTCGGTCTTCGAGGCCGAGGACGCGGTGCAGGAGACGATGGTCCGCGCCTGGCGCGGGCACCGGGGCTTCGAGGGTCGGGCGGCGCTGCGCTCCTGGCTGTACCGGATCGCCACCAACGTCTGTCTGGACGCGCTGAACGGCCGCAAGGCCCGGGCCCGTCCGATGGACCTCGCCGGTCCGGTGACGGTGGCCACCGCGAGCGACACCCAGTTGCCCGAGGTGACGTGGATCGGCCCCGCGCCGGACGGCCGGGTGCTCCCCGAGACGGGGGACCCAGCGGAGGTGGCCGCCCAACGCGAGTCGGTGAAGCTGGCCTTCGTCGCGGCGCTGCAGCGCCTCGCGCCCCGGCAACGGGCGGTGCTGATCCTGCGCGAGGTGCTCGGCTGGAGGGCCGCCGAGGTCGCCGAACTGCTCGGCGTCACGGTCGCCTCGGTCAACAGCGCGTTGCAGCGGGCCCGCGCGGTGCTCGCTGCGGACGCCTCCGCCGCCCGCCCGGCCGTCGCACTGGACGAGGCGCACCGCGCCCTGCTGGAGCGCTACGTCCGCGCCTTCGAGGCGTACGACATGGACGGCCTGGCCGCGCTGCTGCACGAGGACGTCACGCTCAACATGCCGCCGTACTCGATGTGGCTGCGCGGGATGGCGGAGATCCGGGCCTGGATGCTGGGCCCGGGGCAGGGCTGCCGGGGTTCCCGGCTGCTCCCGGTGACGGCCAACGGCGGCCCGGCCCTCGCCCAGTACCGGCCGAGCCCGGCGGGCGGGTACGAGCCGTGGGCGCTGATCGTGCCGGAGGTGTCAGAGGGCCGGATCACCGGGCTCACCAACTTCCTGGACACCGACGTGCTCTTCCCGCTGTTCGGCCTCCCGGCCCGGCTCCCCGCCGAGTAGGCCCGCCGGTGCCTCGCCGCCCAGTGGGTCGACCGAGCCCAGCGGATCGATCCTGCCCAGCGGGTCGTCCGAGCCCAGCGGGTCGAGCGAGCCCAGCGGGTCGACCGCGCCCGGCAGCAGCGCCGCGAGCCCGCTGAACGCCAGCAGTTCGCGCAGCGGGCCGGCGGTGTTCAGCAGCACCACGCCCACCCGGTGCCGGGCGGCGGCCAGCCGCAGCCGGGCGAGGGCGTCGACGACGGCCAGGTCGGGGGCGGTCAGCGCGCCCAGGTCGCAGGTCAGTACGGCTTCGTTCGCGATGCTCTCCATACAGGTTGGACCGCCTGCGCGCGCCGGACTCATCGCTCCGGTCCACCGGGGGTGTCAACACCACGGGACGGCAGAGCCGGGCCGGTGGCGGAGTGGGGCCACTGGCAGAGTGGGGGCGACCGAACCGCCCTGCCCCAGGAGGAACACCGTGACGGCTGAGCCCTTGAGATCCCGCGAGGAGTGGCTGGCCTCCCTGCCCCGGATCTACGCGGCGGCGGGCTGCCTGCTGCGCGACGCGTCGGGCCGGATCCTGATCGTGAAGGCCGGGTACCGCGAGCACTGGCAGTTCCCCGGCGGGACGATCGACCTCGGGGAGGGCCCGGTCGAGTGCGCCGCGCGGGAGTTGGAGGAGGAGACCGGCATCGTCAAGGAGGCCGGCGAGCTGCTGGCCATCTCCTGGACCCACCCCTCGGGCGAACTCGACCACCCGGCCCAGCACTTCCTCTTCGACTTCGGCACCGTCCCGGACGGCACCCCCGTGACCGTCCCGGCCGGCGAGCTGGACACCCACCGCTGGGCCCCGATCGACGAGGCCCTGGAGCTGCTCGGCCCGGCCCGTTCGGTCCGGCTGCGGGCGGCCCTGGAGGCGGCTGCCGACGGCCGGGTCCGGATCGTCACCACCCACATCTCCGGCTTCTAGGCCGCATCACCGAAGTGCCGTGCCCCGGGCGGGAGTTCCCTCTCGGGGCACGGCTGGTGGGCAGGCCTCACCGCTGCTCGGGCGCGGCGTCCCGGGCGGCGATCAGGGCGGCGACGGCCTCCGAGACGAAGGTCTCCGCCTCGGTCTTGTCCACGTTCAGCCCGGCGAGCACGCCCTCGCCGTTCTCCAACTCCAGCAGGGCGAGCAGGATGTGCTCGGTGCCGACGTAGTTGTGCCCGAGCTTGAGCGCCTCCCGGAAGGTCAGCTCGACGGCCTTCTTGCCCTGCGCCGAATACGGGATCAGCGCGGGCACCTGCTGCTCGACGGCGGTCGGCAGCACGGCGGTGGTCGCCGTCCGGACGGCCTCCGGGGTGACGCCCTGGGCGAGGAGCGCCTTGAGCCCGATGCCCTCGGGCTCGGCGAGCAGGCCGAGCAGGATGTGTTCGGGGCCGATCTCGGGGTTGTTGGCCCGGCGGGCCTCCTCCTGCGAGGCCACCACGACCTTGCGGGCCCGGGGCGTGAACCGGGAGAAGCCCTGGCTGGGGTCGAGGTCGAGGTCGGCCGGGCTGCCCGGGCCCTTGGAGACGAAGCGCTTCTGGGCGGCCTGCTTGCTGACGCCCATGCTGCGGCCGATGTCGGTCCAGGAGGCGCCGGAGCGGCGGGCCTGGTCGACGAAGTGGCCGATGAGGTGGTCGGCGAGGTCGCCGAGGTGGTCGGCGGCGATGACCGCGTCGGAGAGCTGGTCGAGCGCGTCGGTGTGGACCTTCTTGATCGCGGCGATCAGGTCGTCGAGGCGCAGCGGAGTGGTGTTGGGAACAACGGGATTCTCCATGCGTCAACCGTAGGTTGTCGATCCGAGGGTCGTCAACCATCGGTTGACGCTTACTTCTGGGTAGCTTGCGTTCGCCCTCCGTCGAACGTCCCCGCCTTCCCCGACTCTGCTCCCTGGCTCCGCTTCCTGGCCCCTCGCCCCTATGCGGCGGGCAGCAGTCGGGCCCGGACGGCGGCGACCTGGGCGGGCGTGACTCCCGCCGCGAGCAGGTACCCCGCCGGGTCCAGTCCGTCGAGCGCGGCGGCCAGGGCGGCCTCGGCGGTGGTCCCGGCCTCGGCCAGCGCGGCGTCGATCCGGCGGTACGGGTCCGGCAGGCCGAGCATCCCGTACAGCGGGCGGACGTTGGGGCCGCTCAGCAGGTAGTCCTCGGCGATCGCGGCCCGGTCGACCCCGGCCAGGGAGAGCAGCAGCAGGGTGGCCAGGCCGGAGCGGTCGCGCCCGGCGCCGCAGTGCACCACCAGGCCGCCGGGGCGGGCGTCGGCGATCGCGGTGATCAGGGCGGCGGCGGCGTGCGGGCAGTGCTCCAGGTAGGGGCGGAAGGCCAGCGGGGTGCCGTCCAGTCGGCCGTGGTCCACCCACCAGGCGGGGCCGGCCAGTTCGTCCAGCGGGACGCGGACCAGTTCGACGCCGTCGGGGAGCGGGAGGAGCGGCTTGTACTCCTCGGCGTTGCGCAGGTCGACCACGGTGCGGACACCGTGGTCGAGGAGGGCGTCCCAGCCCTCGCGGGTCAGCCGGTCCAGGTTGTCGGCCCGGGCTATCGCGCCGCGGGCGGTCTGGCGGCCGGAGGCGGTGGGGAGTCCGCCCAGGTCACGGACGTTCAGGCAACCGTCCCAGACGAGGGTGCGGTCCTCGGTGGTGGTCAGTGCGTCGGTCCGCATGTGGGGCTCCCCGGTTCGTCGTCTCGGGGGATCCCGTTATCCCCTCGTTATATGACTCCCGGGAGATCCCATTGGTTCCTGATCGTTCGAACTGTCGGCACCGGCAGTTCGTACGGCGTACCGACGGTGCAGCGATGGCGTACCGACGGCGTGCCGACGGTGTACCGACGGGGGATCAGGCCGCGGTCGGGGCCTCGGTCTCGGCGGCGACCAGCTTCTCGATCGGCTCGACCGCGATCTGGCCGAGCATCGAACCGGCCACGATCGCGCCGATCAGGAACACGGTGGACAGCCAGGCCATGGTCGACACCGGCAGGGTGAAGGCGCCGACCACCCGGGCCGCGCACTCGGCCAGCAGCGCGGTGCCCCAGATGCCGGCGAACACCCGCTCGTGGCGACGGAAGGCCCGCGAGCCCGCCGCCCGGCCCTCGACCAGCCGCTGCCAGGCGGCAGCCCGGTCCTGCTTGCCCTTGGTGACGAAGGGCATCAGCATCGGGGTCATCACCGGCTTGCCGACCACCGCGGAGACCAGGATCGCCACGGCCACGGTGCCGCTCAGCCCGCCGTCCTTGGCGATCATCATCCGGGCGTCGCCGCTGACGAAGGTGAGCGCAAGACCCGCCAGGTTGACCGCCAGCATCAGCGCGGCCCACAGGTTGACCTGACGCTCACGCAGCAGGCCGAGGGCGGTCCGGCCGGCCGGGAAGACGCTGCTCCAGGCCAGTGCGGCGAACTCGCTGAGGCCGCAGACCGAGTGCAGCAGGTAGTACCCCACCAGCGGGGCGGCCACGTCGAGGACCAGCGGACGCAACCCCGCGACCACCGGGTTCGGCGCCGGGGCGGCGGCCTCGTCCATGGCGGGAGCGGTGGCGGCGGTGACGGCGGCGGTGGTGGTGGGAACGGTGCCGGCGGCGCTGACGGTCTGGCTGCTCATGGTGGGTTCCTCCCCGACTGGTGACCGCGGGCCGCTGCCCGCGTCGTGCCTCCAGTCTTTCCGCCGGACCCTCCGTCAGAGCAGTGCCGTCCGTTGCCGGATCCGCATGACAGGTGTCATGGCGCCGCCCGTGACACCCCCGCCGACCTGCACGGATCCACGCGGACCCACGCGGATCTACGCGGACCTGAGCGGACCCGAGCGGACCTGAGCGGACCTGAGCTGTGGACCTACGCGAAGGTCCACAGCTCCCGGCCGAGCGTGTCCAGGCACCGCACCGTTCGGAACCGTTCGTCCCCGGCGGACAGGAAGCCCTGCGCGGCCCCGGCCAGCACCGTCCGGGCGACCCCGTCGCCCCGGGTCCAGGCGCCGGTCAGCACCAGCGCCCCGTCGGCCAGCTCGGCCCGCTGCACCCGGGCCACCGAGGCGGTCAGCAGCGCGGCGTTGACGTCCTCCAGCTCGGCGGGGGAGAGGTAGGGCCCGACGGCGGGGGAGAGGTCCGCGGCGGCCCGGCGCCGCAGCTCCGGCAGGCCGTAGTCGCGGACGGCGGCGACGGCGTCGTCCAGCGGCAGCTGCCAGCGCGGCCCGGGCAGCACCTCCCACCAGACGTCCTCGCCGACCGGCAGCACCTCGCCGATCCGGGCCTGCCAGACCTCGACGCCGTGGGCGCCGTCCGGGTCCGGGTCCGGGGCCGGGGCCGCGTGAGGCCGCGCCCCGTCGGTCCCGCCGCCTCCGTCGCCTCCGTCGCCCCGGCGGACCACCCGGAGCCCGAAGGTGAAGGCGACCCGGTCGGCGGCCGGGCGCTCCACCAGCTCGACCAGCAACTGGTGGGTGTCGTCCGACAGGACGAAGGCCCGCTGCCGACCGGTGAGGCCCAGGGCGCGCAGGGCGGGCGCGAGGTGTTCGCGCAGTCCCGTCGTGTGGAGCTCGTGGGCAGTCGTCATCGCGGTCTTTCCCTGCTGGTCGTGCGGTCGTCCCCGCCCCGCTCCGGCCGGGGACAGCCCGGAAGCGCCCGCCCGAACGGGTTCGGGCGGGCGTCGGAAGAACGGGCGCGGCGGGGTCGCGGGGTCACGGCGAGGGGCCGGGCGCGGCGGCGGGCCCGGCGTCCGGGGCACGGTCGGTGCCCGGGATCGATTCGCCTACCGACAAGGTAGGCGCGGGCGGTGTCCCGGGGCTGCGGGCGAACGGCAGCCGTCCACGGGACCTTGGCCCTGGACCTTGGCCCCGGACCTCGGCCCCGTCCGGCTCCGTCCGGCCTCGTCCCGCCTCGTCCTTCGACCGGAGCCGACCCGTTCGCCCGGATGGCGCATGATGTGGCGGGTGCAGAGTGCAGAACACCCCGGAGCGGGCACCGGCCGCCCCCTCGGCCGGTCCGGACCCGTACCCTCCGTCGGCCCACCATCGGGCGGGGGCCCCGCTCCCACCGACCTGACCGAGGCGGTCCGCGCCGCACAGGAGGGGGACGAGGAGGCGTTCCGGCTGCTGTTCCGGACCGTCCAGCCGGGCCTGCTGCGCTACCTGAGGGTGCTCGTCGGCGGCCGGCCCGAGGACGTCCAGGACGCCGAGGACATCGCCTCCGAGGCCTGGCTCCAGATCGCCCGCGACCTGCGCGGCTTCTCCGGCGACGGCGACGGCTTCCGCGGCTGGGCCGCCACCGTCGCCCGCAACCGGGCGATGGACCACCTGCGCGCCCGGCGCCGCCGCCCGGTCGCCGACCTGCCGTACGAGTACCTGGCCGAACTGGCCGCCGGGGACGACACCGCCCGTACGGCCCTCACCACCGTCGGCACCGCCGACGCGCTGGCCCTGATCTCCCGGCTGCCGCGCGACCAGGCCGAGGCGGTGCTGCTGAGAGTGGTCATGGAACTGGACGCCGAGAGCGCCGCACAGGTGCTCGGCAAGCGGGCCGGCAGCGTCCGGATGGCCGCCCACCGGGGGCTGCGCCGACTGGCCAAGCTGCTGGAGCAGCCCTTCGCCTCCGGGGCCGGTATCCCGGCCGCCCGCCGGGCCGAACCGGCGGGCGCGGAACGGTCGCCGGCCCGGGCGGGGGAGTCCGCGGGGCAACCTGCCGTGGAACCCACGAAAAAAACTTCTCCGCAGGGTGTGACAGAACGCCGGGCCGCGACGCTGAAGGACATGAGATGAGCACCAACCGATCCCGTCGGATCGACCGTGATGCCGCCGAGCACCTGCTCGGCGGTGCCGTGGGCGCCCCGTCGGCCGGGCAGGACGCCTCGCTCACCGGACCGGACGGTCCCGGGCAGCTCGCCCGGGTGCTGGCCGCGGCCGCCGCCCCGGCGACGGCCGCCGAACTGGCCGGGGAGGAGGCCGCCCTGGCCGCGTTCCGGGAGGCGAGTCTCACGCCCGACCCCGTAGTCACACCCGTCCGGAGACGATCGATGGCAACCGCCGCGCTGGCCAGGGCCTTCAGCACGAAGGCCGCTGCCGCCGTGCTCGGCGCCACCGCGCTGTGCGGGGTCGCGGTCGCCGCCGGCACCGGCAACCTGCCGTCCCCCCTGAGCGGCGGCACGTCCGAACCCGAGCACGCGGTCGCCGCCCCGGGCGGCCCGTCCGGTTCCCCGCCCGGCAGCTCCACCGGATCCGGCTCCGGCTCCGCCTCCCCGGGCGGAACCAGCCGGCCGTCCATCGGCGCCTTCGCGGACCCGCACCGCACCGTCCCGGCCGACCCCGCCTCGCCCGGCGGCCCCACGGCCGGTGAACACCCCGGGCACCCCGCCCCGCCCGCCGCACTGCTCCCGCTCTGCCAGCGCTTCGCGGACCGTACGGGCAAGGGTGAACGCCCCGACAAGCTGGCCACCGACCCGGTCTTCGGCCCGCTGATCGCGGCGGCCGGCGGAGCGGACCAGGTCCAGGGCTACTGCGAGGGCGCCCCCGGTCACCAGGACGGCGATCACCAGGACGGCGACCACCAGGGCACCGGCCCGCAGCCGAGCCCCTCCGGCGCCGGCAAGGGCGACGGCAAGGGAAGCGGCACCACCGACGGCAAGGGCAACGCCAACGGCAAGGGCAACGGGAACGGCAACGGCAACGAGGACACCAACGGCAGCGGCGACGGCAAGGCCAAGCCCGGCAAGGGCACCCCGATCCCGCCCCCGCCGAACCTCCCGACCCCGCCGGACAGCCGTCCGGGCAGGACCGGCCCCTCCGAGGACGGGCAGTCCACCCGGAGATGACCCCCAGAACTCCGGATGGGCAGCGAGCGACTCCCCCCGGGCTCGCCGCCCATCCGGACCGCACCACCCGCAGTACGCACAACCACCCGAAGACCCCGGGTGGCCGGTCGGCTCCCCCGTGCCCACCGTCCACCCGGCCGGCCCCGGCCGGCCCGGCAGGCGCTCTCCCCGGACGCGCCTCCGGCCCGGCCGGCCCGGAACGTGCGGCCCGCCCTCCCGCAGTCAGGGCGGGCCGCACCCCACGGCCGGCGGTCGGGGGACCGCTGCCCGGTCCCCCGGCCGCCACCCCCTCAGACCCCGGGCCCGGGGCGGCTATCGTGCACAGGTGCACGAGGCCGCCCGGGACCCCGGAGGCCGCACGTGAGGGGAGTCCCAGGTGATCGGACGCGCGCTGAACGGGCGTTACGAACTCGTCGAGATACTCGGCGTCGGAGGCATGGCCACGGTCTGGCGAGGCCTCGACCGTGTCCTGGGCCGCCAGGTGGCGGTCAAGGTCCTCAACGGCGGCCTCGCCGACGACCCCCGTTTCGCCGAGCGTTTCAGTCGCGAGGCGCAGCACGCCGCGATGCTGGTGCACCCGAGGATCGTCATGGTCTTCGACTCGGGCGTGGACGAGGGCACTCCGTTCATCGTCATGGAGCTGGTGAACGGCCGCTCCCTCGCCGCCGTCCTGGTCCAGCAGCCGCAGTTGCCGGTGGAGCGTGCGGTCGGCATCGCGGCGGCGGTCTGCGAGGCGCTGTCGGTCGCGCACGCGGCGGGCCTGGTGCACCGGGACATCAAGCCCGGCAACATCATGATCACCGACGACGGCGGCGTGAAGGTGGTGGACTTCGGCATCGCCCGGGCCGGTTCGTCCAGCAACCTGACCCAGACCGCGAGCGTGCTCGGTACGGCCGCCTACCTCTCGCCCGAGCAGGCCACCGCCTCCGCCCTGGACGGCCGCACCGACCTGTACGCGGTCGGCTGCGTGCTGACCGAGATGCTCACCGGCGCGACCCCGTTCACCGCCGAGACCCCGGTGGCGATCGCCTTCAAGCACGTCAGCGAGCAGCCCCTGCCCCCGTCCGCACGCCGTCCGGGCCTGCCGCCGGCGCTGGACGCGGTGGCGCTGCGGCTGCTGGCCAAGAACCCGGCCCACCGTCCGGCCGACGCCGCCGCGGCACGGGCCGAACTGCTCGCCACCGTCCCGGGACTGGCCGTCGGCGATCCGACCGCCGAGCTGCTCGCGACCACCTCGGCCGCCACCCAGCTCCTGCCGCCGGTCGGCCCGGTGGTCCCGGTCGCCCCGGGGACCCCGGTGGCCTCGGACCAGCAGCACACCACCCTGCTCCCGCCCCAGGCTCCGCACCAGGCCCCGCACCACCCCGTTCCGGCCGCGACCTCGGTGATGGCGCCGCTCCCGGCGATGCCGCCCACGGCGCACCCGGCCGGACGGCTCCCCATGCCCGCCCCCACCGTGAGCCGCCGCAACAAGCCCCTGGTCCTCGGAGCGCTGGGCATAGCCGGCCTCGCCGGGGTCATCGCCGTGGTGCTGACCGCGGCCGACGAGCCGGCCGGCAACGCCGCCGCCAAGCCCCCGGCGGCGACCAAGTCCGTGGCCAGCACCCCGACGACGGCCCCGACCTCCGCTGCCGCCGCCCCCACCACCCCGGCTGCCGCGCCGACCTCCGCCGCCCCCACCCAGTCCGTCCCGCGCAACCAGCCCGCGGAGCTCCAGCTCCAGTCCTTCCGCCAGGCCGTGGCGCAGGCGCAGGTCGGCAAGGAGCGCGACAAGCAGACGGAGCTGCTGCAGATCCTCGACGCGACCGCCTCCCGGTTGAACGAGGGCAACCCCGACGACGCCGCCCAGCAGCTCCGGGCCGCCCAGAAGACGATCAAGGACCTGGGCAAGAAGCACGCCATCGACGCCCCCACCTACGCCAACTGGAACGCCCGGCTGTCCGCGCTGTACGCCACCCTCCACACGGCGGGCAACTTCCAGGACGACTAGGACGACTGGGACGACCAGGACGACCAGGACGACAGGGCCCCTGCTCCCTGGTCAGGCGAACTGCAGCCGGTCGCCGAGCCCGGCCGCCGCGAAGGCCGCCTCCAGCGCCGTACGGCCCTCGGTGAAGTGCGCCCAGCTGTCGAAGTGCGCCGGCACCACGCGCCGCGCGCCCAGCAGGACGGCGGCCTCGGCGGCCTGGGCGCTGTCCAGGGTGAGCAGCGCGCCGTCGAAGGGCCCGGGGCGGGCGGCGCCGGCGAACAGGACCGCGGTGTCGAGCGGGCCGAACCGCTCGGCGATCTCCTCGACCAGCGCCAGCGAGGCGTTGTCGCCGCTGACGTAGACGCTCGGCAGGTCGGGGGCGGTCAGGACGAACCCGATCACCTGGCCGAGCACGGCCTCGGCCCCTTCGGGCCCGTGCAGCGCGGGTGCGGCGGTGACGGTGACGCTGCCGCCGTCCGGGCGGGCCAGTTCGACCGACTCCCAGGGGGCGAGCCCGCGCGCGGTGCCGCCGAGCCGCTCGGCGCCGCTGGTGGTGGTGAGCACCAGGGGCACGGTCGGCAGCAGGGCGCGGCCCGAGGTGTCCAGGTTGTCCGGGTGCTCGTCGTGGGAGAGCAGGACGGCGTCGACCGGGCCGATGGCGGCGGGGGTGACGGGGGAGGGCGCAGTCTTGGTGAGGGCGCGGCCGCCGCCGCGCGGGTAGTCGCCGGGCTCGTCGAAGGTCGGGTCGGTGAGGAAGCGGAGGCCGCCGAATTCGATGAGGGCGGTCGGGCCGCCGAAGACGCGGATGTTCGACATGCTGGTTCACCTCACGGAGAAAGCCATCGTTTGACGTGATGAACCTAGCACCTCCATCACGGAAGAGCGCAAGGTTTACCATGAGAACCGTGAATGCCACCCTCACCGCCCCACCGCCCGCACCGGGCTCGGAGCAGCACGTCGCCCTCGACTTCGCCAACAGCGACCTCGTGCTCACCGCCGGCCGCCTGGACCTGCTGGCCACCCCCGCCGACGCCACCCGCTGGCTGGTCGAGCGGGGTCTCGCCCCCGAGGGTGCGGAGGTCTATGAGTACTGCACCGGACGGCTGCGTGAACTCCGGGCCCAGTTGAGGGTGTTGCTCGCCGCCCGGGTCGACGGCGCGGTGCCGCCGGGCGAGGCCGTGGACGCGCTCAACTCCGCGCTGACGGCCACCTCCGCCGCCGCCCTGCTGCGCTGGGACGCGCCGGACGGCCCGTACCGCGCCCTGGCGCACCCGGCCGACCAGGTCGCCGTGCACGCCATGGCCGTCATCGCCGCCGACGCGGCCGAGTTGCTCACCGGTTCGGACGCCGAACGCCTCGCGGCCTGTGCCGCGAGCCCCTGCACCCGCTTCCTGGTCCGCACCCACGCCGCCCGCCACTGGTGCTCGACCCGCTGCGGCGACCGGGTCCGCGCGGCCCGGGCCTACGCCCGCCGCAACAAGGCTGAGGCCGCGTCATAATGACGCGGTGCTGACGATCGGATCCCTTGTCCTCGGTGTCGCCGACATGTCCCGCGCGGTCGCCTTCTGGACGGCTGCCCTGGACTACGTGCCGCGGGGCGGCCTGGTCGAGGACGACTGGACGGTCCTGGTCCCCACCGCCGGCGGCACCGGGGTCCAACTTGCCCTGGGCTACAGCGAGTCCCCCGTCCAGGAGCACCCCCGCGTCCACCTCGACCTCTACGCGGCGGACGCCGAGGCCCAGGCCGCCGAGGTCCGGCGCCTGCTCGCCCTCGGCGCCGAGGAAGTCGACTGGGACCTCTACCCCGAGGACCCGGACTTCGTGGTGCTGGTCGACCCCGAGGGCAACCGCTTCTGCGTCATCGACACCGCGCACGGCTGAGCACAGGGTTGTCCACACCCTGTGGAAAACTCTGTGGGGGAGCGGGACAGCTCAGAGGAGGGCGGCCTCCTCGGTCCACACGCCCTCCGGATGCTCGCCGACCGGGAGCCAGAGACTGGGCTGCGCACGGCAGCCGGGAGTGGCTCGCTCGTCGGAGGGCCACCGCTGGTCGCGGTCGGGCCAGACCAGCTGGACGACGGGGATCGGAGAGCGCTGGTAGAAGCCGGCGGCAGTCCCGAAGAGGGGCAGGTGCCAACCGGAATCCACCGGGTGGAGTCGAAGCGGATAGCCCTCGATGACACCGGAGAGCAGCGTGCCCGGTTCCGTGGACGCCCCGTCCCGCAGCAGCGCGGCGGCCTCGTTGACCCAGCGCATCAGCCCGGT
Organism: Kitasatospora sp. NPDC028055; assembly: GCF_040637885.1. NCBI lineage: Bacteria > Bacillati > Actinomycetota > Actinomycetes > Kitasatosporales > Streptomycetaceae > Kitasatospora > Kitasatospora sp. NPDC028055. Next base: position 347,218 of record NZ_JBEZXE010000001.1, on the reverse strand, counting down.
CAGCTCCAGGCCGAACATGGCGACCTCGGGAATCCGGTACGAGTGCCACAGGCCGACCGTGAACGCCCAGTCCGGGATGTCCCCGCCGCCCACACCGACCACGTGCCAGCCGTGGTCCCGTACGTGTTTCATCTCGGGGCCCCAGTGCCTCTGTCGCTGGAGCCGCGCGCGGACGGTCGCGGAAGCGGCGGGGTCGCAGAGCACGCAGGGGCAGGTTGGGGATCCGAGCTGGTCGTTCATCCGGACATCCAACCACCGGGTCGGGAGGGAGTAGGAAGTCGGCGTTGTCGACTTCCCACTCCGGCCGGGGGACCGGTGGTTGGATGCCCGGAGACGGCAAGGCGGCGAGCCCGGGGACACGAAGTAGTCCACGCAGAAGAGAGCCAACTGATGGACAACTACGCACAGTTGCTGACCGACCTGACCGAGGCCGGCGTGCTGGGCGAGGAGTGGCGGGGCGCGTTCGAGCGCGCCCCGCGCTCTGCGTTCGTCCCGGGCGCCGTGTGGGCCCCGGATGACGATGCCCCGACGGGCTACCGTCGGATCGCCCGGTCCGATGACCCGGACGGTTGGCGGGCCATGGTCGATGCCGATGATGTGGTCGTCACACAGCTGGACGACGGGGACGACGACGGACCCGGAATCGCCACGTCATCGGCATCCATGCCGTCCCTGGTCGCAGACATGCTCCGCCACCTGGACGTGAGCGACGGGTACGACGTGCTCGACATCGGCACCGGAACCGGATGGACGAGTGCTCTGCTCTCGGCCCGACTCGGCGATGAGCACGTGACGACGATCGAGGTGGACCCGGCCGTAGCCGCCGAGGCGGCGCGGAGACTCCGGGCCGCCGGATTCGCACCCGAGTGCGTGGTCGGCGACGGGCTCGCCGGGTGGGCCCAAGGCGCCCCCTACGACCGCATCCATTCGACGGCAGCCGTCCGCCGGGTGCCGTCCGCCTGGATCGAGCAGACCCGACCCGGCGGCGTGATCGTCACCCCGTGGGGCACCCCGTACGCCAACGCCGGGCTGCTGCGCCTGGTGGTCGGTAGGCCGGGCGAGCCGGCGCACGGGCGGTTCGTCGGCAACGTCAGCTTCATGTGGATGCGATCGCAGCGGCCCCACGCTGTGACGGGCCCCTCCGGCACGCCGGACTACCGAGGCCCGTCCCTGATGGATCCCGACCTCGCGGAGGAGGACGTTCACGCGGCCTTCGCCATCGGCCTGCGGGTACCAGGCGTCCGGTACGAACACGTCTGGGACGAGGCCGACCCCAGCGGCACCTACCGCATGCAACTCTCGGACGGCGCGGGCTCGTGGGCGTCCGCCCGCGATGCCGGATGGGACGCCGAGGACGCCGTCCGCCAGTCCGGGCCGCGCCGGCTGTGGGACGAGATCACCAGCGCCCGGCTGTGGTGGCTGGAGGAGGGCAAGCCGGACCTCTGCCGGTTCGGAGTGAGCATCGCCCCGGACGGCGCACAATCCGTCTGGCTGGACGACCCCGGCAACGCCCTGCCCTGACCTTCGACAAGACGACCTACAAGCGCAGGAACGAAGTTGAGCGGAGGATCAACGCGTTGAAGAACTTCCGGGCGAGGCTACGAGGTTCGGCAAGAGGGCCTACATCCTTCACCTGCGAGTACCCGGCATCACCGGACGAGTCCGATGGCCTCGATCTCGATCATCCACTCAGGGTTGGCGAGTGAGGAGACCTCTACGAACGACTCCGCGAGGTGCGGCTTGTCCGGGAAGTGTTCCGCGCGCAACTTGGCAAAGATGTCCTGCTGCGCGATGTCCGTGACGAACACGGTCGCCTTGACCACGTCGGCGAGGCTGGAGCCCGCGTTCGTGAGGACCGTCGACAGATTCGCGAGCGCCTGACGGGCTTGCGTCTCGAAGTCCCCGGGGCCGACCGTGGCGCCCTGGGCATCGATCGGCGCCTGACCTGATGTGAAGACCAGGTTTCCGACCCGGATGCCGAGCGATATGCCGGCCGACTCGTACCAGTCGGGCTCCGCGGAGACGCGCACGCGCTCGGCAGCAGGCTGTGTGACGGACATATCGCTGACACTCCCTCAAAAGTGGACACTCGGGGCAAAGAAGCTGTGATCACTCGGGCTTGATCGACAGCCACGAGATCCTGAGATTCATTCCCGAGGGCTTGCAAGTCCGCTGCGCGGAGCGCGGCTTCCCGCATGCGGTGCGGCCCCTCGCGAGCGCGCGAGGGGCCGCCGGGCGGTTAGGCGTGGTGGTCGAACTCGCCTGCCTTGAGGCCGTGGAGGAGGGCGGCGAGGGCCGTGGGGGTGGTGCGGAGGATGGTGTCGGCTTCGTCGGACTCCCGGAGTTCGATGAGGGTGTCGGCCTTGCGGACCTCTACACACTCGCTGCCGGACCCGCTGAATGATGATTTCTGCCACTCGGTGTAGGTCATGGTTGGCCTTTCATAGGCTCTTTGCGATCTTGCGAATCAGGCTACGAGACTTGCTCTCGCTCAACGAGATCGATTCGGTGCGAGTGAAGATCGATCGGTAGCAGGTGAGCTCGTTGACGGCATCCATGTAGACAGGGCCACGGGAGGACTCCACCTCCACGGTGTCCAGTTCGGACACCTTGCCGAACGCGTAGGTCAGGTTCTCAATGGCGCCGGGGAAGGTGTCGATGTCGAACGGTACGACTCGGACGGTCATCCACGGCTGCTCGGAGTCTTCGAGTAGGGATTCGAGCTGCTCCCGAAGGATCTCCACGCCTCCGAAGCGGGTCCACAGAGCCGACTCGTAGATGAAGAAGGTCATGGGCTTCTGGTCGCGGCGGAGATCTGCCTTGCGGCGCATTCTGAACGCGGTCCGGACTTCCAGCTCGTGCCGGGGGACGGGCGGGATCGATCGTCCGAACATTGACGAAGCGTAAGCGATCGTCTGACACGGGCCGGGCATGTGGGTGAGAACCCACAGCATCAGGCTCTCCGAGGTCTTCTCCAGTTCGGCGACTTCGAGGAACCCGTCCGGGATGGTGCCGCGGTAGTCCTCCCACCAGCCCTTCGAGCGGTCCTGGACCATGACCTCCAGCGCGTCGATCAGCGGCTCGTTCATGCACTTGCATGCGGCGGCGAAGGATCGGAGGCGCTCCGGGCTCACGCCAACCTTGGCGGCCTCTATCTGACTGACCTGGGTCCGGTCGATGCCGAGGTCTCGGGCGAGGGCGCCGGTCGACAGGCCGGCGGCCTCGCGCATCTTCCGGAGTTCGGTGCCGATGCGGCGTTGACGGAGTGTCGGGCTGACTCGCGGCGGCATTGGTTCCTTCCTTGCCGATGTGGCCCAAGTCTGCCGCCCGGTCGGGGCGGGGTCCACTTGAGAGTGAAGTTATCCGGACTTGGAATCACATGTGACTTCGGTGGGCTATGGTCGATGTCACCTCGATCCGACGGATCGTCAGTAATGCTTGCTGGCAAGCACCGCAGAGCAGCCATGTCTTCTTCCATGGCCTGGTTCACGGCGACGTATCCGCCGGTTCTCCATCCCACACACGCCCGGGAGTTCTCCCATGCGTCACCTCAACACGCCCTCCCTCGCCCTCTCCCGCCAGTCCCTCCGCAACGCGATGGTCCGCGCCGGGTGGCACCCCTCCGCCACCTTCGAGGCCGAACTCGCCCTCGGTGAGCTCCTCGTGAACGCCTGGCTGCACGGCGACACCCCCGCGCCGGTCACCGAGATCCTCTTCCTCCACAACACCCTCCGGGTCTCCGTCGCCGACGAGAGCCCCGCGCTCCCCGACCCGCGGCCCCTCGACCTCCTCGCCGAGTCCGGCCGGGGCCTCCAGCTGGTCGCCGGCCTCACCCACCGGTGGGGCGTCGACCCGCAGGAGCGCGGCAAGGTCATCTGGTTCGAGTGCGACCTGGACGCCGCCTGATGTCCCTCCCCCGCCGCCCGCTGCTGCCGACCGATCCCCGGGTCCGGGCCTGCACCGACGAGCACATCCGTACGCTGATCGCCGAACTCCAGCAGCGCGGCCGTAAGTTCGGCCTGCTCTTCCCCTCCATCGAGACCGACCGGACCCTCGACGGCCGCGTCCTGGTCTGCTTCAACACGGCGCCCGCGTCGACGCTGCTGAACCTCCTGTCCCTCCTCCTCGAAGCCGAACGCCAGTGGGGCGCCCCGTGCGATTCCTGATCGCGGCGGCCTTCGCCACCCTCCTCGCGCTCGCGCTCGCGACCGTCGCCCTGGGTGTCGTCACCGCCCTCCGCGCGGCCCCGCCCGCGTCCGACGGGGACGACTGACGGGCCGGGCGGGCCACCGCGGCCCTCACCTGTCGCGCCGGATCCGTCGTTCCACGTTCCCGCGGATTGCCCGGGAGGCCGTCCCGGCTGCCGCCGCGAGGAACACGAAGTTGTACCCGATCTGCAGCACCACCACGAGCCGCGCCGTCTGCCCCGCCGGGGTGATGTCGCCGTATCCCACCGTCGCCATCGTCACCACGGTGAAGTAGAGCGCGTCCAGCCGCGTCTCCAGCCCCGCGAACTCGGCCTTGTGCGCGCCCAGCACGTAGTACGTCGCCGAGAAGATGATCATCGCCAGGAAGATGAGGAAGGCCAGCCAGGCCACCGGCCGCTTCGCCGTCCCCCGTATCACCCCGACGATCTTCGCCAGCATCAGCCAGCTCAACCCGGCCAGCGCCGCCACGAAGACCGTCCAGCTCAGCACCGGACGCCGGTCACCGAACCACTCAAGGGGCAGCGTGAAGTACCCGACCGTCAGCAGCGTGAACGCGCCCAGCAGCCACGCCATGGCCCGGAGGTCGGCCGACGGGAGAGGAGGGTTCTCGGACATCCCGCCCAGCCTGGTCCACCCGGGCCCGCCCCGCCCGTCCGACTGCTCCGCCGGGGCGAGGCGGCCCGGGGAAAGCGTCGAGCCCCCCGGTGGAAATCCACCGGGGGGCTCGACAGCGGAGCTCGGACGACTCAGGCGGTCGTCTCGGGGCGCTTCGCCTCGGCGCTCTTCGTCACGTTGGTCGGCGTGACGGCCGGGCGGTCGGCGGCCTGCTGGGGGGCAGCCGTGCTCTGCGCGGTGCCGGCGTCCGCCTGCTCGCCGCCGTCCTCGCGCATCGCCTTGGTCTCCGCCTTCAGAATGCGCATCGACTTGCCGAGGCCACGGGCCATCTCCGGCAGCTTCTTCGATCCGAACAGCAGGACTACGACCGCCAGCACCACCAAGATGTGCCAGGGCTCAAGACCGTTCCGCAGCATCCCTGGCCACCGGTCCCTTCTTGTCTAGAGTCACGGAGGGCGCTAGGCCCTGCTGGCCAGTATGCCTGGCCCTCACGCCGAACGGATACACCGGCCGGGAAACGCTGGCCGAAAACCAGGTGCCGTTGGAGCGGACGGAGAGGGCCGTTCCGACGATTCCCGCCGTTCGAGCCGTCAGTGGCCCATCAGTAGACGAACGGGACCAGCCGCTTGGAAACCCGCTGGTAGTCCGCGTACGCGGGGCCGAAGGCGCCGAGCAGCAGCCGCTCCTCGGCGGCGATCCGCCAGCCGTACGCGCCGAGCAGCAGGGCCGTGACCAGCAGCGCCGCCGCCCAGCTGCCGGTGCCGAGCGCGTAGCCGGACCAGACCAGCAGGCTGCCCGCGTAACCGGGATGGCGGATCAGCCGGTACGGGCCGCCGCGGACCACGTGCTGGGTGTCCACGGTCCGCAGGGTGCGGGTGTAGTAGCGGCCCAGGGTGCGCATGCCCCAGCCGCGCAGGGCCAGCCCGGCGACGACCAGCGCGACCCCGGACCAGCGCGGCCCGGTGGGCAGCAGGCCGAGGCCGGCGCGGTCGAACAGCACCACCACCAGGACGGACGCGACGTAGCAGGCGAGCAGCAGCCGGGTCGAGCCGCGGTCGCGGTTGTCCGCGCGCCAGCTGCCGGCCGCGCTGTCCTCGCGGCGGCGCAGCAGCAGCTCGTAGCCGACCCAGCAGAGGACGCCGAGCAGGGAGAGGAGGGACGGCAGGGACATGGGAGGCTCCTGACGGTCGCGGACCACGCCTCCACGGTCCCCCGGCCGCGCCGTCGGGACACGCACCCGGGGGTGGACGCAGCGGCCTCCACCCCCGGGTGGACGGTCAGCGCGGCCGCCGCGCCAGCAGGTAGCCGCGCCGGGTGTCGGCCTCCTCGGGCAGGCCGTCCCGCTCCAGCCGGGCCTCGACGGCGAACCCGGCCTCGGCGAGACGGGCGGCGACGGCGTCGGTCCGCAGGAAGTGGAAGTCCACGTCGACGTCATGGCCCCACCACTCCTCCAGGTGCCGCACCTCCTCGCCCAGGTGGAAGGAGACCAGCAGCAGCCCGCCGGGCCGCAGCACCCGCAGCATCTCGGCGAAGGCGGGCAGCAGCTCGTCGGGCTCCAGGTGGATCACCGAGTACAGGGCCACGGCCGCCGCGAACTCGCCGTCGGCGGCGGGCAGTGCGAGCAGGTCCCCGGTGCGGAACTCGGCGCGCGGGTGCTCGCGCGCGGCCAGTTCGACCATCCGCGGCGACAGGTCGATCCCGACCACCCGCGCGCCCTGTTCGGTCAGCCACCCCGCCACGTGCCCCGGACCGCACCCCAGGTCCGCCACCAGCCCGCCGGCGGCCTCCTCCACGACGGCCCCCAGCAGCGCCCGGTCCACCACCTTGTGCGCCAACTCACCCCCGATCCGCCCCAGGTACTCCTCCGCCACCGCGTCGTAACTCCCGCGCACCCGTTCGTGTTCAGTCCCCATGGCCCTCACCCTGGCACGGCCGCCCGCCCTGCACCCGGGGTTTTGCGCGGCCGACGCCGTGCCGTCCGGTGCCGACGCCGTGCCGTTCCGCCCCGTCCCGTCCTTGCGCCGTCCCGCGCGCCGTCGGGTTCCCGTTCGGGGCGTCCTGGCTTGCCCCGGACGGCGGAGAGCCCCCGCCCGGGTGGGCGGGGGCTCTCGATGACTCGCGTGGATCGGGGCCGTGCGGTGGGTCAGACGGCGGCGGGCTGCTGCTCCGGGGTGGGGGCGGGTGCCGGGGCCGGGGCCGTGGTGGTGGGCAGGTGGCGCAGCAGGCGGTGGGCCAGGACGGCGGCGCCGAGGGCGAAGACCAGGCCGACGACGGCGGCGACGTGCAGGCCGTCCGTGAAGGCGCCGCGGGCGGTCTCCAGCAGGTCCGGGCCGAGCCGGCCGGGCAGGTGGGCCGCGACGGAGACGGCGCCGCCGAGGGTGTCCCGCGCGGTACCGGCGGCCGTGCCGTCGACGCCCGCCGGGAGGGCGCCGTCCAGCTGGTGGCGGTAGATCGCGGCACCCGCCGCGCCCAGCAGGGCGATGCCGAGCGAGCTGCCGAGTTCGACGGCGGTCTCGGAGGTGGCGGAGGCGGCACCGGCCTGCTCGGCGGGGGCGGCCGAGACGACCATCTCGGCGGTCATCGTCATGGTGCCGACGGTGCCCGCGGCCAGTACGCCCGCCGCGGTGAGGATGAGCGCCAGCGGGGAGTGCGGGCCGACCTGGGTCATCATCGCGAAGCCGACGGCGCCGACCACGAAGCCGCCGCCCATCAGGGCCGCCGGGCGGACCTTGCCGGCCAGCGCCGAGCTGATCCCGATCGCCGCGCCGACACCGACGCTGGGCACCAGCGACCAGAGCGAGGCGGTGAACGGGCTCATGCCCTTGACCAGTTGGAGGTACTGGGAGGTGAAGAGGGCGAAGCCCATCATCGCGAACATGGCGAGGGTGTTGACGCTGATCGCCCCGCTGAAGGTGCGGATCCGGAACAGGCCCAGGTCGATCAGCGGGTTCGCGGCGGTGCGCTGGCGCCACACGAAGGCGCCGGTGAACAGCAGCCCGGCCGCGGCGGCGAGGGCGGGGAGCGGGTTCCAGCCGTCCACGGCGAGGGTCTTGACGCCGTAGACCAGGGGGAGGATCGCGGCGAGCGAGAGCGCGGCACCGGGCAGGTCGAAGCGGCCGACGGGGGTACCCGTACCCCCGGCCGAAGGCCGCGGGAGGGCGGCGGTGCGGTACTCGGGCAGCAGGACGGGCGCGGTCAGCAGCACCAGGAGCATCACCGGGACGGCGACCAGGAAGGCCGAGCCCCACCAGTAGTGGTCGAGCAGCAGTCCGCCGGCGACCGGGCCGAGGGTGGCCCCGGCGGTGAGGACGCCGCCCCAGGCGCCGAGGGCGACCTGCCGCTGCTTGGGGTCGTGGAACATGTTGCGGATCAGCGCGAGGGTCGAGGGCATCACGGTGGCCCCGGCGACGCCGAGGAGCGCGCGGGCGGCGATCAGCTGTTCGGCACTGCCGGACCAGGCGGCCAGCAGCGAGGCGCCGGTGAAGCCCGCGGCACCGATCATCAGCAGCCGGCGGCGGCCGATCCGGTCGCCCAGCGCGCCCATCGTGATGAGCAGTCCGGCCAGCAGGAACGAGTACATGTCCATGATCCACAGCTGCTGGGTGCCGCTGGGGGCCAGCTCGGTGGAGATGTACGGGACGGCGAAGAACAGCACGCCCATGTCCATGGAGAGGACCAGGGTCGGGAGCAGGAGGACGGCCAGGCCGGTCCATTCACGGCGGCCTGCGCGGCCGGTGGTTGCGGTCATGAGGAAGACGGTACGAGCGTTTCAGACGCTTGTCTAGTACAGATGTCTAAATCGATTGTCCAAGACGTCCGTACGAGACACTCGTCCGAGACGTACGTGCGACCGAGACGTCCGTGCAAGACATCTGTACAGATGTTCCGTAGGATCGGGGGCATGGGAAACCGTGAAGACCTGATGGCCGGCGCCAAGCACTGCCTGTACGAGAAGGGCTACGGACGCACCACGGCCCGCGACATCGCGAACGCCTCGGGCGTCAGCCTGGCCGCGATCGGCTACCACTTCGGCTCGAAGGACGCGCTGCTCAACGCCGCGATGATCGAGGCGATCGGCGAGATGGGTGAGGCCCTGGGGGTGGTGGTGTACGGCGCCAACCAGGTGTCGGACGACCCGGGGCTGCGCTTCGCCGCCGCCTGGAACGGCCTCCGGGACGTCTTCGTCGAGCACCGGGGGCTCTGGGCCGCGCAGTTCGAGGCGCTCGCCCTGGCCGGGCACAACCCGGAGCTGGCGAAGGCCTTCGGGGACGCGCAGAAGGAGGGGCGGCTCGGGCTCGCCGCCGTGTTCCAGGGGCTTCCCGAGGTCCCGGACAACGAGGAGGAGCTCGCCCGCGGCACCTTCTACCAGATCCTGCTGGCCGGCTACGTCGCCCAGTGGCTCGCCGCGCCCGACCAGGCGCCGACCGGCCAGGAGTTCCTGCGCGGGCTCCGGCTGGTCAGCGACAGCGTGCTGCGGGCCGGCGCAACGCCGTGACGGGCGCTACGCGGTGACGGCGGTCAGCAGCACCACCGAGTCGACGTGGGCCAACAGCCCGTGCCGCTCCTGCGGCACGGGCTCCAGCTCGCCCGCGGCCAGCTCCACCCGCCGCCCGGCGATGGTCAACGAGACCCGGCCGCGCAGCACCTGGACGCTCCCCGCGGTGGGCGGGGTGTGCTCGTCCAGCGCGGTGCCGGCGGTCAGGGCGATCACGGTCTGCCGCAGCACCCCGTCGTGCAGCACCAGATGGGCGCTGCGCCCGTGCGGGCCTTCCGCCGCCCGGGCGGCGTGCTCCACGGCGAGCCGTTCGAGATCGGGCATCGCGCCGCCTCCTCCTGTGCCGGGGCCCGGGTCGTGTGCCCAGGCTGGCGGACGGAGTGGCCGTGCGCACCCGGGAGGGGCCCGGAGCGGGCCGCCCGAGGTGCAGGCCCCGCCGACTGCCCGCATCGTGGAGGCATGGCGACCAACCAGAAGATCTTGAACGGACTCCAGGTCAACCGCTCGCTGCTGGCCGGCGGTGTGGTGCTGACCGGCATCGGCTCGGTGCTCGGCGCGGCCGGGGCGGCGCTGGTGTGCGCGGCGCTGTTCACCGCGGGCCGCGACTGGGTGCGCAGCTTGGAGACCCCGCCGGGCGCGCTCGCCCAACGGGCCCTGCACGAGGCGAAGGTGGCCTCCTCGGCCGGCTGGGAGGCCTGGCGCGCGGAACACGGCTCGCCCAACTGAGCACCCGCGCGCGCCTGTACAACTGAGCACCCGCGCGCCCGTCCGACCGCAGCGCCCGTCCGACCGCGCGCCCGTACGACCGCCTCACGCCCGCAGCGCCCGTACGCCCGAACGGGTGCGGCGGGCCGCCATGGGGGTGCGGCCCGCCGCGGTTCCGGGGTCCCGGGGCGCCGCTACAGCCCCAGGGACTTGGCGATGATGCTGCGCATGACCTCGCTGGTCCCGCCGTAGATCCGGAACACCCGGTTGTCGGTGTAGAGCCGGGCGATCGGGTACTCCAGGATGTAGCCGTAACCGCCGTGCAGCTGGAGGCACTTGTCGATCACGGTGGAGGCCGACTCGGTGCAGAACAGCTTCGCGGCGGCCGCGTCCGCGACGCTCAACTCGCCGTCCTGGTAGAGCTCCAGCGCCCGGTCCACCATCGACTGCTGCGCCAGCACCTGGGCCTGGCAGTCGGCCAGGGTGAACTTGGTGTTCTGGAACTCGGCCACCGCCTTGCCGAACACCTTGCGGTCCTTGACGTACTGCAGCGCGAACCGCACCGCCGCCGCGGCCGCCGCGTACGCGCCGACCGCGATCGCCAGCCGCTCCTGCACCAGGTTGTGGGTCAGGTACGAGAAGGCCTGGCCCTCCTCGCCGAGCAGGTCCTCCACCGGCACCTTGACGTCGACGAACGCCAACTCGGCGGTGTCCGAGGTGCGCAGGCCGATCTTCTGCAGCTTGCGCCCGACCGAGTAGCCCGGCGAGGTGGTGTCCACGCAGAGGATGGAGAGCCCGGCCCGGCGGTTCTCCGGGTCGTACGGGGCGGTGCGGGCGACCACCAGGACCAGGTCGGCCAGCACGCCGCCGGTGATGAAGGTCTTGGCACCGTTCAGGACGTAGTGGGTGCCGTCCTCGGAGAGCCGGGCGGTGGTGGTGATGCCCGCGAGGTCGGAGCCGGCCCCCGGCTCGGTCATCGCGATCGCGGTCATGATGTCGCCGGAGACGAAGCCGGGCAGCCAGCGCCGCTTCTGCTCCTCGTTGGCGTACTCCAGCAGGTACGGCAGCACCAGCCCGGTGTGCACGCCGGAGGAGCCGAAGCTCACCCCCGCGCGGGCGGTCTCCTCGGCGATCACCGCCTGGTACTTGAACCCGCTCTCGCCGGCGCCGCCGTACTCCTCCGGCACCTCGATGCCGTAGACGCCGAGTGCGCCGAGCTGGCGGTAGAAGTCGCGGGGCGGGTGGCCGGCGGCCTCCCAGCTCTCGTAGACCGGGACGACCTCGTTGGCGATGAAGTCCCGGATGGTCTCCCGGAAGGCCTCGTGGTCCTCGTTGAACACGGTGCGGCGCACGGCGGCGCTCCCTTCGACGGTGCCGGCCGGAGGGCCGGCGGAGGCGGAACGTGCCAGGTGGTGGCCCGACAAGTTAATCCCGGGTAGCCTCGACTGTCCAGCGTCGGCGCTCGGGAATCGGGCCCGGGGATCGGGCCCGGGAACGCTGCTCGACGCGGCGGCCAAGTGAATCCTTGCTAGCCTTCGGGCGGAGCTCGGGACGGATGCGGGGAGGTGCGCGATGGTGGTCCGAAGGCCGCCCGGGCGGCGCGCCCAGATCCTCGCCGTGGCCGCCGACCGCTTCCACCGCAGCGGCTACCACCAGGTCTCGATGACCGAGGTCGCGGCCGGGGTGGGCATCACCGCGCCCGCCCTCTACCGGCACTTCCGCGGCAAGCCCGAACTGCTGGACCGCGCCGTCCGGTTGGGCCTGGACGCGCTCGCCGAGGGCCTGCGCGCGGCCGGCAGCACCACCGAACTCGGCGCCGCGCTGGCCGCGGTGGCGGTCGCCCACCGCCCGCTCGGCACCCTGGTGCAGCGCGACGCCCGACTGCTGCCGCCGGCCCGCCGGGCCGCACTGCGCCGCGAACTCCGCGCGGACGTCGCCCTGATGGCCGCCGTGCTGCGCGCCGAGCGGCCGGAACTCTCCGCCCCGGACGCCGAGTTGCTCTGCTGGTCGGCGCTCTCCGGCTGCGCCGGGCTGTCCTACCAGTCGGTCGCCCCGCAGCCCCGCCGGGCCGAGGCGCTGCTGCGCGAACTGGTCGCGGCCGTGCTCGCGGTCCCCCTGGACGACACCGCCCCCGGCCCCTCGCTGCCCACCGGCGAGGCGCCCCGGCCGAGGCCGCAGGCCCGTCGGGAGGAGCTGCTCGCGGCCGCCGTCCGGCTGTTCCACCAGCGCGGCTTCGACAACGTCAGCACCGATCAACTCGGCGCCGCCGTCGGCATCTCCGGCCCGAGCGTGTACCGGCACTTCGACAGCAAGGCCCAGCTGCTCGCCGCCTCCCTGGTGCGCAGCCGGGAGCGGCTCTGGCACGAGGTGGACGGCGCGATCTCGACGGCCGCCGGGCCGGCGGAGGCGCTGGCGGCCGGGCTGGGCGCGTACGTCGACTTCGCGCTGCGCAACGGCGACTACCTGGGGGCGATGCTGAGCGAGACCGAGCGGCTGGCCCCGCCGGACCGCCGGGCCGCGGTGGACTTCCGGCGGGACTTCCTGCGCACCTGGGTGGGGCTGCTCCGGCAGGTGCGCCCGGAGTACGACGCGGTGACCGCCCGGATCCGGGTGCACGCGCTGTTCTCGCTGGTCAACGACGGGGTGCGGAACCGTCCGTACAGTGCCCGGCCCGACCTCGGCGACTGCCTGCGGCGGATCGGCCGGGCGGTGCTGGGCGTGGACGCCTAGCCCGGGAGCACCCAGGAGACGGGGCGGGCCGGGCGCCCGCCACCGTCGGAACGGCGGCGGGCACCCGGCCCCGTGCGGTGCGACCGGACGCGGACCCGGTCGGCCCGGCTAGTAGAGGACGTGCGGGTAGTAGACCCGGGCGTCGAAGTTGCCGTTGCCCTGGAGGGCGCCGACGTTCCCGCCGTTGCCCGCCACGGCGAGGCCGTTGTTCTGGTTGCTCGCCCCCGACCCGGTGGCGGTCTGCTGGGTGTTGACCACGTTGCCGTTGACGGTGCCGATGACGTTGCCGGAGCCGACGTTGCTCACGACGCTGCCGTTGGAGTGGTCGGTCGCGCCGGCGCCGTTGTCGGCGTGCGCGGTGGCGGCGCCGACGCCGACGAGGAGGAAGGCCCCGAGGGCGGTGACGGCGGCGGCTGCGCGAATACGGGACACGCTGGTCTCCCTGAGCTGGAGGTGCGAATGTGGCGCGATCCGGAGTGGCCGCTCCGTAGCGCCGTTGCCTGACGTCGCACGCTCAGCATTCACCAGTGACGTGGACGAACTCCACCAAACGGGTGGCATTTCCCTCGATGGTGGGGGAGCGGTCAATTCCGCATTGACCAGAATCCGTCATTCCGTCTGATGCATAGAAAGAAATGGTCGACGGATTGTCGCACTGGCACACTGAGGACCCATGTCTGAAGGTGCCCCGACCGAGCCCACCCCCGCCGAGCCCACCCCGACCGACGACGTGCGCACCACCGAGGTCGACCTCGGCGGCCTGGTGAACGTCCTCGCCACCCACCTCTACTCCACGCCCCTGGTCGCCCTGCGCGAACTCGTCCAGAACGCCCACGACTCGCACACCCGCCGGCTCCTGGAGGACCCGGACGGCGAGCACCGGCCGCGGATCCGGGTGCGCGCCGACGCCGCGCGGCGGACCGTCGCCATCGAGGACACCGGGGCCGGCCTCACCGAACCGGAGATCCACGCCTACCTCGCCACCGTCGGCACCGGCTACACCCGGATGCTGCGCGAACTGACCGGGAACCAGGAGCTGATCGGCGCCTTCGGCCTGGGCTTCCTCTCCGCCTTCTCGGTCGCCGACGAGGTGACCGTCACCACCACCTCGCACCGCGAACCGGGGCTCGGCCACCGCTACCGCAGCCGCGGCGGCGAGCAGTACCGGGTCGACCCGGTCCCCGCCCGCCCGGAGCCCGGCACCGTCGTCGAGCTGGCGCTCAAGGCCGAGCACGCCCACCTCGCCGACGAGCACGCCCTGCGCGAAGTCCTCGGCCGCTACTGCGTCCTGCTGCCCGTACCGGTCTACGTCGGCGACGACGAACGGCCCGTCAACGCCGTCCAGGTGCCCTGGCGCCGGCGTGTCGAAGGCGACCAGTACGCCGCCCGGATGCGCTTCGCCACCGCCTTCGGCCGCCGCTTCGAGCCGCTCACCGCCTTCCCGGTGCTGCCCGTCCCGGGGGACGCCGCGGCCGACGGTACGGCCGACGGTACGGCCGAGGCTCCGGCCGACGGCGCCACCGACGCGGTCGGCCTGCTCTGGGTCCAGGACGGCGGCTCCTACGGCAGCAGCGACAACCGCGACCTCGCCGTCTACCTGCGCGGCATGCTGCTCGCCGAGGACGCCCGCGACCTGCTGCCCAGCTGGGCCGGCTTCATCGGCGGCGTGATCGAGTCCAGCCGGCTCACCCCCACCGCCAGCCGCGAGGACCTCCAGCGCGACGAGCACTACCGCGCGCTGCAACGGGCCCTCGCCGACGCCGTCGTGGACGGCTTGTACGAGACGGCCCGGCTGCGGCCCGCCGTCTGGCGCCGGATCCTCACCCGGCACGGCCAGGAGCTGCTCGGCGCCGCGCTCTGCGACGACCGGCTGTTCACCCTGCTCGCCGACGACGTCCCGGTGCCCACCTCGCAGGGCGACCTCACCGCGGGCGGCCTGCGGGCGGCCGGCGGGGGCGCGGTGCACGTCGCGCTCGGCAGCGGCGGCGGCTTCGAGGAGATGCTGTACCGGGCGATGCGCGTCCCGATCGCCCGCGGCGACCGCTACGCCGTACTGCCGTTCCTGCGCCGCTACGCCCAGTTGCGCGGCTGCCGGCTGGTCGAGCTGGGCAGCGAGCAGGGCAACCGGGAGCTGTTCCGGGACCCTGAGCGCCCGCTGCCGCCCGAGGAGGCGGCCTGGCTGTCCGGCGCCCTCGCCGACCAGGGCGAGCAGCTCGTCCCGGCCCGCTTCGACCCGCCCGGCCTGCCGCTGGTCCTGGTGCCCGACCGGGAGGCCGAGTTGAAGGCTCGGATCGAGGACGACCAGGCCGACGCCCGGATCCCGTCCGCCGCGCTGCGGCTGGCCCGGGCGTTCACCGCCCGCACCGACGGCGCGGTCAAGGCCCGGCTCTACCTCAACCTGGACTGCCCGGCCGTACGGGACCTGCTCGCCGCCTACCGCACCGGGCACACCGGCAGCGCCACCGCGGCCGGGCTGCTCCGCTCGCTCAAGGTGATCATGGCGGCGGCCTCCACCGGCCCCGCCGAGGGGGACCTCGGCGCCGCGCTGGCCGGCATCGGCACCGCTGTCTCCGCCCTCACCGCCGCCGTCCCGGCCGGCCTGCCGGACGTCCCGGACAGCCCCGGCGCGCTCCGGGACGAGGCGTGACGGACGGCGGCCCGGCAGAGGCTCCAGCGGGCACACCGACGGGCCTTCGGCCGGCCGGACCGTCAGCGGCCCGCGCCAGACCACACACCAGCACGACACAGGGGGACCAGCCATGACCACCGACATCTGGGCCTGGGTGCGCGACACCCACCAGCAGCTGCGCGAAGCCGGCCACGCGCGGCTCGCCGACGCGATGTACGAGCTGCCCGAACACGCCACCGAGGGCCGCAACGAGCAGCTCGACGCGGTCTTCCCGGAGGCGGTCGCCGCCGCGCGGGCCCTCGGCCTGCCCTGGGTCGAGGTCTACCTGCGGCACTGGCGGATGCAGAACCTGCTGAACAAGCGCCAGCAGGGCGAGTCGGTGATGCCCGAGGCGGTCGACCTGCTGGAGTTCGCCCACCGGGAGGAGACGGCCGGCTGCCCGCAGTCCGTCTGCGTGGTACAGGACTTCGCGATCTGCCACGCCCGGGTCGACGGCCCCGGGTACGTGACCGAGCGCCTGGAGGTGGTCGGCGAGACGCTGGACCGGATCGAGCCCGGCCGGGCCTGCTTCGACTGCCTCTCCCGCGAGTACTCCGACGCCCTGGAGGACGACGGTCGGGCCGCCGACGCGCTCGCCCACCTGGACACCGCCGCCGCCCGGATGCAGGCGGCCGGCCAGCAGGTCTCGCTGCGCTTCCACCGCGCCCGGGCCGGCACCCTGCACCTGCTGGGCCGGCACGAGGAGGTGCTCGCCCTGCTGGACACCACCGACCGGACCGCCAGGGCCCGGGGCGAGGAGCTCGACGAGAGCGACCGGCGCTGGGGCGCCCTGCTGCGGGCCCGCGCGCTCGCCTCGCTCGGGCGCACGCCGGAGGCGCTCGCCCTGCTGCCCGCCCGGGCCGAGGCCGAGCGGCACGCCGACCTGCGCGAGACCTGGACCCGGACGGTCGAGCTGCTGGTCGCGGCCGGGGCCTGGGAGAACGACGCCGAACTGGGCGCCGTGCTGGCCGGCTGGGTCGGCTACCTGGACGCCACCGGTTCGCACCGCCCCTGCGTGGACCTGCTGCTGGCCGCGGGCCGGCTGGCCCTCGCCCGCGGCGCCCGTACGGTGGCGCTCACCCTCGCGGCCACCGGGGAGCGCAAGCTGGCCCAGCTGCGCCGCACCGAGGGCGTGGCCGGGGAGGTCGCAGCCCTGCGTACGGCTGCCGAGGCGCTGCCGGTGCCCGAGCTGCCCGTCCCGCCCGGCGAGCTGGCGGCGTACCTGGCCGAGGCCGAGATGCCGGTCGAGCCCGGCGCGGACCTGCTCGCCGTCGCCCTGGAGCGGTACCGGGGCGAGCCCGCCGGCGCCACCGGGCTGGCCGTGCCGCTGGCCACCGTGCTCGGCGGGCTGGGCCACGCCCGGGCCGCCGCCGACCTGCTGTGGCGGCGACTGGACGCCGACCCGGGCAGCGAGCAACTGGTCGGCACGCTCGGCCAGTTGCTGATCGAGTCCGGGGACGCCGAGGGGATCCGCCGGCTCGCCGACCGGCTGGCCGCGACCGCCCCGGCCGACGCGCACTGGATCCGCGCCCGCTGGGCCGCCGCCGAGGGCCGCTGGGCCGAGGTGCTGGAGCAGTGCGGGGCGATCCTGGCGCTGGAGGCGAACCGGATCAACACCCGCCGGCTGGCCGCGGCCGCCGCCACCGAACTGGGCGACCACGCCACCGCCCAGCGTCTCTACCAGGAGCTGCTGGAGCACGCCCTGCCCGCCGAGGAGGCGGGGGAGGAGCAGCTCCACCGGACGGTCCAGGAGTCCGACCTCTGGCACCTGATCACCGCGGCCACCGCCAACCGGGACTGGGCCGTGGTCCGCTCCACCGGCGCCCGGATCGGCATCGAGTTCGACGAGCCCGAGGGCCCGGTGGACGAGGAGTGGCAGCTGGTCACCGTCCGCGCCACCCGCACCAACGGTTCGACCGCCGACCTGCCCGCCGTCCGCACCGGCCCGGCCACCGCCCGGATCCTGCCGGTGCTCGGCGACGACCTGACGCTCAACCACGGCGACGTGGTGGTCTTCGCCCCGGCCCTGCTGGAGGCCCCGCCGGCCGAGGACGCCCCGGAGCAGGAGCGGGCGAGCTGGCGTCCCGTCTTCGCCCTGCTGACCCTGCTCGACCCGGCGGGCTTCACCACGTACTGGATCGACGGCGCCTGGCCCGGCGACGAGGCCTGGTCCGGCTTCCGGGACGACCTGCGGGCGGCCGGCTACGCGGTCTGGGCGTACAGCGGGGAGCAGTACCGGATCACCGACCCGGCGGAGGACGACGGCTCGCTGCCCGGCATCTACGCCGCGCTCGGCGTCCCGCCGACCGCCTCGGCGGAGGCGGCCGACGCGCTGCTGCACCGGCTCACCGCCGACTGGGCGCACCCGCTGGCCTGGCTCGACCTGGCCGACGCGGCCGGGGCGGACCTCGGCCGGCACACCGGGATCGTCGAGCGCTACGACCTCTGAGCCGCCCGGCTCCCCGCCCGGTCCCCTACCCAGCGCCCGGTCCGCACCGCCGGGCCGGGCGGGGAACCATCGTCACCCCTGGCGAGTCTTTGTCATTGCTTTACCTTTGCATTGCCAAGACTCGACCCCTCCAGGAGCGCCCGCACCGTGACCAGCATCGCCCTCGGCCCGTCCTGGCTCGATCCGACCACCCTGATCTCCACCTTCGGCCTGATCGGGATCCTGGCCATCGTCTTCGCCGAGTCCGGCCTGCTGATCGGCTTCTTCCTCCCGGGCGACTCGCTGCTGTTCACCACCGGCCTGCTGGTGGCCGGCGGGACCTACCTGCACCAGCCGCTCTGGCTGGTCTGCGCGCTGATCGTGCTGGCCGCGATCGCCGGGGACCAGGTCGGCTACCTGTTCGGCCGGAAGGTCGGGCCGGGCCTGTTCCGCCGCCCCGACTCCAGGGTGTTCAAGCAGGAGAACGTCGAGAAGGCCGCCGCCTTCTTCGACCGGCACGGCCCCAAGGCGATCGTGCTGGCCCGCTTCGTGCCGATCGTGCGCACCTTCACCCCGATCGTCGCCGGGGTGAGCAGGATGAACTACCGCGGCTTCGTGCTGTTCAACGTGGTCGGCGGGGTGCTGTGGGGCGCCGGGGTCACCGTGCTCGGCTACTTCCTGGGCCGGATCCCCTTCGTCCGGGACAACATCGAGGCCATCCTGGTCGGGATCGTGCTGCTCTCCGTGGTCCCGGTGGCGGTCGAACTGCTCCGGGCCCGCCGTTCCGGAGCACGCGACACCGCGGGCCGGCGCGCCGGGTAGGCGCCCGGGAGCGCCGCCGCCGGACGTCGCGTACATGTGCGTCCGGCTGTTCGATCAGGCAAGGTGTATCCGGAGATCGAACGGTGGCCGGACGGCCACCAGGGGTGGCGAGGAGCGGAAGTGCCTAAGCGGGGCCGACCGGGTTCGGGCAAGCGGGCGAGGGGAGGCCGGGCGGTCCGCCAGGTACGGCAGACACCGCCGAAGCCGGTGCACCCCGCCGACGCGCCGCCCACCGAGGGCCTGCTCGGCTACCCGGCCCCGGTCGTCGAGCCCACCACCGTGGTGCCGCTGGTCCCGCCCGTGACGGAGACCAAGGGCCTGCTGACCCCCGAGCCCGCGCCCGAGCCCGGCGCCGGGGCCGGGGCGCCGCCGGAGCCGCACCCCGAGCTGACCATCGACCTGCGCCCCCGGGACGCTGTCCCCGGGGAGCCGCCGACCGGGCACCCGGCCCTCGAGCGCGGCGAGCACCCTGAGCGCGGCGAGCGCCGTGAGCACCCCGAGCGCCCCGCGCCCGCCCGCCCGCCGCGCCGCCGCTCGGTCGCCGAGGACACCCTCACCCCCGAGGAGTGGCGCGCCGCCGGCTACACCCCGCCCACCGGCATCCCGATCCCCGAGCTGACCGCCGGCGCCCCCGGCGAGGCGCCCTGGCCGGACCGGATGCGCACCCTGCTGCGCACCCCGATGTCCGAGCGCCCCGCCTTCGAGCGCACCGCCCGCGAGATGCACCCCTCGGCGGCCGTCGCCCGCAACGTCCCCCGCATCCTCGACCTGACGCTGCGCATCGGCGAGCTGCTGCTGGCCAGCGGCGAGGCCGCCGAGGACGTCGAGGCGGCCATGCTCGGCATCGCGCACGCCTACCGGCTGGACCGCTGCGAGCCGCAGGTCACCTTCACCCTGATCGGCATCTCACACCAGCCCTCGCTGGTCGAGCCGCCGGTCACCGCCGACCGGGTGGTGCGCCGCCGCACCTCCGACTACACCCGGCTGAACGCGGTCTACCAGCTGGTGGCGGACATCACCGCGGAGCAGGTGACGGTCAACGACGCCTACCGCCGGCTCGCCGCGATCCGCCGCAACCGGCACCCGTACCCGGCCTGGTTCCTCGCCCTGACCACCGGTCTGCTGGCCGGTGCGGCGACCTTCCTGGTCGGCGGACGGCTCGACGACAAGGCCTGGCTGGTCTTCGGCAGCGCCTTCGTCGCGGCCGTGCTCGGCGACCGGCTGGCCTCGGCGCTGGCCAGGCGCAGGCTGCCGGAGTTCTACCAGTTCGTGGCGGCCGCGATGCCGGCCGCCGCGTCCGGGATCATCCTGTCCTTCAACGACTGGGGCCTGCGCGGCTCGGTGGTGATCACCGGTGGCCTGTTCGCCCTGCTGCCCGGGCGCGCCCTGGTCGCCGCCGTCCAGGACGGCCTGACCGGCTTCTACATCACCGCCGCGGCCCGGCTGCTGGAAGTGATCTACCTGGTCGCGGGCATCGTGATCGGCGTGATCATGATCCTCTACCTGGGTGTCGGCTTCGAGGCCAAGCTCAAGCCGGACGAGAGCCTGGTCGGCATCAGCTACCCGCCGGTCCAGATGGTCGCCGCGATGGTGCTGACCCTGGCCTTCGCCACCCTGCTGCAGACCGACCGCCGCACCCTCGCCCTGGTCACCCTCAACAGCGGCATCGGCTGGGCCAGCTACGGCGCGCTGGTGTACAACGCGCACGTCAACCCGATCGCGGCCACCGGGGTGGCGGCCGGCCTGGTCGGCCTGTTCGGCCAGCTGATGGCGCGGGCCCGGAACGGCTCGGCGCTGCCGTACGTCACCGCCGCGATCGGCCCGCTGATGCCCGGTTCGGCGCTCTACCTCGGGATGCTGGCCTTCGCCCAGGGGCACTCCAGCACCGGCCTGGTGTCGGTGTTCCGGGCGGCCGCGATCGCGATGGCGCTGGCCATCGGGGTGAACCTCGGCGGGGAGATCGCCCGGCTGTTCCTGAAACTGCCGGTGGGCGCCGAGCTGCCCTCGCTCTACCCGGCGATGCCGCGCCGGGCGGCCAAGCGCACCCGGGGGTTCTGACCGCGCGTTGAGCCCGGTGGCGGATTCCGAGCGGGATCCGTGTTGGGCGGCTGTTGGGCCCCGGGCCATGTCACGGCAGGCAGGACGCAGGACCAGGAACGAAGGTAAGACCCATGACGACCATGCTGGACAGCTACCGCGAGCACATCGTCAACACGCACAAGCAACCGCTGTTCCTGCTGCTGGTCGGCTTCATCACCTCCTTCGTCTTCATCCGGTTCAGCGTGCGGATGATCCGCGCCAAGGTGCGCTGGTGGCCCGGCAACGTCACGCCCGGCGGCCTGCACATCCACCACATGGTGTTCGGCCTGGGCTTTCTGCTGGTCGGCGGCATCGGGGTGTTCGCCACCTACGGCGACACCCCGTGGATCGACTGGTTCGGGCTGGCCTTCGGCATCGGCTGCGGCCTGGTGCTGGACGAGTTCGCGCTGATCCTGCACCTGGACGACGTGTACTGGAGCGAGCAGGGCCGCAAGTCGGTGGACGCGGTGATCTTCGGCATCCTGTTCACCGCCCTGCTGCTGATCGGGTACGTGCCGCTCGGCGTGGTGCCCGGCGAGGACACCCGGTGGGGCCTGATCACCGTCATCTCGGTGAACGCGCTGGCCTCGGTGATCACCCTGCTCAAGGGCAAGGTGTGGACGGGTCTGCTCGGGATCATGGTCCCCGGCCTGTCCTGGATCGGCGCGATCCGGCTGGCCCGCCCGAGCAGCCCGTGGGCCCGCTGGCGGTACACCACGCGCCCCCGCCGCCGGGCGCGGGCGCTGCGGCGCGAACGCCTGCTGCACGGGCGTGCGGACCGGGCCCGCACCTGGCTCTTCGACCTGATCGCCGGCGCGCCGGACAAGGTGCCCGCCAACCACCCGGCCGCCCACCGGGTCGCCGAGCGGATGGCCGCCAGGGCCTCCGCCCACCTCGACGCGCACGCCGCCCGGGCCCTGGCCCGCCGCCAGGCGCGGCTGGCCGACCGCCGCTCGGCCGCGGTCGCCGGGGCGCCGTCGAAGGCGCCGGCGGCGCACCCGCAACCGTCCGAGGGGCCCTCCGGGGGCGTGCCGGCCCACTCGGCCGGGGCCCGGCAGCGCCGCCGTACGGTCCGCGCCGGGCGCAGCCGGACGTACGCGGTCGGCCCGACCGGTCTGGAACGCCGCCCCGGCCGACACCCCCGCCTACGGACGAAGACCCGCCGGATCCACCGCTAGTTCGTATACCTTGTGCGCCTGGGTGGCGGTGACGCCCGGTCGGATCATCGGATGGTCACCCGGCCGGCGGAGCGCGTTCGAGGTGTGAAAACCCTCGGAGTTGAGAACATGATCGGCGAGTGACCGTTCTGTCATGTGATGGGATGATTCGTCGGATCCCCTGCCGCCCCGACCGCAGCCCCGGAGGCCGCGTGCCGCCCGGCCTCCGCCGTCGTCCCCTCCGGACCCGTGAGAAGGGATGTCTCGTGGCGCGCAGGATCCTGCCGACCCTCCTGTTGTCCCTCACCGCCCTGCTCGGGCTGCTCCCCGGCGCCCAGGCCGCCCCGGTGCAGCCGGAACCGGGGCAGCCCGCCCCGGTGCAGGCCGAACCGGCGGCCGGCGCGCCCCCGGCCGGTCAGGACCCGTACCCCTCCACCGAGGAGATCGACCGCTCCCGCGCCGAGGCCGACGGCAAGGCCGCCTCCGCCGCCGCGCTGGAGACCGCGCTCACCGCCGCCCGCACCGAACTCGACCGGGCCGCCCGCGGCGCCGAACAGGCCGTCGAGGCCTACAACGGCGCCCAGCTGGCCCTCACCCGGGCCCGCGCCGAGGAGGCCGCCGCCAACCGGCGCGCGGCCGCCGCCGAGGCCCAACGCTCCGAAGCCGCCGAGGACGCCGCCCGGCTCGCCGCCGAAACGTACCGGCAGGGCGCGGGCGCCGAACTCTCCGCCCTCAACGCCCTGCTCGGCGCCCACGGCCCGCACGAGGCGGGCGCCCGCGCCGCCGTGGTCGGCGTGGTCAGCGAACGCACCCGGCAGATCTTGGACGCTGCCACCTCCACGGCCGCCGCCGCCCGTGCCGCCTCCGCCGCCGCCCGCACCGCCACCGCGGCCGCCGAGAAGGCCGCGACCGAGGTCGGCGCGGCCAGGACCAGGGCCGAACAGCGGCTCGCCGCCCAGCGGACCGAGGCCGCCGCGGCCGGCCGGCACCGGGAGCAGCTGCTCGCCGAACTCGCCGCCGCCCGCAACACCACCGTCGAGCTGGAGCGCAAGCGGCACGAGGCCCTGGAGGCGATCGCCGCCCGCGAGGCCGAGGCGGCCGCCCGGGCCGCCGCCGACCAGGCCGCCCGCGAGGCCGAAGCCGCCGCGGCCGAGGCCGCCAGGACCCAGGCGCCGCCGCCCGACTCCCGCCCCTGGTCGGCCGAGGGCGCGGCCGCCGCGATCGCCTTCGCCCGGTCCAAGATCGGCCTGCCCTATATCTGGGGCGGCGAGGGGCCGGAGGGCTACGACTGCTCCGGGCTGACCATGATGGCCTGGCGCGAGGGCGGCAAGCAGCTCAACCACTTCGCCGCCGACCAGTACGCCCAGTCCACCCCGGTCAGCTACCGCCAGCTGCGCCCCGGCGACCTGGTCTTCTGGACCGACACCGGCCGTTCCGCCGACATCCACCACGTCGGCCTCTACATCGGCGACGACCAGATGATCGAGGCCCCGCGGGTCGGCATGCCGGTCAAGCAGGCCAGCCTCTGGATCATGGGCACCCCGGACTACTACGCCCGACCGTAGGCCTTGTCCTGAGCCCCGGTGAGCTCCTCGAACGGGGCGAGCGGGACCACGCCCGCCGCGGCCGCCGCCGGCGCCGGGTCCAGGGTGACCAGGGCGTCGGCCTGCAGTCGGGTCAGCGCCAGGTACGCGGCGCGCCGTGCTCGACCAGTCGCAGGGCCACCTCAGGGGTGATCACGTACCTGGTCACGGCCCTCGGCCTCCTCACCGGGCGGGAACGGTCCACCGACCAGTGAACACCGGCCCGCCGCCATCCCGCCGTCCCGGTCTGCCGCCACCCGCCGTCCCGGCCGCCGGTGTCGGTGGCCTCCGTTAGCGTGGCCGCTCCGACCACTCGTGAGGAGGCACCGTGCGGCTGAGGAACGTGGCAGCGGGTGACGTCGAGGCGTACGTCCGGATGCGCTGCGACGAGGCGATGATGGCCGAACTGGGTGGCCCGCTGCCCAGGGAGCAGGTGGAGGCGCGGCTGCGCAAGGACCTCCGGCTGGTGGCGGAGGACAGCGCCTGGATCAAGGTGATCGTGCCGGACGCCGCCGGGATTGATGCCGCCACGGCCGACACTGACGGGGCCGACGGCGCCACGGCCGACACCGACGGGGCCGACGGCGGCGAGGCGGCGGGCGTGGTGACGCTCTGGCAGGACGAGGAGGACGGCGTGACCGTCTCCGAGATCGGCTGGATGGTGCTGCCCGGGTTCCAGGGCCGCGGCCTGGCCAAGGCGGCGGTCCGCCGGGTGCTGGACGCCGCGGCGGCGGACGGCCGCTGGGGCGAGGTGCACGCCAACCCGGGGACCACCAACGGACCGTCCAACGGGATCTGCCGCGCGCTCGGCTTCCGGCTGCTCGGCGAGCGGGACCTCGGCTTCGGGGACCGCGTCCTGCGCACCAACCACTGGGTGGTGACGCCGGGCGAGCACCGCCGGGGGTCGGACACGGATTAATTGGGATGCTCCTCCCCGGACGCCGCCCGTACCGTGGCCGGATGCACAACGACACTGATCACACGGCCTCCGAGACCGTCGACGGGATCCAGATCCGGGCCGTATCCGTGGACGAAGTGGAGGAGTGGAACCGGGCGCTGAACTTCGGCTTCCTGCGCCCGTTCGCGGGCGTCGCGCTGGACCTGCGCCGCCGGCAGTGGCAGCCGGGCCGGATGGTGGCCGGCTTCGACGGGGACCGGCAGATCGCCACCTTCCGCAGCTTCGACGTCGAACTCACCGTGCCCGGCGGAGCCGTGGTCCGGGCCGACGCGATCACCAACGTCACGGTCAGCGCCACCCACCGCCGCCGGGGCCTGCTCAGCGCGATGATGCGACGCGACCTCGCCGCGGCCGCCGAGCGCGGCTGCGCCGTCGCCGTCCTGATGGCCGCCGAGTACAACATCTACGGCCGGTTCGGCTTCGGCCCGGCCACCCGCGCCGGCGGCTGGGACATCGACCTGAGCCGCACCCGGGGTCTGCGCGAGGGCCTGCCGGGCGTGCCCGGCGGCCGGACCGACTTCGTGACCCTGGCCCAGCACGCCGAACTCGGAGCCGAGCTGTACGACCGCTGGCGGCTCACCCAGCCGGGCGCGATCACCCGCAACGAGGTCTGGTGGGAGCGCCGCACCAACCGGATCCAGGTGCCGGGCGACAGCTTCAAGGAGCCGTTCACCGCCGTCCACCGGGACGCCGACGGCGCGGTCACCGGGATGGTCGTCTACCGGGTCGAGAACAAGTGGGACGGCGCCAACCCCGACGCCACGCTCACCGTGGACGAGTTCATCGCCCTCGACCTGCCCACCGCCGTCGAGCTGTGGCGCCTGGTGCTGAGCGTCGACTGGGTGCGCAGGGTCGTGGTGGAGGGTCTCGCCCCGGACGACCCGCTGCCGCTGCTGCTCCAGGACCCGCGCGCGGCCACCCCGCGCAAGGGCAACTGCGACGCGATGTGGCTGCGACTGCTGGACGTCGAGGCCGCCTTCGGCGCCCGCTCGTACGGTGCGCCCGGCCGGGTGGTGCTGGAGGTCGAGGACAAGCTCGGCTACGCCTCCGGCCGCTTCGCGATCGAGGTCGCCGAGAACGGCACCGGCCGCTGCGTCCGAACCACCGACGACGCCGATCTCGCCCTGGACGCTTCGGAGTTGGGCTCGCTCCAGCTGGGCGCCGAGACGGTCCCGCGGCTGGCCGCGGCCGGTCTGGTGACCGAGCTGTGCCCGGGTGCGGCGGCCGCCGCCGACCTGCTGCTGCGCACGCCGCTGCGGGCCTGGACGCCGACCGACTTCTGAGCGGCCGGAACGCCGGCGCCAGGAACGGCAGTGCCAGGAACGCCGGTGCCAGAAATGCCAGCGCCAGGAGCGCCAGTGCCAGGAGCGGCGCCGGAGGCCGGCCCGCACACCGCGGGCCGGCCTCCGGCCTTCGCAACTCAGGTGCCCCCGCGCCTACTTGACGACGGTCTTCCCGATGGTGGGCAGGATGAAATCATGGATGAGGCCCTTGGCGTCACGGACGATCGGCCGGAACACCCGGTAGCGCGAGAGGTTGATCACCCGAGCCGCCATCGGGGTGGAGCGGCGGACGAACTCCCTGGTCCGCTCGGTGTCCTCGGTCCGGTCGAAGACCCAGTAGAGGACCACGACCATGAGGTGCAGCCAGAGCACGTCGGGCAGCAGCTCGACCAGTTCGGTGTCCAGCTTCGGCGCCAGGTCCGAGCCCTGGAGCACGTCACGGAACAGCTCCACGGCGGTTGCCCGCGCCGGGTGGGACTCGTTGGAGAACGGGCTCAGCGAGCTGGTCGGGTCGGCCGCCGTGCGGAAGAACTGCGCGGCGAACTCGTGGTACGGCGCGGCCGTGTCGAGCCAGGAGGTCAGCGCGACCTCCAGGCGCTCGGCGAAGTCCCGGGTGTGGGCCATGCGTTGCCTGGCCTCGGCCGCGTGGTCGTGGGTCATCCGGTCGTAGAACCCCTGGATCAGGAATTCCTTGGCGGAGAAGTAGTAGTAGGCGTTGCCCACCGAGACGCCCGCCTCGGTGGCGATGGCTCGCATGGTGGTTTTCTCGTAGCCCCGTTCCTGGAACAGCCGCATGGCCGTCTCCAGGATCAGCGCCCGGGTCGCCTCGCTCTTGTCGGTCTTGGGCTGGGCCCGGCCGCCGGGCATGGGCCCAGCGTCCGCGCCGGGTGCGGCCGAGGCGTCGGCCGCACCCTTCTCGCCGTCCGTTCGGTTCGTCGCTGCCAGGTCGTCCACAGGCACGAGCCTAACCGGAGACGAGGTTCCACCCGGTGTCGGTGCTGTCGGTGTTCGTGGCACCGGATGTCCCCTCCGCATCCGGTGCCACGAACCCGTCCCCCATCATTTCGAACACGTTCAAAAGCTTGCCAGAACTGTAGACGGTACGGTTGAACATGTTCAACTCCATCTTCGTGGGAGGCTCGTCACATGATCGGTCCGGAACGGACCACCATTCGGTACGGCGGGGTGCAGGACGCCGCGGACGTCGCGGACCTGCACGCCGAGAGCTGGCGCACCAGCTATCGCGGGATCGTCCCCGACGAGGCGATCGGGGACGGACTGGCCGCCGAGCGGCGCGAACTGTGGGAGCTGCGCCTGGCGGTGGACTACGGGCCGCCGGAGAACACGCCCGTGCTGTTGGTCGCCGAACGGGCCGGTGAGCCGGCCGGGTTCGTCTATCTGGTGCCGCAGGCCGACGGACGCGTGCTGGTGGACAACCTGCACGTCCGCCCGGGCCTCACCGGCGGGGGCATCGGCCGGGAACTGCTGGCCGCCGCCCGCGCCGAACTCGCCGAGCGGTTCCCCGCCGCCGAGTTGTACCTGGAGGTGCTGCGCGGCAACACCCGCGCGATCGCCTTCTACGAGCGCGAGGGCGGCGTGCGGATCGCGGAGCAGGAGGGGGTGTTCCCGGGCGGCTGGGTGCTGCCCGAGTACGTGTACGCCTGGCCGGCCGCGAGCGCCCGGCCGGGGAGCGGTCAGGGGAGCGGTCAGCCGACGTCGTAGACCGTCACCGGTACGCCGCGCGCCGACAGCCGGGCCGCCACCAGCGGCTCGACCTTCTCCCAGCGCCCGCCCGCCAGTCCGCAGCCGATCCGCGGCATGTGGACGGAGGCGCCGAGTTCGAGCGCGCGCCCGCCCAGGGCCGCCAGTCCGGTGTCGATGGCCTCGTACCGCACGGGCACCCCGGTGGAGCGCCCCGTCCGGATGCCGCGCTGGCCGACCAGGTTGGCCACCCAGACGTACGGCTCGACCTGCACCAACTGCAGGGCGCCGAGACCGAAGTCGTTCCTCGCTCGCTCCCGATACCAGCGCCGGAACGCCGCCTCGGGTTCGGGCCAGCGTCTGGAGAGCGCGAGCACGAAGCCCTTGCCCCAGCCGCCGAGGTCGTTGCAGACGTGCGCGATCACCTTCACGCCCTTGCCCTGGGGCGCGGTGGCATCGCCTCGGACGTAGGTGATTTCCGCCATGACTCGAAGTTAGACGGAGGCACTGACAACCCGCGCCCCATTTTCCGCGGGGCCGGACGCCCGCAGGTGCCGCCGCCCGGCCAGCGCGATCAGCAGGGCGAGCGCGGCGGCCCCGGCGGGCAGGGCGTAGCCGGTGCCGGGCGCGGCCCGCTCGGCGAGCGTCCCGGCGAGCGCCGCCCCGGCCGAGATGCCGACCACGATGCCGGACACCGCCACCGCCATCCCCTCGTTGAACTGCCGCTGCGGCAGCAGCTCCTGGATCAGCGTCATGCCGGTCACCATGGTCGGCGCGGTGGCCGTGCCGGCCGCGAAGAGCGCCGCGCCGAGGGCCACCAGCCCGGCCCCGCCGAGCCCGGCGGCGAGCGGCAGCAGCAGGACCGAGGCCATCGCCGCGACCCCGAGCAGGAAGCGCGCCCCGGGGGACCGGCGCGGGGTCAGCAGCCCGAACAGCAGCCCCGCCAGGCAGGATCCGCCCGCGACCAGGGCCAGCAGCGGGCCGGCCGCCGCCTTGTGTCCGAGCGCGTCGGCGTAGGCGACGGTGGTGATCTCGGTGGCGCCGAAGACCATGCCGGTGGCCAGGAAGGTCAGCGCCAGCACCCGCAACCCGGGTACCCGCAGCGGGGAGCCGTGCCGCTCACCGGTCGGGGCCGGTACCGGCAGCGGCGGTTCGGTGCCCCGCTGGGCCGCGAACAGCAGGGCGCCAGTGGTGCCGACGGCGCCGGCGGTGAGCAGCCCGGCCTCCGGGGCGACCGTGGTGCAGAGCAGCATCGCGAGCACCGGCCCGGCCATGAAGCAGAGTTCGTCCAGGGCCTGTTCGAAGGAGTTGGCCAGGTGCCGGGCGGCCGGGTCGTCCCGGTGCAGGTGCGCCCAGCGGGCCCTGGCCATGCCGCCGAGGTTGGGGGCGGCGCCGGCGGCCCAGCACGCGTACAGGGTCCAGTCCGGTGCGCCGAGCCGGACGCAGAGCAGCAGGGCGGTGAGCGGAACGGCGTTGTACAGCGCGGCCGGTACCGCGACCCGGGACTGCCCGAACCGGTCCACCAGGCGGCCGAGCAGCGGCATCCCGATCGCCCCGGTGACCAGCCCGGCCGCCGAGACCGTCCCGGCCAGCGCGTACGAGCCGCGCCGTTCGGCGAGCAGCACCACCAGCGAGACGCCGTTCATCGACAGCGCGAGCCGGCCGAGCAGCCCGGCCAGGGTGAAGGCGGTGGCGCCGGGGGCCGCGAACAGCCGGCGGTAGGAGGCGAGGAGGGCGCGCGGGGGCAATCGGGCTCCTGGGACGCAGGGCGGGAGGGGATGCGCCCAGCCTCGCGGCGCGCTCCGATCGGCGTCCAACACCTGTTCCGCCGCATCCACAACACGGTGTTGTCAAACGGTGTTGTTAATCTGCCGTCCATGCCCCGCGACCTGCACCCCCGCCTGCTCCGCGGCTTCGTCGCGACCGCCGAGACCCTGCACTTCGGCCGGGCCGCCGAGCGGCTGTACGTGGCCCAGCAGGCGCTCAGCCGGGACGTCCGCACCCTGGAGGGCCTGCTCGGCGAGGCACTGTTCACCCGCACCACCCGCAGTGTCGACCTCACCCCGGCCGGGCACCGGCTGCTGCCAGGGGCGCGCCGACTGCTCGCCCTGCACGACGAACTGCTCGCCGGGTTCGGCGCGGGTGCCGGTGCCGCCGCCAGGCCGCTGCTGCTCGACCTCAACAGCGACGTCACCGGCCCGGACCTGACCGCCGCCCGGGTGCTGCGACGGGCCCGCACCGCCTGGCCGGAGGGCGAGCTGCTGGCCCGCTTCCACGGCGGTCTGGCCGCGGCCGCCGACGAACTGCTGGCGCACCGGCTGGACGCCTCGTTCGGCCGCTTCGCCGGACTGCCCGCCCCGGTGCGCGGCCGGCTCGCCCAGCGGCCCGTACGGCTGGAGCGGGTCTCGGTGATGATGGCGGACACCCACCCGTTGGCCGGCCGCCCGGCGCTGCGCCCGGCCGATCTGCTCGGGCACCCGGTCGACATCTGCGCGGGCAACCCGGCCACCACCGAGTGGGCCGACCTCGGGGCCCGGCTGCTGCGCGAGCACGGTCTGCGGGCGGCCGAGCCGTACGTCCCGCCGGTGGGCCCGGTCGAGACGGCCCGCTATCTGGCCCGGCACGGCGATCCGATGCTGACCACGGTCGGCGGGCCGAGCCTCCCGGGGGCGGTGAACATCCCGTTGGTGGACCCGGTCCCGCTGAGTCTGGTGAGCCTGGTGCACCGGCCCGGCGAGCGCCACCCGGGCCTGTCCGCGTTGGCCGCCGCGGCGGCCGAACTCGGCGCTGCAGAGGGCTGGTTGGACCGCCCGGCCGACAGCTGGCTGCCGCCGGAGGATGCCGCGCTCATCGCGGGGAGGTAGTCGGTCCCGGGAATGCGGCGCACCGCCCCTGCCCCGGGGGGACGGGCAGGGACGGTGGGTCATGGGGGCGGCCCGGGCCGCCGTGGCCGCGGACGGCCGGTTCAGGCCGCCTTGACGGCGGAGATGTCGAAGCTGAGCTTGACCTTCTCGCCGATCAGCACGCCGCCGGTCTCCAGGGCCGCGTTGTAGGTCAGGCCGAACTCGGTGCGGTCCACGACCGTCCTGCCCTCGAAGCCGACCCGCTCGGCGCCGTAGGCGTCGGTGGCGCTGCCGGTGTAGTCGAGCTCCAGGACGACCGGGCGGGTGGTGTCCTTGATGGTGAGCTCGCCGGTCATCCGGTAGGAGTCGTCGCCGATCGCCTCGGCGGAGGTGCTGCGGAAGCGGATCTCCGGGTAGGTCTCGACGGCGAAGAAGTCGCCGGTGCGCAGGTGCTCGTCGCGCTGGGCCTGGTTGGTGTCGATGCTGGCGACCTTGATCACCAGCTCGGCGGAGGAGTTGTGCGGCTGGGCGCCGTCCAGGTGCAGCTTGCCCTCGTAGTCGGTGAAGCGGCCCTTGACGTTGGTGACCATCGCGTGGCGGACCGCGAAGCCGATCTCGCTGTGGGTGGTGTCGATCGCCCAGTCGCCGGTCAGGTGCGACAGGTCCGGGCCGGCCGGGGTCTGGACGGCGGCGGGGGTGGCGGTCTTGGTGCGGTTGAACAGGCCCATGGCTCCTCCTCGGGTTCGAAGCCATTTGTTTAGGCTTCAACTTCTTGGCTCCACCGTACGGCGCTTTCGTTCAAGTTTCAACCACAACTCCGGAAGTACTCCGCCGAATCACCCGAACGGCCCAGCCGCCCGGCCCCACGGGGGCCACCGGACGGTCCGCCGGGCACTGTCCGACCCTCCGACTAGGCTGCGAAGGACGGTTCCCACCCGCCCCGAGAGGCCCCCGCATGTTCGTCCTGCACGCACTCTGGCGGGCGGACGGACGGCTGGCCCTCTGGGCCGAGGACGCCCGCTGCTACCCCGGCGCCACCGAACCCCGCCCCGACCGGCCCGCCCCGCGCGCCCACCCGTACGCCTGCCCGGCCGACCGCCTGGCCGCCGTGCTCGGCGGCATCGGGCCCGGCCTCGGGTGGCTCGCCGGGCAGGCCCCCGAACGCTGGGCCACCCTGCTGCTGCCCACCGTCGGCGCCCTGCCCGCCCCCTCGCCCGACCTGCCGGTCACCCCGCCGCGCGGCGGCGCCGCGCTCACCCCCTGGCGGGTGCCCGCCCTGCTGTTCGAGGCCGGTGCCGCCGCCCAGCTGCTCGGCGAGGTGCACGACCCGCACTGGGCCGTCACCGACACCGACCTGCCCGGCACCGGCCGGGTCGAAGTGGTCTACGGGCCCTCGCTGCGCTGGCTCACCGGGGTGCACGACCTCGCCTGGCGGGCGGTCGGCCGGGGCCGGGTGCTGCCCCTGCCCGTCCTCGCCGACGGCCGCCCCCGGGCCCGCTGGCGGCCCGACCCCACCCCGGCCGGGCGCCGCGAGGCCGCCGCCCTGGCGGCCGGCTGCCCACCCGTCCTGCTGGGCGAGTGGCCGACCGGCGCCGGCACCGGCGAGGCGCTGCTGGACGCCGCCCTGGGCGCCCTGGTCGACGCCGAAGCCCGGGCCGCCCTGGCCGACACGCCCTTCCCCGCCCCGGGCCCGGCCCCGGTCGACCGCTGGCTGCACGCCCTCGCCACCCCCTCCGGGGAGGTCGACGCCCCGCCCGGGGAGATCGCCGAGCTGGGCCGCCGGATCGCCGACTGGTACGCCACCGCCGAGCCCGCCGACCCCGCCCTGCGGCTCTGCTTCCGCCTGGTCGAACCGCTCGGCCCCGCCGACGACGACCCGGAGGGCCGTCCCTCCGACGACGCCTGGCAGCTGGAGTTCCTGCTCCAGGCCGTCGACGAGCCCTCGCTGCTGGTCCGCGCCGCCGAGCTGCACGAGGGCGGCGCGGCCCACGCCGCCCTCGACCGCAAGCTCGCGCCGGCCGCCCCCGGGGGCGAGGCAGCCGGCCCGGTCGACGTGCTGGTCGCCGAACTGGCCCGCGCCGCGCACCGCTGGCCCGTCCTGGACGGGCTGCGCCACCGCTCCCGCCCGTCCGCCCTGCCGCTCGACCGGGCCGGCGCGCTCGACTTCCTGCGCACCGCCGCGCCCGCCCTGGCCGGGGCCGGGTTCGGCGTGCTGCTGCCCTCCTGGTGGCGCCGCCGCCCCCGGCTCGGACTCGCCCTGCGCGCCACCACCCCGCCCGCGCCCGGCACCCTCGCCGTCACCAGCCAGGTCGACCGGGACGCCGTGGTCGCCTTCCGCTGGCAGGCCGCCCTCGGCCCGGACGGCACCCCGCTCACCGAGCGCGAACTCGCCGAACTCGCCGCCGCCAAACAGGGGCTGGTCCGGGTCCGGGGCGCCTGGCTGGAGGCCGACCCGGCCCAGATCGCCGCCGCCCTGGCCTTCCTCACCGAGCAGCGCGACGGCCTGCTCGCCGCCGCCGACCTGCTGCGGCTCGCCCTCGACCCGGAGGCGACGGTCGCCGGACTGCCGGTCACCGGCGTCCGGGTGGACGGCCCGCTCGGCGAGCTGCTCGCCGGAACCGCCCCCACTACCCCCGAAGTCCCCGCCCTGCCACCGGACTTCCGCGCCGAGCTCCGCCCGTACCAGCAGCGCGGACTCGCCTGGCTGAGGACCATGTCCGAACTCGGCCTCGGCGCCGTCCTGGCCGACGACATGGGCCTCGGTAAGACCGTCCAGACCCTCGCGCTCCTGGCGTCCGAACAGTCCGGATCGGACGCCCCCACCCTCCTGGTCTGCCCGATGTCCCTGGTCGGCAACTGGCAGCGCGAGGCCGAGCGCTTCGCCCCCGGCCTGCGCCGCTACGTCCACCACGGCGCCGACCGCCTCGGTGGTGATCGACTCGCCGAGGCCGCAAGGGGAGCGGACCTGGTCATCACCACCTACGGGCTGGTCCAGCGCGACCTCGCCGCGCTCCGCGCGATCCGCTGGCGCCGGGTGGTCGCCGACGAGGCGCAGCACATCAAGAACACCGGCACCGCCCAGTCCCGGGCGATCCGCGCGCTGCCCGTCGCCCGGCACCGGATCGCCCTGACCGGCACGCCGGTGGAGAACCGGCTCGCCGAACTGCACGCCGTGCTGGACTTCGCCAACCCCGGCCTGCTCGGCCCGGCAGAGCGCTTCAAGGAGCGCTACGCGATCCCGGTCGAACTGCACCGCAGCCCCGAGCGCACCGCCGAACTCCGCCGCCGCACGGCCCCGTTCGTGCTGCGCCGGCTCAAGACGGACCCGGCGGTGGCGGCCGAGCTGCCCGCCAAGCAGGAGATGACCGTCTGGTGCAACCTCACCGCCGAACAGGCCGGGCTCTACCAGGCGGTGGTCGCCGACCTGCTCCAGCGGGTGGACGGGATCCGGGGCGTGGAGCGGCGCGGCACGGTGCTGGCCGCGATCGGCAAGCTCAAACAGGTCTGCAACCACCCGGCCCAACTGCTGCACGACGGTTCGCCGTTGGGCGAGCGCTCGGGCAAGGTCGCCCGGCTCGCCGAACTGCTGGAGGAGGCGCTGGCCGAGGGGGACCGCACACTGGTCTTCACCCAGTACGCCGAGTTCAGCACCATGCTCCGCCCGTACCTGGAACGCCGGCTCGGCGAGGAGGTCCTCCACCTGCACGGCGGCGTCCCCCGGGCCCGCCGCGAGGAGCTGGTGCAGCGCTTCCAGTCCCCGGACGGCCCCAGGGTCTTCCTGCTCTCCCTGCGGGCCGGCGGCACCGGCCTCAACCTCACCGCCGCCAACCAGGTGATCCACCTGGACCGTTGGTGGAACCCGGCGGTCGAGGAGCAGGCCACCGACCGGGCCTTCCGGATCGGCCAGCGCCGAGACGTCCAGGTCCGCCGCCTGGTCTGCGTCGGCACCGTCGAGGAGCGGATCGACGAAATCCTCACCGCCAAACGCGCGTTGGCCGACACCGTGGTGGGCGCGGGGGAGCACTGGCTCACCGACCTCCCCGCCGAGGACCTGCGCGAACTGGTCACCCTCACCCGTGAGGACGCCGTCGCCGAGGAGGACGCATGACCGACCAGGCACCGCCCCCGAAGGCCCCGACGGTCAACGTCGCCGCCTACTGGCGCGGTGACTTCACCCTGCCGCAGGCCCCGGACGAAGAACCGGACGAACCGTCGCTGGACCGCCTCGGCCGTTCCGGCATCACCGTCCACGGCCGCGACCTGGCGACCCTGCTCGCCCCCGCCTACCAGGCCTTCCGCTCCTGAGGTAGCGTCCGGAACGTGACCGACACCCCCGACACGCAGCTCGCCGCCTTCGAACAGCACCGGCGGATGGTCTTCGGCATCGCCTACCGGATGCTCGGCAGCGTCGCCGACGCGGAGGACCTGGTCCAGGACACCTGGCTGCGCTGGAGCGGGGTCACCGGCCCGGTCGCCAGCCCCGCCGGCTACCTCGCCCGTACGGTCACCAACCTCGCCCTCAACCGGCTGGACTCGGCCGCCGTCCGCCGCGAGTCCTATGTCGGCCCCTGGCTGCCCGAACCGCTGGTCTCCGAGCCCGACGCCACCGACGACATCGAGCGCGCCGAGAGCGTCTCGCTCGCCCTGCTGGTCGTGCTGGAGAGCCTCTCCCCGCTGGAGCGGGCGGTGTTCGTCCTCAAGGAGGCCTTCGGCTTCTCCTACCCGGAGATCGCCGAGGCCCTGGACCGCACCGAGGCGGCCTGCCGCCAGGTCGGCAGCCGGGCCAGGGCCCACGTGCGGGCCCGCCGCCCCCGCTACGACGCCCCGCCGGAGCTGCGCCGCCGGGCCACCGACGAGTTCCTCTCGGCCTGCGTCGGCGGCGACCTCAACCGGATGCTCGAACTCCTCGCCCCGGACGTCACCACCTGGAGCGACGGCGGCGGAGTGATCCGCGCGGCCCTCCGCCCGGTCACCGGCGCCGACAACGTCGCCCGCTTCCTGCTCGGCGTGCTCCGCCAGCTGGGCGAGGCCGCGGCCGTCCGCCCCGTCCTGGTCAACGGCCAACCCGGCGTGCTGATCAACGTTCACGGCGCCGTCGACTCCGTCTCCGTCCTCGACTTCACCGAGGGCCCGGACGGCGAGCCGCTGGTCAGCTCGATCCACGCCATCCGCAACCCGGATAAGCTCACCCACCTCGCTTGACCCTCGACCAGGTCGAGCCCCGAGAGTCACCGGCATGGAGAGCGAGCTGCACAGCATCGGCGAACTGGCCCGCGCCAGCGGCCTGGGCGTCGGCACCCTGCGCTACTACGACGGCGCCGAGGTGCTCACCCCCGCCTGGGTCGACCCGCAGACCGGCTACCGCTGGTACCGGCCCGCCCAACTCGCCGACGCCCGCCTGCTGGTCCGGCTCCGCCGGGTCGGCCTCCCGCTGGCCGACATCCGCGCCGTCCTCTCCGGCGACCAGGCCGAACGCGTCCTCGACGCCCACCTTCGCCGCCTGGAGGACGGCCTGGCCGACGCCCGCCGCGAGCTCTCCCTGATCCGCACGACGATCGAGCAGAGGGAGCACCCGATGACCACCACCCCGCGCCTCACCGTCCGCTCCGACGGCCTGGCCGCCGCCCTGGACGCCGTCCGCTTCGCCGTCTGCAAGGACCCCGACCAACCCGCCCTGACCGGCGTGCTGTTCGAACCGGACGGCCCGGTCCTGCGCCTGGTCGCCACCGACCGCTACCGGATGGCCTTCGCCGAACTCCCCGCGACCGGCGCCCCGCAGCACCCCACCCCGGGCACCACCGTCCCCACCGCCCTGGTGGACGCCCTGCGCGCCCTGCTGCCCGCCACCCCCACCGAGGTCGTGCTCACCCTGGGCGCCGACACCTTCCGCGCCGAGACCCCCGATCACCGCATCGAGGGCACCGCCCCGGCCACCGACTACCCCGACCACCGGGCCCTCACCCGCCTCGCCCCCCAGCACAGCGTCACCCTCCCCACCACCACCCTGCGCGCCGCCGTCGAAACCGGCGCCACCCGCACCCTCCCCTCCGGCCCCCAGGGCGCCGACTGCCAGGTCACCGTGCTCACCCTCACCGAGGACGGCCACCTCACCGTCACCGCCGACCCCACCCCCGACGCCCCCCACATCGCCCTCAACCGCGACTTCCTCCTCGACGCCCTCCGCGCCGCCCACCCCGAACAACTCCTCCTCGAACTCGGCGGCCCGATCACCCCCCTCGCCATCCGCACCCCCGGCCGAACCGGCACCTTCTCCGTCCTGATGCCGATCCGCCTTCCCGCCTGACCCGCCAACTCCCGCCCCTGCAAGGATCCTCCGCATGAGGACCGAACACGAAGTCCCGACCCCCGACGGCGGCCGACTCTGGGCCGAACGCAGCGGCACCGGCAGCCCGGTGGTCCTCCTGCACGGCTCGGGCATGGACTCCCGACTCTGGGACGCCGTCACCCCCACCCTCGCCCGCCACCACGACGTGATCCGCTACGACGCCCGCGGCCTCGGCCGCTCCGCACCCCCGCAGCAGCCCTTCGACGACCTGGCCGACCTCCGCACCGTCCTGGACCACTTCGACCTGGCCCGCCCCGCCCTGGTGGGCCTCAGCATGGGCGCCGAAACGGCACTGGACTTCACCCTCGCCCATCCCGACCGGGTGGCCTCCCTCACCCTGATCGGCGCCTCCGTCAGCGGCCACCACTGGCCCCCGACCCCCGACACCACCGCCTACGCCGAAGCCCGCCGCCGAGGCGACGCCGCCACCCTCGCCGCACTGGAACTCTCCGTCTGGGCCGCCCTGGGCCGCACCGCCCCCGGCGGAGACCTCATCGAGACGATGGTCACCGAGAACGCGGCCCGCCGAATCACCAGCGAACACCACCTCACCGGCGCCCCACCCCGCGACGCCGAATCCCACCTCACCCGGATCACCACCCCCACCCTGATCATCCACGGCACCCACGACCACCCCGAGATCGCCACCATCGCAGCCCGCCTCGCCACCGACATCCCCCACGCCCACCACCACCTCCTCCCAGCCGCCGACCACTACCTCCCCCTCCGCACCCCCACCCCCCTCACCACCCTCCTCCTCCCCCACCTCGCCTGACCCGCCCCCAACCGACCCACCCACCCCCACCCACCCCCACAAACCCCAACCCACCCACCAACATCCACCCCCACCCACCTCCCCACCCGACCCAGGCGAGAGGGACGCGCTGCGGGAGGGGGCGGTGGAGGGGGTGGGTGCGGAGAGGGGCGTGACGGGTGATTTTCAGACCGCCAACGGCGAGCACCCCCCACCATGAGGGTCGGCGGTCCGAAAATCATCCAGCCCCCGGAGCGCCCACCCCCGGAACCGCCCCCGGACCACCCACCCTCCCGAAAGCCCACCCCCCACCCCAGCCCCGCGCAGCGGCCCCCAAAACGCCAACGACCCGCTCTCCCCGAAGGGAAAACGGGCCGTCAGCCAAGCCAAGCCAGGCCAAGCCAAGCTCAAACCATCAGCGATGATCCAGCGCCGGATTCACCGTCACCTCAACCCGCTGGAACTCCTTCAACTCCGTGTACCCCGTCGTCGCCATCGCCCGCCGCAGCGCCCCGAACAGGTTCATGGTCCCGTCCGGAGTGTGCGAGGGCCCGGTCAGGATCTCCTCGGTGCTGCCGACCGTCCCGAGGTCGACCCGCTTCCCCCGCGGCAGCTCCTCGTGAACCGCCTCCATCCCCCAGTGGAACCCCTTACCCGGCGCGTCCGTCGCCCGCGCCAGCGCCGCCCCGATCATCACCGCGTCGGCGCCACAGGCGACAGCCTTCGGAATGTCCCCGCTGTACCCCACCCCGCCATCCGCGATCACGTGCACGTAGCGCCCGCCGGACTCGTCCATGTAGTCCCGCCGCGCAGCCGCGACGTCCGCCACCGCGGTCGCCATCGGCACCTGGATCCCCAGCACGTTCCGGGTGGTGTGCGCAGCCCCCCCACCGAAGCCCACCAGCACGCCGGCCGCGCCGGTCCGCATCAGGTGCAGCGCAGCGGTATACGTGGCGCAGCCCCCGACGATCACCGGAACGTCCAGCTCGTAGATGAACTGCTTGAGGTTCAGCGGCTCGGCAGCGCTGGACACGTGCTCGGCCGAGACGGTGGTACCGCGGATGACGAAGACGTCGACCCCGGCGTCCACGACGGCCTTGGAGAACTCGGCGGTCCGCTGCGGCGAGAGCGCGGCGGCGGTGACGACGCCGGAGTCGCGGACCTCCTGGATCCGCTGCTTGATCAGCTCGGCGCGGATCGGCGCGGAGTAGATCTCCTGGAGGCGCCGGGTCGCGGTGGCCTCGTCGGTGATCGCGGCGATCTCGTCCAGCAGCGGCTGCGGGTCCTCGTAGCGGGTCCAGAGGCCTTCGAGGTTCAGCACGCCGAGCCCGCCGAGGCGACCGATGGCGATGGCCTGCTGCGGCGAGACCACGCTGTCCATGGGGGCGGCCAGGAACGGCAGCTCGAAGCGGTAGGCGTCGATCTGCCAGGCGATCGAGACCTCCTTCGGGTCACGCGTACGCCGGCTGGGGACGACGGCGATGTCGTCGAAGGCGTACGCCCGGCGGCCGCGCTTGCCTCGCCCGATCTCGATCTCAGTCACTTCGAGCCCTTCTGGTTTGTTGCTCATGCCCGCCGGGTCACCCCGGCCGCCCCCAGTATCCCGTACTACCGCTGGTGGCGCCCCGACGGCCCGACCCCCGGACGCGCGGAAGGGCCCGCCGTGGCGGGCCCTTCCGGGGTCGAGCGGGTCAGCGGGCCGAGTAGTTCGGCGCCTCGACGGTCATCTGGATGTCGTGCGGGTGGCTCTCCTTGAGGCCGGCCGCGGTGATCCGGACGAAGCGGCCCTTGCTCTCCATCTCGGCGATGGTGGCGGCACCGACGTAGCCCATGGTCTGGCGCAGGCCGCCGACCAGCTGGTGCAGCACGGCCGACAGCGGGCCGCGGTACTGGACCTGGCCCTCGATGCCCTCGGGGACGAGCTTGTCGTCCGAGGCGACCTCGGCCTGGAAGTAGCGGTCCTTGGAGTAGGAGCGGCCCTGGCCGCGGGACTGCATGGCGCCCAGCGAGCCCATGCCGCGGTAGGACTTGAACTGCTTGCCGTTGATGAACAGCAGCTCGCCCGGGGACTCCTCGCAGCCGGCCAGCAGCGAGCCCAGCATCACGGTGTCGGCACCGGCGGCGAGCGCCTTGCCGATGTCGCCGGAGTACTGCAGGCCGCCGTCGCCGATGACCGGCACGCCGGCCGCCTGGCAGGCCAGCGCGGCCTCGTAGATGGCGGTGATCTGCGGGACGCCGATGCCGGCGACGACGCGGGTGGTGCAGATGGAGCCGGGGCCGACGCCGACCTTGACGCCGTCCACGCCGGCGTCGATCAGCGCCTGGGCGCCGTCGCGGGTGGCGACGTTGCCGCCGACCACGTCGACCTTGACGGCGGACTTGATCTTCTCGATCCAGGCCAGCGCGTTGTGGCTGTGGCCGTGCGAGGTGTCGACGACCAGGAAGTCCACGCCCGCCTCGACCAGGGCCTGGGCCCGGTCGAAGGCCTCGGCGCTGGCGCCGACGGCGGCGCCGACCAGCAGACGGCCCTCGGCGTCCTTGGCGGCGTTCGGGTACTGCTCGGCCTTGACGAAGTCCTTGACCGTGATCAGGCCCTTGATCCGGCCCTCGTCGTCGACCAGCGGGAGCTTCTCGATCTTGTGGCGGCGCAGCAGCGCCATCGCGTCCTCACCGGAGATGCCGACCTTGCCGGTGATCAGCGGCATCGGGGTCATGATCTCGCGGACCTGGCGGCTGCGGTCCGACTCGAAGGCCATGTCGCGGTTGGTGACGATGCCGAGCAGCTTGCCGGACTCGTCGGCGATCGGGACGCCGGAGATGCGGAACTTGGCGCACAGCGCGTCGGCCTCGCCGAGCGTGGTGTCCGGGCCGACCGTGATCGGGTCGGTGACCATGCCGGACTCGGAGCGCTTCACCAGGTCGACCTGGTTGGCCTGGTCCTCGACCGACAGGTTGCGGTGCAGCACGCCGACGCCGCCCTGGCGGGCCATCGCGATGGCCATCCGCGCCTCGGTGACCTTGTCCATCGCCGCGGACAGCAGCGGGATGTTGACGCGGACGTTCCGGGAGACCCGCGAGGAGGTGTCGACCTGGTTCGGCAGCACCGCGGAGGCCCCGGGCAGCAGCAGGACGTCATCGAACGTGAGCCCGAGCATGGCGAACTTCTCGGGTACGCCTGCGGCGTTGTAAGACATTTGGGGGTACCTTCCGTGGCCGGCCTTATCCGCTCGCGCCCAGAGGGAGGGGGCGCGTTGATCGCTCACTCGCGCAGACCGCCGAAAGCCGGGTGGCTTGGAGGAAGCTCCAACGGAACCCCGTGTGCACCCGCAAAACTTTGGCAACCTGCCCAGGCGCCGATACCCCATGGTACTGGCACCGCGAACATGCCCTCGTGTGCCCTTGACAACACGCGCCCCTGCGGGCTCATTCCGCCCGGCCGGACCCCCCGTGGCCTGCGCCTGCGGTCAGGAGGACTCCTCCGCGAGCGCCCGCAGCCGGCTGAGCGCACGGTGCTGGGCGACCCGGACGGCCCCCGGCGACATCCCGAGCACCTCGCCGGTCTCCTCCGCCGACAGCCCGGCGGCCACCCGCAGCAGCACCAGCTCGCGCTGACGGGCCGGCAGGTTGGACAGCAGTTCCTTGGCCCAGGCCGCGTCACTGCTCAGCAGCGCCTGCTCCTCCGGGCCGAGCGCCTCGTCCGGCACCTCCGGCAGGTCGTCCTGCGGCACCACGGTCGAGCCGGGCCCGCGCATCGCGGCCCGCTGCAGATCGGCGATCTTGTGCGCGGCGATGCCGTAGACGAACGCCTCGAACGGCCGCCCCTGGTCCTTGTACCGGGGCAGCGCGCACAGCACCGCGACACAGACCTCCTGGGCCACGTCGTCCACGTGGTGCCGGGCCCCGCCGGGCAGCCGGACCAGCCGGGCGCGGCAGTACCGCAGCGCCAGCGGGTGGACGTAGGCGAGCAGCGCGTCGATCGCGGGGCCCTCGCCGCGCACGGCGGCCGCGACCAGTTCGCCAACGAGGGGGGAGCCGCCCGTGCCGAGCACCGGCGGCCGGCCCAGACCGTCCCCGGTCACGGAGTCGGGCACGGCGTCGGTCACAAGCTCACCGGATTCCGCGTACGCGTCGGGGCCCGGGTCGGAGGGCTCGGCCTCACCCGGGTCCGCCTGGCCGGCCGCACCGGCGACATCGTCGCGCATCGGTCCATGGTGCCTGGTCGAGCGGGAAAACGCGGCACCGCGTCCGGAGTTGTGCACCGGAACGTTATGCGCTGCGGCACCGTGCGGCGTGCCGCGCACCACCGGCCCCTCCTGCACCGTGCCGCCTCCCGCCGCGCCGCCGTGGGTGGTCCTGTCCGTCGCGCCGTCCGCCGAGTGTCCTGCGGCTGCGTGGTTCGCCGCAGTGCCTGTCCGCTGGTCCCCGAGGTGCTCCACTCCTCCATGGTGCAACCTCGGGACCGTAACGTCACACGCCCGTGCGGCGCCCGCTCCGGAATTCGAGGGCGGCGCGCCGCAACCGGCGGCGCCGCCGACCGGTCAGCGGACCAGTCCCCAGCGGAAGCCCAGCGCCACCGC
Organism: Kitasatospora sp. NPDC028055; assembly: GCF_040637885.1. Taxonomy (NCBI): domain Bacteria; kingdom Bacillati; phylum Actinomycetota; class Actinomycetes; order Kitasatosporales; family Streptomycetaceae; genus Kitasatospora; species Kitasatospora sp. NPDC028055. Next base: position 305,266 of record NZ_JBEZXE010000001.1, on the reverse strand, counting down.
GTGCGCCCGGTCGGAGGCCCCGAGCTTCTTGAACAGCCGTCGGGCGTGGGTCTTGACGGTGTCCTCGGACAGGAACAGCTCGCGCCCGATCTCGGCGTTGCTGCGCCCGTGGCTCATGCCCTCCAGCACCTGGATCTCACGCGCCGTCAAGGTCGGCGCCGCGCCCATGTCGGGGCTGCGCAGCCGACGCGGGGCGAGCCGCCAGGTCGGGTCGGCGAGGGCCTGGGTGACGGTGGCCCGCAGCTCGGCGCGCGAGGCGTCCTTGTGCAGGTACCCGCGGGCGCCCGCGGCCACCGCGAGCGCGACCCCGTCGAGGTCCTCGGCGACGGTGAGCATGATGATCCGCGCGCCCGGGTCGGCGGACAGCAGCCGCCGGACGGTCTCGACCCCGCCGAGGCCGGGCATCCGGACGTCCATCAGGACGAGATCGGAGCGGTCGGCCACCCAGCGGCGGAGGACCTCCTCCCCGTTCGTCGCGGTGGTGACCCGGTCCACACCGGGTACGGTCGCGACGGCGCGGCGAAGCGCCTCGCGGGCGAGCGGGGAATCGTCGCAAACGAGAACGGAAGTCATGACCGTCGTCCTCCGCAGCTGATCCGCGTCACGTTGAGCCTCCTGGCTGGTACGAACCTCTCCGACACGGCCGATCGGCGACGGACTTCGTCCTGATCGCCCCGACTTGCCCGCGATCGTTCCCGACGTCCGGCGCCCGCTAACCGCCTCCGCACTACCAACGACCGTCACTCGAATGAGTTACGGCCTTCGGGCCATCTCCACCACTGTACGTGGCCAACCCATTACCGATCAGCCGCATCGCGGTGCACACGCCGCACTTTTGCGCAGCTCGCGCGCGGTGGGCGCACGACCCGCACGCCGATACGGGTCGTCGCGCGCCCGTGAGCCACCCGATTGCCACATCCCGCGCCCGCCGAACCCCTTGCCCACTTTGCCCGTTTTTATAGCTTTCGTATGGTCATTGACTGTTGTGCCAGTGTGTGGGTGACTTGTCCATGGAGTTGCCTTAAGTCATATTTCCAGGTGTCCACACCAGCGCGGGGCGCCCCGCCGGGCACCGTTCGGCAGCAGCCCGCCGAAACGCCCGGCCACCGCCGACCGCCTCTGAAGGGAATGAGCCATGGCAGATTTCTCCCGCCTCCCCGGTCCCAACGCGGACCTCTGGGACTGGCAGCTCTCGGCAGCCTGCCGCGGCGTGGACAGCTCGCTCTTCTTCCACCCGGAGGGCGAGCGCGGGGCGGCCCGCAGTTCGCGCGAGACCAGCGCCAAGGAGGTCTGCATGCGCTGCCCGGTGATCGCCGAGTGCGCGGCGCACGCCCTGGCGGTCCGCGAGCCGTACGGGGTCTGGGGCGGGATGACCGAAGACGAGCGCGAGGAGATCCTGGGCCGCTCGCGGCACCGCCTGGTGGAGGTCCCGCTGACCCCGCCGGCGGTCGCGCAGCGTTAGACCCGCGTCCGCGGCGCGCCGTGAAGAAACGTTTCTTCGCGGCGCCTGAGGCCGCTCCGTCCCCGATCGGGGACCCCGGTCACCGACCGTCAGCGATCGGCGGCCGCACCCGCCAGCCGCTCCCGCATCAGCGCGACGGCCGGCACCTCGGCCAGGTCCGGCAGGGTGAGCGCCACCACCCGCCGCACGGCCGGCGCCCCCGAGGCCGTCCGCACCGGAACCGTCGACACGCCGTCAGGGCGCACCGACTGGAGGGCCAGCCGGGGCAGCACCGCCACCCCGAGCCCGGCCGCCACCAGGCCGACCACCGCGGGGTAGTCGTCGGTCGCGAAGTCGATCCGGGGCTCGAAGCCCGCTCCCGCGCACAGCTCCACCAGGTGCCCCCGGCACTGCGGGCAGCCGGCGATCCACTGCTCCCCCGCCAGCTCCGCCAGCTCCACCGGACCGCCCCGCCCGGCCAGCGGGTGGGCGGCCGGCAGCAGGCCCACCAGCGGGTCGTCCAGCAGCGGGGTGACCACCAGGTCGGACCAGTCGGTGCCGGCCGACAGCTGCTGGGCCTCCAGGTTCGCCTCGGCCCGGGCCTCGCGCGGCGAACCGTGCCCGGGGGCGGGCGCCGCGGGTGCGCCGTCGGACTGCGGGTAGCGGAAGGCCAGCGCGATCTCGCACTCGCCGCCGCGCAGCATCGCCAGCGACTCCGGCGGTTCGGCCTCGACCAGCGACACGCGCACCCCCGGATGGCTGTCCCGCAGGCGGGCGACCGCGGGCGGCACCAGGGTGGAACTCGCGGTCGGGAAGGAGACCAGCCGCACCCGTCCGGCCCGCAGTCCGGCGATCGCGGCCACCTCCTCCTCGGCGGCGGAGAGCCCGGCCAGGATCCCGGTGGCATGCTTGAGCAGCACCCGCCCGGCCTCGCTGAGCTGCATCCCGCGGCCCGAGCGGACCACCAGCGGGGTGTCCACCGACTTCTCCAGGGCCTTCATCTGCTGGCTGATGGCGGGCTGGGTGCACCCCAGCTCGCGGGCGGCGGCGGAGAAGGAGCCGGTGCGGGCGACGGCACGCAGAACGCGCAGGTGGCGGGCCTCGATCATGCCTCAGTTATAAGGCAATCTTTGCATTCTGCAAAATTCTACTGATAGTTGAAGCCTCAAACGGGCTTCCGCCACACGGACTCCCCAACACCGGAGGCCCGGTCCGACCCCCGAGGGGGCGGACCGGGCCTCCGGTCAGGCGTCGGTGCCTCAGTGCGAGTGGCCGTGACCGCCGTGCGCGTGACCGGCCTCGGCCTCCTCCTTCTTCTCCACCACGAGGGTCTCGGTGGTGAGGAGCAGGGAGGCGATCGAGGCGGCGTTCTCCAGCGCGGAGCGGGTGACCTTGACCGGGTCGATGACGCCGGCCTTCACCAGGTCGCCGTACTCGCCGGTGGCGGCGTTGTAGCCCTGGCCGGCCTCCAGCTCGGCGACCTTGGAGGTGATGACGTAGCCCTCCAGGCCGGCGTTCTGGGCGATCCAGCGCAGCGGCTCGTGCAGCGCCTTGCGGACGACCGCGACACCGGTGGCCTCGTCACCCGACAGGCCCAGGCCGCCGTCCAGCACCTTGGCGGCGTGCACCAGCGAGGCGCCACCGCCGGCGACGATGCCCTCCTCGACCGCGGCGCGGGTCGCCGAGATGGCGTCCTCCAGGCGGTGCTTGCGCTCCTTGAGCTCCACCTCGGTGGCGGCGCCGACCTTGATGACGCAGACGCCGCCGGCCAGCTTGGCCAGGCGCTCCTGCAGCTTCTCGCGGTCCCAGTCGGAGTCGGTCGCGGCGATCTCGCCCTTGATCTGGGCGACGCGGCCGGCCACGGCCTCGGAGTCACCGGCGCCGTCGACGACGGTGGTCTCGTCCTTGGTGATGGTCACGCGGCGGGCGGTGCCCAGCACGTCCAGACCGGCCTGGTCGAGCTTGAGGCCGACCTCCTCGGAGATGACCGTGCCGCCGGTGAGGACGGCCAGGTCGCCGAGGATCGCCTTGCGGCGGTCGCCGAAGCCCGGGGCCTTGACGGCGACGGCGTTGAACAGGCCACGGATCTTGTTCAGCACGAGGGTGGACAGCGCCTCGCCGTCGACGTCCTCGGCGATGATCAGCAGCGGCTTGGAGGTACCGCTCTGCAGGATCTTCTCCAGCAGCGGGAGGATCTCCTGGATCGAGGAGATCTTGCCCTGGTGGATCAGGATGTACGGCTCCTCGAGAACCGCCTCCTGACGCTCCGCGTCGGTGACGAAGTACGGCGACAGGTAGCCCTTGTCGAACTGCATGCCCTCGGTGAAGTCCAGCTCCACGCCGAAGGCGTTCGACTCCTCGACGGTGATGACACCGTCCTTGCCGACCTTGTCGATCGCCTCGGCGATCAGCTCGCCGACCTGGGTGTCCTGCGCGGAGAGGGACGCGACGGCGGCGACGTCGTCCTTGCCCTCGATCTCACGGGCGATGGACAGCAGGTGCTCGGAGACGGCGGCGACGGCCTTGTCGATGCCCTTCTTGAGGGCGGCCGGGCCGGCGCCCGCGGCGACGTTGCGCAGACCCTCGTTGACCAGGGCCTGGGCCAGCACGGTGGCGGTGGTGGTGCCGTCACCCGCGACGTCGTTGGTCTTGGTGGCGACCTCCTTGACGAGCTGCGCGCCAAGGTTCTCGTACGGGTCGTCCAGCTCGACCTCACGGGCGATGGTGACGCCGTCGTTGGTGATGGTCGGGGCACCGAACTTCTTGTCGATGACGACGTTGCGGCCCTTGGGGCCGATGGTCACCTTGACGGTGTCGGCCAGCTTGTTGACACCGCGCTCCAGCGAGCGGCGGGCGTCCTCGTCGAACTGCAGGATCTTCGCCATGTTCCCTATTCCCTCGGGGCTGCGGCCGGCCGACCGGCCTCCGAACTACCTGAACCAACAACCACGCCCCGGGCCCCTGTCACTAGGGACACGGATCCGGGGCGGGTCGGAACGACTTACTTCTCGATGATGGCGAGAACGTCGCGGGCGGAGAGGACGAGGTACTCCTCGCCCTGGTACTTCACCTCGGTGCCGCCGTACTTCGAGTACAGGACGATGTCACCGACGGCGACATCGAGCGGCAGACGCTGGCCGTCCTCGAAGCGGCCCGGGCCGACAGCCAGGACGACACCCTCCTGGGGCTTCTCCTTGGCCGTGTCCGGGATAACCAGGCCGGAGGCCGTGGTGGTCTCGGCGTCGAGCGGCTGGACCACGATGCGGTCCTCGAGCGGCTTGATGGCAACCTTGCTGCTGGTGGTCACGTCCGAGCTCCCCTTCGGAGATTACGGGGCTTTCTAACGGGTAGGGGCGAACCTGCGCATCTGCCGTCGCGGGGGTCAGAAGCGCGTCTTCGCGTTAGCACTCCCCCACTGGGGAGTGCCAAGGACGACCATAGGCCGCCGTTAGCACTCAGTCAACCAGAGTGCCAACGACGCGCACTGCGGGCTCGACCGGCGGGCGAGTGTCCGTACTCGTGTACGGCGCCCGCGGCACCCGACGACTCGGGCACCGACGGGCCGACCGGTCAGAATGAGCCCGTGGACACCGAGAACCTCCAGCCCCTGCTGACCCCCGAGGGTCAGGCCCTGCTCGCCGAGCTGCGCGAGTTCGCCCCCGAGGAGGAGCTGGCGCTGGCCACCCGGCTGCGGCGGGAGCACCCGGCGGAGCTGGTGTCGGCGGCGTTCGGCCAGGCACGGCTGCGGCAGCGGGCGCGGGCGAAGTTCGGGGCGGACGCCGACCTGATGTACTTCACGCCCAACGGGGTCGAGCAGTCCACCCGGCGCAGCGTGGCCGAGTGGCGGGCCCGCCGCTTCGCCGAGCTGGGCGTGCGCACCCTGGCGGACCTGTGCTGCGGCATCGGCGGGGACGTGCTGGCGCTGGCCCGGGCCGGGATCCGGGTGCTGGCCGTCGACAAGGACCCGGCGGCCTGCGCCGCCACCGCCGCCAACGCCGCCGCGCTGGGCCTGTCGGAGCTGGTGGAGGTGCGCTGCGCGGACGTCGCCGAGGTGGACGTCACCGGCTACGACGCGGTGTTCACCGACCCGGCCCGGCGCACCTCGCGCGGCCGGGTGTTCGACCCGGAGGCGTACGCCCCGCCGCTCTCCTGGGCGATCGAGGCCGGCCGGCGGACCCCGATCGGCGCGTTGAAGGTCGCCCCGGGCATCCCGCACGAGGCCGTCCCGGCGGACGCCGAGGCCGAGTGGGTCTCCGACCACGGGGACGTCAAGGAGGCGGTGCTCTGGTTCGGCACCGGGGCGGTCCGCCCGCACCGCGCGACCCTGCTGCCGCACGGCGACAGCCTGACCGGCGGCGACCTGCCCGACCCGCCGGCCGGCCCGGTCGGGCGGTACCTGTACGAGCCGGACGGCGCGGTGATCCGGGCGCACCTGGTGGCCGAGGTGGCCGGGCAGGTCGACGGCCGGCTGATCGACCCGAAGATCGCCTACGTGACCTCGGACCGGCTGGTCGCCACCCCGTACGCGCACGCCTTCGAGCTCACCGACGTGCTCCCGTACAACGTCAAGAAGCTGAAGGCGCTGCTGCGCGAGCGCGGGGTCGGCACGGTGGTGATCAAGAAGCGCGGGATGGCGATCACCCCGGAGGAGCTGCGCCGCCAGCTCAAGCCCTCCGGGCCGGACTCCGTCACGGTGATCCTCAGCCGCACCGACAACGGGCCGCTGATGATGCTCGGACAGCCGGTGGGCCGCCCGGTCTGAGCCGCTACGAGGGCGGCGCCTGGATGTAGTCCTCCAGCCGGGCCACCGAGAAGCCCTGCTCCTGGATCCGGGCCAGCAGGTCCGCGAACATCTGGGTCATGGTGGCGCCCTTGAGCTCCTTGGGGCCGCGGAAGTGCGCCAGGATGATGTCGCCGGGCTTCAACTTCTTGTCGCCCGCCTGGTACTGCATGTCGTGGATCTGCATCGACTCGCGCCACAGCACGATCGCGCGCGGGCCGCACTGCTGCACCGAGGTGTTGAGCATCGGGGTGTTGGCGCCGTCGCCGAACGGCGGGCGGAACAGCAGCGGGGCGGTGCCGTACTGCTGGGTGAGCGCGGCCTGGTCCTCGCAGATCTCGGACTTCTGCTTGTCGGCCGAGAGCTTGCTCATCACCGGGTGGGTGACGGTGTGGTTCTGGATGTGGTTGCCCAGCGCCTGGAGCGGCTTGAAGTAGCCGTAGTCGTTCTTGACGATGTCCTTGGTCAGGAACATCGAGATCGGCACCTTGAGCTCGGTCAGCATCTCGACGAACTTCGGGTCCTTCTCGGCGCCGTCGTCGATGGTGATGAAGACGACCTTGTCGGTGGTCTTCACATCGCTGAACACCGGTACGGTGCCGGTGCGTTCGAGCTTGACGGGCTTGTCGGCGGGCGGCGCGGGGGCCGGGGCGAGCGGCTTGAGGTTCCACTTCGCCCAGGCCGCGGCGTCGCCCTGGGCCGGGGCCGCGCCGGGCGTGGTGGCCGCCGCACCGGGGGTGCCGCCGGCGGGCGACTGGGTCGCCGCCGCCGTCCCGGCCGTGCTCGCGGCCGGGGCGGCGCTGCCGCCGCCCCCGTTGTCGCCGCACGCGGTGGCGAAGGCCAGCAGGGCCACCGCCCCCGCCGCGTACGCCCTGGTCCTGGTCCTACTCAGCCCGTCCCTGTTCACCGCACCGCGCTCCCGGTCCCGTCCAGCGTTCTCTCAGCTATGCACGGTAGCGCCGCCGCGACGGTTCCCGTCCGGGCCCTGCTCGACGTGCTCGCTGGTGAAGGACCAGCGGTGCACCGGACGGCCCAGCAGTTCGGCCGGCGGGTCGGCGACCGGCACGGGCTCGCCGCTCCACCAGGTGATCAGCAGCACCCTCTCGCCGGAGGCGGAGAGCAGTTCGAGGCGCTCCAGCCCGGCCGCGCCGCGGACCGCGGGAATCGCGAACTCCCTCACCCAGGCGGCGAGTTCGACCCCGCGACCGTCCGCCGCGCGGGCCTCCCACATCGCGGCGACGGTCACGCGGCGCCGCCGCCGAGGGCCTGGTAGGCCTGGCCGTGGACGTCGCCGTGCCCGGCATCCCCGGCCGGGACGTGGACGTCGGTGACGGGCAGCGAGGAGTCCGCGGACAGCTCGAAGGCGGACGGGGTGCGGCCGCGCCACACCATCTCGGAGCCCAGCGCCGCCACCATCGCGCCGTTGTCGGTGCACAGGCCCGGCCGGGGCACCCGCAGCCGGATGCCGGCCCGGTCGCAGCGCTGCTGGGCCATCTCGCGCAGCCGGGAGTTGGCCGCGACGCCGCCGCCGATCATCAGGTGGTCGACGCCGCTGTCCTTGCAGGCCTTGACGGCCTTGCGGGTGAGCACGTCGGTGACCGCCTCCTGGAAGGAGGCCGCGACGTCGGCGATCGGCACCTCCTCGCCGGCCCGGCGCTTGGCCTCCACCCAGCGGGCGACGGCGGTCTTGAGGCCGGAGAAGGAGAAGTCGTACTCGGGGTCGTTCTTCCCGGTCAGGCCGCGCGGGAAGGCGATCGCCTTCGGGTCCCCCTCGCGGGCCGTCCGGTCGACGATCGGGCCGCCGGGGAAGCCCAGGCCGAGCACCCGGGCGACCTTGTCGAAGGCCTCGCCGGCCGCGTCGTCGATGGTCGCGCCGAGCGGGCGGACGTCGGTGGTGATGTCCTCGCTGAGCAGCAGCGAGGAGTGCCCGCCGGAGACCAGCAGGGCCATCGTCGGCGAGGGCAGCCGGCCGTGCTCCAGCTGGTCGACGCAGATGTGCGAGGCGAGGTGGTTGACCCCGTACAGCGGCTTGTCGAGCGCCCAGGCGTACGCCTTCGCCGCGCTGACGCCGACCAGCAGCGCGCCCGCCAGGCCGGGGCCGGCGGTGACGGCGATGCCGTCCAGGTCGGTGGCCTTGATGCCGGCGGTGTCCAGGGCGCGCTGGATGGTCGGGACCATCGCCTCCAGGTGGGCGCGGCTGGCGATCTCCGGGACGACGCCGCCGAAGCGGGCGTGGTCGTTGACGCTGGAGGCGACCGCGTCGGCCAGCAGCGTGGTGCCGCGCACGATGCCGACGCCGGTCTCGTCGCAGGAGGTCTCGATGCCCAGGACGAGCGGTTCGTCAGCCATGGGGGGTGTCCTCAATGTCCTTCGGGTCGGTGCTGTCAGTGCTCGGGTTCTCGAGGCGCATCACCAGCGCGTCGACGTCGGCGGGCTGGTAGTAGCCGCGCCGGATGCCCACCGGTTCGAAGCCGTGGCGCTCGTAGAGCCGCTGGGCGCGCTGGTTGTCCACCCGCACCTCCAGCAGCAGGTCGGCGCAGCCGCGCCGGGCGGCCTCGTGGATCAGGTCGGTGAGCAGGGCGGTGCCGAGGCCGGCGCCCTGGTGGCGCTCGTCCACGGCGATGGTCTGGACGTCGCCGTCACCGGCGACGGCCATCAGGCCGGCGTAGCCGACGATCGTGCCGTCCGCGGCGGTGGCGACCGAGTAGTGGCGGGTGCCGCCGGGGTGGGCCTCGGCGAGCTCGGACCAGAACATCCCGGCGGACCAGGCGTCCTCGGGGAACAGCCTGAGCTCCAGGTCCAGCACCGGCTCGATGTCCCACCAGCGCATCGGGCGCAGGGTGGTGCCGTGGTTCACGCCGGGAACACCGCCTTGCCCCCCAGGACGTTCTTGTAGCCCGCCGGGACCTGGGCGTCCGGGCGGCGCAGGTACAGCGGCACGTTCGGCAGCAGCTCGCGTCCGGCGGCCAGCTCGGCGGCGGCGAAGCCGGCCAGGGCGCCGGCCGAGACGTGCTCGGGGCCGTGGGCGCCCGGGAAGGCCTCGGGGTAGAGCAGCGCGCCGGCGCCCACCGAGCGGGCGGCGGGCGTCAGCTCGGCCGGGCGGTCCACGCCGGGGCCCTCGGTGCGGTTGCCCTCGGCGTCGTAGGAGGCCCAGTAGACCTCCTTGCGGCGCGCGTCGGTGGCGACCGTGAACGGATGCCCGGCCAGGCCCTCGGCGCGGGCCTGGAAGGCGATCGCGTCCAGGGTGCAGACGCCGTGCACGGGCAGGCCGAGCGCGTGGCCGAGCGCGGCGGCGGTCACCAGACCGACCCGCAGGCCGGTGTACGGGCCCGGGCCGACGCCGACCGCAATGCCGGTGAGCCGGCTCTTGTCCACTCCGGCGGCCCGCAGGACCTGGTCGATCGCGGGCAGCAGCAGTTCGCCGTGGCGCCTGGCGTCGACCTGGTGGGTCTCGGCGAGGACGGCCGTGCCGTCGTGGACGGCGGCGGTGACGGCGGGGGTAGCGGTGTCGAACGCGAGCAGCAGCACGGGTCAAGGTTAGACCGACGTTGGGCCGACCGGCCGATCGAGCTGGTGTCCCCCTCCGGAACACACGTACTGGCCACCCGCCGACCCGCCCGGGGGACCTGGCACGATAAGGGCGGTACGTACAGCGGACGGCGGCGGGAGCGGGCACGTGGCGAAGATGGGTCCTGGAGTGGTGGTCACGGGGTTGACCCTGGGGGCCCTGGCAGTGGTGAGCCTGCTGGCCTTCCAGGCCAACGGCGCCCAGGACCGCGCGGGCGGAGCCAGGCCGACCGTCGCCTCGACGTCCACCGGCCCGGCCGCCTCCGCGACGCCGAGCGCCTCCGCCACCCCGACCGTCCCGCCGCTGCCGGCCACCTCGGGCAGCGGCACGCGGGTCGTCTACTCGGCCGGCGGCCACTTCGTCTGGCTGGTCGACCCGAAGAAGAACCCGCAGGTCGCGGCCGCCTTCGCGGTCACCCCGGGCTCGGTCGAGCCCGCCCCGGGCAGCTACTCGGTGTACAGCCGCACCCAGACCGCCACCGGGACGGACGGCAAGCAGATCGAGCACGTGGTGCGCTTCGCGCAGCAGAACGGCGTGGTGTTCGGATTCAGCGCGGCGCTGGACGGCACGACGCCGACCGCCGACCCGAAGGCCAAGACCGGCGGCATCCGCAGCGGCCGCCCCGAGGGGCAGCTGCTCTGGGACTTCGCGCCGACCGGCACCAAGGTGGTCGTGGTCCCGTAGGACGGGCGGACGGGGCGGACGGGGCGGACGGGCGGGCGCCCGGCCGCGCTAGGCGGCGGCCCGGGGCGCGCCAGTCTCGGGTTCCTCGTCGGCCTGCCGGGCCTTCGGCTCGGGCGGCCTGGACACCGCCTCGGCGGCCGCGCAGGCGGCCAGCAGGGCCCGCATCGGCTCTCCCGGAGCGCGGCGGGCGGACTCTCCGGCCCCGGTGTCGCGCACGGCGCGCTCCGGGGCGGGGGTGGTGCTCGACATGGCGCCTCCCTAGTTAGGCAGACCTAACCGCAGCACCCATCCCACCACGCCCGGCGCCCCGCCCGCAACACCTTGCCGACGGCCTGTCGGCAAAACGGTGGAACCCGATCGACCGGTGCCGGGGGCGCCTAGTCGGCCAGCCCGGCCAGCGGGACGCCCGCCCAGCGCGGCCCGATGCCGGTGAGCAGCACCCGGCGCGGGTCGTGGTCCTCCCCGGCGGTGTCACCGATCGCCCGCTCGATCCGGACCTCCAGGCGCTCCTCGGACAGCCGCTCGACCTTGCCCTCGCCCCACTCGACCACGATCACCGACTCCGGCAGCGAGACGTCCAGGTCGAGGTCCTCCATCTCGTCGAGGTCCCCGCCCAGCCGGTACGCGTCCACGTGCACCAGGGCCGGGCCGCCGACCAGCGAGGGGTGCACCCGGGCGATCACGAAGGTCGGCGAGGTCACCGCCCCGCGGACCTGCAGCCCCTCCCCCAGGCCCCGGGTCAGCGTGGTCTTCCCCGCCCCCAGCTCACCGGAGAGCAGCACCAGGTCCCCCGGCCGCAGCAGCGCGGCCAGCTCCCGGCCGAGCCGGCCCATCCGCTCCGGAGTGGGGACGGTCAGAGTGGCGTGCGAGCCCATGCGCGTGTCTTGCCCTTCAGTCCGTAGCGGCGTACCGACCACCGGCCGCCACCGCTACCGTGCCACATCACCGCACCCTGCCGTGGCGCGCGGGTGCCCGGCGGGCCCGACGGGGGCCCGGGCCGGTCTCAGGCGGGGTCGACGGCCGGATCCGGGTCCGCGTCCGGGCGCGCGTCCGGGTCCGAGGCCGCTGGAGGACGCTCCTCCCGGGGCGGTTCGGCCGCGAGTTCGAGGACGGCCGGCGGCAGCGGCGCGGCACCGGCGAAGTCGGCGGCCCGGCGCAGCAGCCGCGCCAGCTCGTGGTCGACCAGCTCCGGGCGCTCCAGCAGCACCAGGTGCCCGGCGCCCTCGGCCAGCACCAGTTCGGCCCCCGGCAGCCGCTCGGCCATCGCCTCGCTGTGCGCCGAGGGCGTCAGCAGGTCCTTCGTCCCGGCCAGCACCAGGGCCGGCAGGCCGCGCAGGGCGGCCAGCGCCCCGTACTTCTCGTGCGCGCCGAACACCGGGTAGAACTCGGCGACCACGTCGATCGGGGTGGCGTCCAGCAGCTGCTCGGCGAAGCGCACCACGCCGGGGTCGACGTCCCGGCCGCCGAAGGAGAACCGCCGGTAGAACACGGCGGCCACGTCCGAGCCGATCCGCCGGCTCGCCTCCACCAGGTCGACCTGACGGCCGAGCAGCTTCACCACCCCGGGCGCGACCTTCTTGAACAGCTTGGCCCCCGCCTTCGGCAGACCGAGGCTCACCTCGTTCCAGTCCCCCGCCAGGGTGCCGACCAGCGCGACCCCGGCGACTCGCGTCCGGAACAGCTCAGGGTGCTGGTCGGCCAGCGCCATCACCGTCATGCCGCCCATCGAATGGCCCACCAGCACCAGCGGCCCGGTCGGCGCGACGGCGTCGATCACCGCCTTGAGGTCACCGCCCAGCTGGTCGATGCTGGCCGGCTCGCCCGCCAGGTACTCGCGGGAGCGCTCGGAGCGGCCGTGGCTGCGCTGGTCCCAGAAGACCAGCCGCAGGCCCTGGCGCAGCGCCGCCCGCTGGAAGTGCCAGCTGTCCTGGTTGAGGCAGTAGCCGTGGCTGAACACCACGGTCAGCGGCTGAGAGGGGGCGCCGTCCGGCTCGTCCCAGCCGGTGCCGTCCAGCTCGACGTACAGCTCGGTGCCGTCCGGCGCGGCCACCGTCAGCGGGCGCCCGCGCAGCGAACCGTACGGGGCGGCCGCCTCCAGCTCGGCCCGGGCCCGGCGGCGCATCGCCCGGCCGACCGTCAGCCGCTCGATCGCGACGCCCGCGGCCGCGCCGGCCGCCAGCACGCCGACCGATATCCCGATCACACCGGCCCGGCTCACCCCGGTGGCCGCGCCGGCCGCCTTGGCCACCGCCGCGACCGGGTTGCTGTCGGCCGGCGTGTCGGTCATGCCGTACGGCCCCCGTCGTGGCCGCCGCCGTGGCTCCCGTCCAGGTAGCGGCGGGGCACCCGGGTGCCGATCCGGGTGATGATCTCGTACGAGATGGTGCCGCAGGCGCGGGCCCAGTCCTCGGCGGTCGGCTCACCGCGCTCGCCGTTGCCGAACACCAGCACCTCGTCGCCGGTCTCGGGGGTGTCGCCGCCCAGGTCCACCACGAACTGGTCCATCGCGACCCGGCCGGCCACCGTGCGCCACTTGCCGCCGATCTGCACCGGGCCGGTGCCGCTGCCGTGCCGCGGGACGCCGTCGCCGTAGCCGACCGGGACCAGGCCCAGCGTGGTCGGACCGGGCGTCACGTAGTGGTGGCCGTAGCTGACCCCGTGCCCGCCGGGGACGTGCTTGACCAGCGCCAGCCGGGCGGTCAGCGCCATCACCGGGCGCAGCCCGAAGTCGGCCGGCGAGCCCACCTCGGGCACCGGCGACAGCCCGTACGCGGCCAGGCCGGTGCGGACCAGGTCGAAGTGCGACTCGGGCAGCAGCAGGGTGGCCGGGGAGTTGGCCAGGTGCCGGACCTCGGGGCGCAGCCCGGCGGCCTCGGCCTGCGCCAGCGCGGTGCGGAAGGAGTCCAACTGGGCCTGGATCGAGGGGTGGCCGGGCTCGTCGGCAGCGGCGAAGTGCGACCAGACGCCGACCACCCGCAGCAGCCCCTCCGCCTCGGCCCGCCGGGTCTCGGCCACCAGCTGCGGCCAGTCGTGCGGCTGGCAGCCGTTGCGGCCGAGGCCGGTGTCGGCCTTGAGGTGGACGCGCGCCGGAACGCCGGTCTGCCGAACGGCCGTCAGCAGCTCCTCAAGCGCCCACCGGCCGCTGACCGAGATGTCCAGGTCCGCGCGCAGCGCCTCGCGCCACGGCCCGCCCGGCGTCCACAGCCAGCACAGGATGCGGGCCTGGTCGGGGCGGATGCCCGCGGCCCGCAGCGCCAGCGCCTCGTCCGGCGTCGCGCAGCCGAGCCAGCCGACCCCGTTCGCGACCGCCTCGCGGGCGCACTCGACCGCGCCGTGGCCATAGGCGTCCGCCTTGACCGCGAGCATCACCGCCGTGCTCCCGACGCGTTCCCGCAGGCTGGCGAGGTTGCCGCGCAGGGCGGCGAGATCGATGGTCGCCTCGGCCCGTACGCCGTCGGTGAGGGTGGCCGTTCCGGTCGTGTTCGCAGTTGTCATCAGGGTCAGTCTCCCAGACGTCCCGGAGTCCTCGCCGAACGGGCCTTCGGCGCGGTGGTCGGCACCGTGACCCCCGGCACCCCGCCGACCTGCGGCGGACGGCTCGTCCACCCGGTTCAGGACGCGCTGCACGGAGGTCTCGGTTCCGCCGTGGGGCGGGGCCGGACCGCGGTCACGGCTGCCGGACGGCCCGCCAGACCGCGGGCAGCGCATCGGCCACCGCGAGCGCCGTCACCGGCGCCCCGGGCTCGCCCGCCGCCTCCCGGCCCGCCAGGCCGTGCAGGTAGGCGGCCACCGAGGCGGCGTCCAGCGGCGGCAGGCCCGCGGCCAGCAGCGAACCGGCCAGCCCGGCCAGTACGTCCCCGCTGCCCGCGGTGGCCAGCCAGGAGGTGCCGGTGGGGTTCACCCGGACGGCCCCGCCCGGGTCGGCGACCACCGTGGTGGAGCCCTTGAGCAGCACAGTGGCCCGGTAGACGGCGGCCAGCCGCCGGGCGGTGGCCAGCCGGGTGGCGGCCAACTCCTCGGCGGCAGGCGGCGCGGTGCCGTCGGCGCCGGCCAGCAGTCGGGCGGCCTCGCCGGTGTGCGGGGTCAGCAGGGTGGGCGCGGTACGGCCGGCCAGCGCCCGCGGACCGAGCCGGCCCAGCTCGGTCAGCCCGTCCGCGTCCACCAGCACCGGGACGTCGGCCGCCAGCGCCTCGGCCAGCGCCTGCCGCGCCCCCTCGCCGCCGCCCGGCCCGACCACCCAGGCCTGCACCCGACCGGCCCCGGCGGGGCCGCCCTCGGTGACCAGCGTCTCCGGGAAGCGGCGCACCACCTCCTCGGCCGCCGTGCCGACGTACCGGACGGCACCCGCACCGCCGTGCAGCGCCCCGGCGACCGACAGCAGGGCCGCCCCCGGGTACCGCGCCGAGCCGGCCGCCACCCCGACCACACCGCGCCGGTACTTGTCGCTCTCCGCGCCCGGCAGCGGCAGCAGCGCCGCCACGTCCGCGTGCTGCAGGGCCGTCACCTCCGGCCCGGGCGGTTGCAGGCCGATCTCCACCAGCTGCACGGCGCCCGCGTACGAGGCCCCGGGGTCGATCAGCAGGCCGGGCTTGTAGGTGCCGAAGCAGACCGTGACGTCCGCGCGCAGCGCCTCCCCCGGCACCTCGCCGGTGTCGGCGTCCACCCCGCTGGGCAGGTCCACCGCGACCACCACCCCGCGCCGCTCGGCCCGCGCGTACGGCACGGCCTCGGGGCGCAGCCCGCCCCGGCCGCCGATGCCGACGATCCCGTCCAGCACCAGGTCCGCGCACGAGAAGTCGGCCAGGCCGACTTCCTGCTCCGCCGTCACCCGCCCACCAGCCGCCCGCAGCGCGGCCAGCCCACCCGGGTGCGCCTTCGCCGGGGCGAGCAGCACCGCCGTCACCCGCGCCCCGCGCCGGGCCAGCGCCGCCCCGGCGTACAGCGCGTCACCCCCGTTGTCCCCGCTGCCCGCCAGCACCGTCACCCGGCTGCCGTACACCCGCCCCCGACGCCCGATCAGCAGCCGCGCACAGGTCACCGCCAGCCCGGCCGCCGCCCGCTGCATCAGCGTGCCCTCGGGCAGCCGGGCCATCAGCTCGGCCTCCGCGGCCCGGACGGTTTCCACAGGGTGTGCATGGCGCATGGGGAGCACTCCTTCGGCGGTCGGCTACCGCCGACGCTAGCCCGCGCCACCGCCCCACGGGAGCCGGGCCTGCGGCACACTTTCGAGTGACAACCACTTCGATGCCCCGCGGTGTCGGTCCGTACGCCTACCTTGTGGCTCGGCACGGACCCACAGGAGGGAGAAGGGCCATGGTCGCCATGCCTGCTGTCGAGCACCCGCTGGGCGAGGACAGCCTTCTCCAGGCGTTTCTGGAGCTGGACACGCCGCCCGGATTCAAGGCGGAGCTCATCGAAGGGGAGATCGTCGTGACGCCGCCACCGGACGGGCCGCACGAGGGCGCGTTCTCGAAGGTCGCGAAGCAGTTCTTCCGGAACGCCGCGATCGAACTGGACATCGCGGGCAACAAGGGCCTCATCACTCCCGGAGGCCGTTTCATCCCCGATGGCACGGTGGTCCCGGAGGACCACTTCGATCATCTGGACTCCTGGGCGCCGACAGAAGGAGTCCTACTCGTCTTCGAGATCACCTCGACCAATCCGCTCAAGGACCGCGAACCCAAGCGCAAGGGCTACGCCGCTGCCGGCATCCCCTGCTACCTGCTGATCGATCGCAGTGAAGGCAAGGTCACGCTGTTCAGCGAACCTGAGAACGGTGACTACAAGAGGCTTGCCCAGACCAGCTTCGGCAAGCCCGTCGACCTGCCCGCCCCGTTCTCCTTCACGCTCGACACGGCGCCCCTGCGGTAGGACGCAGCCACCGCAGGGGCGCCGTTGCCGACGAGCGCAGGACTACTCGACGGTGACCGACTTCGCCAGGTTGCGCGGCTGGTCGACCTCGTGGCCCTTGGCCGTGGCCAGCTCGCAGGCGAAGACCTGGAGCGGGACGGTGGAGACCAGCGGCTGGAGCAGGGTCGGGGTGGCCGGGATGCGGATCAGGTGGTCCGCGTACGGCACGACCGCCTCGTCGCCCTCCTCGGCGATCACGATCGTGCGGGCGCCACGGGCCCGGATCTCCTGGATGTTGGAGACGATCTTGTCGTGCAGGATCGACCGCCCGCGCGGCGAGGGCACGACCACCACGACCGGCAGCCCCTCCTCGATCAGCGCGATCGGGCCGTGCTTGAGCTCGCCCGCCGCGAAGCCCTCGGCGTGCATGTAGGCGAGCTCCTTGAGCTTGAGCGCGCCTTCCAGGGCCACCGGGAAGCCGACGTGGCGGCCGAGGAACAGCACCGAGCGGGCGTCGGCCAGCGAGCGGGCCAGCTCGCGCACCGGCTCCATGGTCTCCAGCACCTGCTCGACCTGCTTCGGCGCGTCGCCGAGCTCGCGGATGATGGTGAAGATCTCGTCGCCCCACTTGGTGCCGCGCACCTGGCCCAGGTAGAGGGCGACCAGGTAGCAGGCGACCAGCTGGGTCAGGAACGCCTTGGTGGAGGCGACCGCGACCTCCGGTCCGGCGTGGGTGTACAGCACCGCGTCCGACTCGCGCGGGATGGTCGAGCCGTTGGTGTTGCAGATCGCCAGCACCTTGGCGCCCTGCTCGCGGGCGTGCCGCAGGGCCATCAGGGTGTCCATGGTCTCGCCGGACTGCGAGATGGCGATGACCAACGTGCCGGGGCCCATGATCGGGTCGCGGTAGCGGAACTCCGAGGCGACCTCGACCTCGCAGGGGATGCGGGTCCAGTGCTCGATCGCGTACTTGGCGATCATGCCGGCGTGGAAGGCCGTGCCGCAGGCGACGATGACGACCTTGTCGACCGAGCGCAGGTCGGCGTCGGAGATCCGCAGCTCGTCGAGGGTCAGCCGGCCGTCGGTGCCGATCCGGCCGAGGAGGGTGTCGGCGACGGCCTTCGGCTGCTCGGCGATCTCCTTGAGCATGAAGTAGTCGTAGCCGCCCTTCTCGGCGGCGGAGGCGTCCCAGTCGACGTGGTACTCGCGCACCTCGGCCGGGGTGCCGTCGAAGTTGGTGACGGTCACGCCCTCCCGGCGCAGCTCGACGACCTGGTCCTGGCCCAGCTCGATCGCCTCGCGGGTGTGCGCGATGAAGGCGGCGACGTCGGAGGCGAGGAAGTTCTCGCCCTCGCCGCGGCCCACCACGAGCGGGGAGTTGCGACGGGCGCCGACCACCACGCCGGGCGCGTCCGCGTGGACGGCGACGAGGGTGAAGGCGCCGTCCAGCCGGCGGCAGACCACGCGCATGGCCTCGGCCAGGTCACCCTCGTAGGCCTCGCCGAGCAGGTGGGCGACGACCTCGGTGTCGGTCTCGGACCGGAGGGTGTGGCCGCGCTCGGCGATCTCGGCGCGCAGCTGGGCGAAGTTCTCGATGATGCCGTTGTGGACCACGGCCACCCGGCCGTCGTCGTCCAGATGGGGGTGGGCATTGGCGTCCGTCGGGCCGCCGTGGGTGGCCCAACGGGTGTGGCCGATGCCGGTGGTGCCGCCGGGGAGGGGGGACTCGGCGAGCGACTTCTCCAGGTTGCCGAGCTTTCCGGCCCGCTTGTCGGTGACCAGACTCCACTGCCCCTGGGAGTCCTGCGCCTGCACCGCGACACCGGCCGAGTCATAGCCCCGGTACTCCAGTCGCTGCAGGCCCGCGATTACTACGTCGAGGGCGGACTGCGCGCCCACGTATCCAACAATTCCGCACATGCGTGCCAGCATAAGGGCGGTTCTGTGGCCGTTTTCCCGTCTTTCCCGGCTCGCCCCAACGCTGCGTGACCGACACCACAACCACGGTGAACACCGCGACGGCTCACAATGGAGCATGTGCTGACCGAACTCTGTACGCGGGGCGCCGCCACGCCCGGCCCGTCCCCGTCCCCCTACGTGGACCTCAGCCGGGCCGAGTGGAGCGCGCTGCGCGAGCGTACGCCACTGCCGCTGACCGCCGAGGAGGTGGAGCAGCTGCGCGGCCTCGGCACTGCACTCGACCTCGACGAGGTGCGTGACGTCTACCTGCCGCTGTCCCGGCTGCTGAACCTCTACATCCACGCCACGCACGAACTGCGCGGCGCGGTGGGCACGTTCCTGGACACCCCGGACACCGAGCGCACCCGTACCCCGTTCGTCATCGGCGTGGCCGGCTCGGTCGCCGTCGGCAAGTCCACCACCGCCCGGCTGCTCCAGGCCCTGCTGGCCCGCTGGCCCGAGCACCCCCGGGTGGAGCTGGTCACCACCGACGGCTTCCTGCTGCCCAACGCCGAGCTGCGCCGCCGCGGCCTGATGGCCCGCAAGGGCTTCCCGGAGTCGTACGACCGCCGGGCCCTGATGCGCTTCGTCGCGGACGTGAAGGCGGGCAAGGACCTGGTGACGGCGCCCGTGTACTCGCACCTGGTGTACGACATCGTGCCGGACCAGCGGCTGACGGTGGAGCGCCCGGACATCCTGATCGTCGAGGGCCTGAACGTGCTCCAGCCGGCCCTGCCGGGCACCGACGGCCGGACCAGGCTCGCGGTGGCGGACTACTTCGACTTCTCGATCTACGTCGACGCCCGCACCGACGACATCGAGCACTGGTACCTGGACCGCTTCCGCAAACTGCGGCAGACGGCCTTCCAGGACCCGAACTCCTACTTCCGCCGCTTCACCGAGGTGCCGGAGGAGGAGGCGATGGAGTACGGCCGGCAGGTCTGGCGCACCATCAACAAGCCCAACCTGCTGGAGAACGTGCTGCCGACCCGAGGCCGGGCCACCCTGGTCCTGCAGAAGGGCGCCGACCACAAGGTCCGCCGGGCGCTGCTGCGCAAGCTCTGAACGGACGTGGCGCACGGCGAAGGGCCCCCGCACCGGGCGGGGACCCTTCGCCGTGTCCGGGGCGGCTCAGCCCAGGTGGGTGCGGACCGCCTCGGCGAGGCGCTGGCCGACGGCCTCGGCCTGCACCGGGTCGGCAGCCTCGACCATGACCCGGACCAGCGGCTCGGTGCCGGAGGGGCGCAGCAGCACCCGGCCGGTGGAGCCCAGCTCGGCCTCGGCGGCGGCGACCGCGGCGGCCAGCTCGGTGCTGGTGCCCACCCGGCTCTTGTCGACGCCCTTGACGTTGATCAGCACCTGCGGCAGCCGGGTCATCACGGCGGCCAGGTCGGCCAGCGGCTGCTTGGTGGCGGCCAGTCGGGCGCCCAGCATCAGGCCGGTCAGGGTGCCGTCGCCGGTGGTGGCGTGGTCCAGGAGGATGACGTGGCCGGACTGCTCGCCGCCCAGCGCGAAGCCGTGCTCCTTCATCGCCTCCAGCACGTAGCGGTCGCCGACGGCGGTCTCCACCAGGTCGACGCCCTCGCGCTCCATCGCCAGCTTGAAGCCGAGGTTGGACATCACGGTGGCGACCGCGGTGTTGCCGCGCAGGGTGCCGGCCTCCTTCATGGCGATCGCGAGGATCGCGATGATCTGGTCGCCGTCCACCTCGTTGCCCTCGGCGTCGGCGGCCAGGCAGCGGTCCGCGTCGCCGTCCAGGGCGATGCCGAGGTCGGCCCGGTACTCCTTCATCGCGGCGCGCAGCCGGTCCAGGTGGGTGGAGCCGACGCCGTCGTTGATGTTGAGGCCGGTGGGCTCGGCCCCCAGGGTGTGGACGACCTCGGCGCCGGCCCGGGCGAAGGCCTCGGGGGCGACGTAGGCGGCGGCGCCGTGGGCGCCGTCGATGACGACCTTGATGCCGTCCAGGCGGTTGGGCAGCACGCCGATCAGGTGGGCGACGTACTTGTCGAAGCCCTCGGTGTACTCGCGGACCCGGCCGACGGCGGCACCGGTCGGGCGGTTCCAGTCCTCGCCGTCGACGGTGTGCTTGCGGTAGTGGGCCTCGATCGCGTCCTCGATCCGGTCGTCCAGCTTGTGGCCGCCGCGGGCGAGGAACTTGATGCCGTTGTCCGGCATGGCGTTGTGGCTGGCGGACAGCATCACGCCGAAGTCGGCGCCGAGCGCGCCGGTGAGGTACGCCACGGCGGGGGTGGGGAGGACACCGACCCGGAGCACGTCGACGCCGGAGCTGGCCAGGCCGGCGATGACCGCGGCCTCCAGGAACTCGCCCGAGGCACGGGGGTCACGGCCGACCACCGCGACCGGCCGGTGCCCGTCGAACGCGCCGGCCTCGCCGAGCACGTGGGAGGCCGCGACCGACAGGCCGAGCGCCAGCTCCGCCGTCAGGCCCTCGTTGGCCACACCGCGTACGCCGTCCGTACCGAAGAGTCGTCCCACTGTCCCGTCCTCCATCACCATGCTCGGAACCCACCTTGATCCCGGCCGCCGCACGTTAGCCGGGGAACACGTCGCCCCGGAGTACACGAGGTACTCCGGGGCGACGGTTTGCGCAACCAGGGGGTGCGCCGCCAGGGCGGACCGCACCCCCGGGGACGCGATTAGCGCTTGCTGTACTGCGGCGCCTTGCGGGCCTTCTTGAGACCGGCCTTCTTGCGCTCGACGGCGCGGGCGTCACGGGTCAGGAAGCCGGCCTTCTTGAGGGCGCCGCGGTTGTTGTCCACGTCGGCCTCGTTCAGGGCACGGGCGACGCCGAGGCGCAGCGCGTAGGCCTGGCCGGAGACGCCGCCACCGCTGATGCGGGCGACGACGTCGTAACGGCCGTCCAGCTCGAGGAGCTTGAAGGGCTCGTTCACGGTCTGCTGGTGCACCTTGTTCGGGAAGTAACCCTCGAGGGTGCGACCGTTGATCTTCCACTGGCCGGTGCCGGGGACGATGCGCACGCGGGCGATCGCCTCCTTGCGACGGCCGAGGCCGGCGCCCGGGGTGGCCTCGCCGAAGCGGCCGGCCAGGGACTCGGAGGTGTAGCTCTCCTCGGAGGTGTACTCGCCCTCGACGGCCTCAACGGCCTCGTCGAAGTCGACCTCAAGGGTTTCAGTGGTCTCGGCCACGATGTTCCTCAGCTCTTTTCAGTGTTGGGGGGCTTGGTGGCCGAATTACTGCGCGACCTGGGTGATCTCGAACGGCACCGGCTGCTGGGCAGCGTGGGGGTGCTGGTCGCCCGAGTAGACCTTCAGCTTCGAGAGCATCTGACGGCCCAGGCTGTTCTTGGGGATCATGCCCTTGATGGCCTTCTCGACGGCCTTCTCCGGGTTGTTCGCCAGCAGGTCGTCGTAGCGCACCGAGCGCAGACCGCCCGGGAAGCCCGAGTGGCGGTAGGCCAGCTTCTGGGTCTTCTTGTTACCGGACAGGTGCACCTTGTCGGCGTTGATGATGATGACGAAGTCACCAGTGTCAACGTGCGGCGCGTAGATCGCCTTGTGCTTGCCCCGGAGGAGGTTGGCGGCCTGGGAGGCCAGGCGGCCGAGCACGACGTCGGTCGCGTCGATGACGTGCCACTGACGCTGGACGTCGCCGGGCTTGGGGCTGTACGTACGCACGGTCGTAGCCTTCGCTTTTCAGTGAGTGAGTCCTGACAGGAGCACCCGGACGGAAGAGCAGCCTGATCACCCTTGGACGCAATTCAAGGGGGACCGCTGGTCGTCGACCTGATGTCTCCGGCGTACCGACCTCTCACGTGAGATAGAGCGAGCCAATACGCACATCAAGCGTCCAGGTTACCGGGCGGGCGGGAAGGGGTCAAAAATCGCCTCTCGCCCACCCGGCCGTCACTCAGCGTTCGCGCTCGACCCGGGTGACGTCCCAGACCGGCTCCGGCGCCTCATAGACCCTGCCGTCCGCCCCGAACACCAGGAAGCGGTCGAAGGTCTTGGCGAACCAGCGGTCGTGGGTGACGCACAGCACCGTGCCGTCGAAGGCCTCCAGCCCGGACTGCAGCGCCTCGGCGCTCTCCAGGTCCAGGTTGTCGGTCGGCTCGTCGAGCAACAGGGCCGTCACGCCCGAGAGTTCGAGCTTGAGGATCATCAGTCGGGCCTGCTGCCCGCCGGACAGCGACTCGAACTTCTGCTCCTCCTGGCGGTCCAGCTCGTACCGGCGCAGCGCGCCCATCGCGGCGCCGCGGCTGAGCGCGTGCTCCTCCTCGATGATCGAGCGCACGGTACGACCGAACAGCTCCGGGTGGGCGTGGGTCTGCCGGAAGTGGCCGGGGACGACCCGGGCGCCGAGCTTCCAGTCGCCACTGTGGGCGACGGTGGTGTCCCCCGCGAGCAGCCGCAGCAGGTGCGACTTGCCGGCCCCGTTGGCGCCCAGCACCGCGACCCGCTCGCCGTAGAAGACCTCCAGGTCGAAGGGCTGCATCAGGCCGGTGAGCTCCAGCCGCTCCAGGGTGACGGCGCGCACACCGGTGCGCCCGCCCTTGAGCCGCATGGTGATGGTCTGCTCGCGCGGCGGCGCCTCCGGCGGGCCGGCGTCCTCGAACTTCTTGAGCCTGGTCTGGGCGGCCGAGTAGCGGGAGGCCATCTCGTGGCTGACGGCGGCGGCCTGGCGCAGGGTGACGACCAGCTTCTTGAGCTTGGCGTGCTCCTCGTCCCAGCGGCGGCGCAGTTCCTCGAAGCGCTCGAAGCGGGCCTTGCGGGCCTCGTGGAAGGTGTCGAAGCCGCCGCCGTGCACCCAGACGCTGCTGCCGGCGCCGCCGGACTCGACGCTGATGATCTTGTCAGCGGTGCGGGAGAGCAGCTCGCGGTCGTGCGAGATGAACAGGACGGTCTTCGAGGTGGCCTTGATGGCCTCCTCCAGCCAGCGCTTGGCCGGCACGTCCAGGTAGTTGTCCGGCTCGTCGAGGAGCAGCACCTCCTCCGGGCCGCGCAGCAGCGCCTCCAGCACCAGCCGCTTCTGCTCGCCGCCGGAGAGGGTGTTCAGGCCGCGCCACTGGGCCTTGTCGAAGGGCATCCCGAGGGCCGCCATGGTGCAGACGTCCCAGTCGGTCTCGTAGTCGTAGCCGCCGACGTCGGCCCAGTCGGAGAGCGCCTGGGCGTAGGCCATCTGCGTCTTCTCGTCGTCCTGGGCGATCATCGCCAGCTCGGCGGCGTCCACCGCGCGGGCGGCCGTGGCGATCCGCTCCGGGGCGACCGAGACCAGCAGGTCGCGCACCGAGGCGTCGGCCGGCAGGGCGCCCGGGGTGGCGCTCTGGTCCTCGCGGCCGGTGGTGCCGACGAACTGGCGCATCACGCCGAGCCCGCCGCTGATCGTCACCGTGCCGCCGTGCGGCTGGATGTCCCCCGCGATCATGCGCAGCAGGGTCGTCTTGCCGGCCCCGTTGGCCCCGACCAGCGCGACCGCGGCCCCCTCGCCGACCCGGAAGGACGCGTCGTCGAACAGCACCCGCCCGTCCGGCAGGTAGTACTCCAGGTGCGAAATCTCGACGTGTCCCATGGGAGCGATTGTCCCAAGCGGACGCCCCGGGCCAAAACGGATTACGCGGCCGCCGGCTGCCCGGGCAGCGTGCGCATCCGCCGCGCCTGCCGGTTCCGCTCGGCGAGCTGGTCGTCCGGCGGGTAGCCGACCTCCTCCAGCGTGAGCCCGTACGGCCGGATCACGTTGACGGCCGAGTTGCGCACCCCGCCGGCCAGCACCTCGCCGGGGAACTCCACCGGCCGGTGCCCGTCGCCGACCAGCAGCATCGCGCCGACCAGCGCCCGGACCATGTTGTGGCAGAAGGCGTCGGCCCGCACGGTGGCGACCGCGAGGCTGCCTTCCTGGCTCGCGTAGGTGTCCACCGGGACGCGGTCCCAGTGCAGCTCCAGCAGGGTCCGGATGGTGGTGGCGCCCTCGCGCTTCTTGCAGTACGCGGCGAAGTCGTGCTCGCCGAGCAGCAGCTTCGCGGCCTCGTTCATCTTCTCGACGTCCAGCGGCCGGTCGTGCCACAGCACGTGCCCGCGCAGCAGCGGGTCGACCCCGCCGGGGTGGTCGGCGACCCGGTAGGCGTAGCGGCGCCAGACGGCCGAGAAGCGGGCGTCGAACCCGGCCGGCGCCTCGCCGACCCGGTAGATCCGGACGTCCCCGGGCAGCCGGCCGGCCAGCCGGCGCAGCAGCTTCTCCCGGTGCGCCTCCCACAGCTCGGCCGGCAGGTCGACGTGGGCGACCTGGCCGCGGGCGTGGACGCCGGCGTCGGTACGGCCGGCCACGGTGAGCGGGAACAGCTCCGGGCTGCGGGTGACGATCTGCAGCGCGGTCTCGATCTCCTCCTGGACCGTCCGGCGGCCGCCCTTCTGGCGGGCCCAGCCGGAGAACTCGGCGCCCTGGTAGGCGAGGTCGAGCCGGACCCGGACGTGACCGTCGGCCGGCCCGTCCTTCACCGGCGGCTGCTCGGCGCAATCGTTGACCACTTGCTCCTGCTCCTACGAATAAGGAACGGGCCCGCTCCCCCATCGCTGGGAGAGCGGGCCCGCATCACACCTGGAGGTGTCAGGCCTGCTCGGTGGCCTCGGCCTCGTCGGCCTTGGCCTCGACCGCGGCGTCGGCCTCCTTGACGGCACGCTTGGTGGCGGCCTCGGCCTCGCCGACGGCGGTCTGCGCGACGGTCAGCGCCTCGACCAGCTCGATCACGGCCATCGGGGCGTTGTCGCCACGACGGGGACCGATCTTGGTGATGCGGGTGTAACCACCCGGGCGGTTCTCGTAGCGCGGCGCGATCTCGGTGAAGAGGGTGTGCAGCACCGAGACGTCGGTGATGGTCTTGCGCACCAGGCGACGGTTGTGGATGTCGCCCTTCTTCGCCTTGGTGATCAGCTTCTCCGCCAGCGGGCGCATCCGACGGGCCTTGGCCTCGGTCGTGGTGATGCGGCCGTACTGGAACAGCTCCCGGCACAGACCGGCGAGCAGCAGCGGCTCGTGGTGCGGGCCGCCGCCGAGGCGGGCACCCTTGGTGGGACGCGGCATGGTGACTCCTTGTATCTCCGAATACGGCCGTATCAGGTACCGCAGCGGGCGTACCGGCACTGTTGCCGGCACGACTTGCCATGACGACGGGGGCGGCTCCGTGGAACCGCCCCCGCGGCCAAATCTCTTAGTACTGCTCGGTCTCCGCGTAACCCGCGTCGTCCAGGTCGTCGGCGCCGAAGGCGTCGGCGGCGGCGGTCGGGTCGAACCCGGGCGGGCTGTCCTTGAGGGCCAGGCCCATGCCGGCCAGCTTCGCCTTGACCTCGTCGATCGACTTCGCGCCGAAGTTGCGGATGTCGAGCAGGTCGGCCTCGGAGCGGGCGACGAGCTCACCCACGGTGTGGATGCCCTCGCGCTTGAGGCAGTTGTACGACCGAACGGTGAGCTCCAGCTCCTCGATCGGCAGCGCCAGGTCGGCGGCCAGGGCGGCGTCCGTCGGGGACGGGCCCATGTCGATGCCCTCGGCGTCGATGTTCAGCTCGCGGGCGAGGCCGAACAGCTCCACCAGGGTCTTGCCGGCCGAGGCCATGGCGTCGCGCGGACGCATGGCGGGCTTGGTCTCGACGTCGACGATCAGCTTGTCGAAGTCGGTCCGCTGCTCGACACGGGTGGCCTCGACCTTGTAGGTGACCTTCAGCACGGGGCTGTAGATCGAGTCGACCGGGATGCGGCCGATCTCCTGGCCGGAGGCCTTGTTCTGGACGGCGGAGACGTAGCCGCGACCGCGCTCGACGGTCAGCTCCATCTCCAGCTTGCCCTTGCCGTTCAGCGTGGCGAGGACCAGCTCGGGGTTGTGCACCTCGACACCCGCCGGCGGGGCGATGTCGGCGGCGGTCACGACGCCCGGGCCCTGCTTGCGCAGGTACATCACGACCGGCTCGTCGTGCTCCGAGGAGACGACCAGCTGCTTGATGTTGAGGATGAGGTCGGTCACGTCCTCCTTGACGCCCGGCACGGTGGTGAACTCGTGCAGGACGCCGTCGATGCGGATGCTGGTGACAGCGGCACCCGGGATCGACGACAGGAGCGTGCGGCGCAGGGAGTTGCCGAGGGTGTAGCCGAAGCCCGGCTCCAGCGGCTCGATCACGAACCGCGAGCGGAACTCGTCGACGACCTCTTCGGTCAGCGAGGGGCGCTGAGCGATAAGCATGGGGGATGTTCCTCCAGTTGTCTTCGGCACCCACTATTTGATGCCGACAGGACCAAGCGTACGGGGTCCCCCGCAGAGCGACTAATCACCTGCGCGGGACCCCGTACGTGGCTTACAGCGTTACCACCGTGCCCGAAGGCGCTGCGTCAGACGCGGCGGCGCTTCGGCGGACGGCAGCCGTTGTGCGGGGTGGGGGTGACGTCCTGGATCGAGCCGACCTCCAGGCCGGTGGCCTGGAGCGAACGGATCGCGGTCTCGCGGCCGGAGCCCGGACCCTTCACGAAGACGTCAACCTTGCGCATGCCGTGCTCCTGCGCGCGACGGGCAGCGGCCTCGGCGGCCATCTGCGCGGCGAACGGGGTGGACTTGCGCGAGCCCTTGAAGCCGACGTGGCCGGCGGAGGCCCAGGAGATCACGTTGCCCGCGGGGTCGGTGATCGAAACGATGGTGTTGTTGAACGTGCTCTTGATGTGCGCGTGGCCGTGAGCGACGTTCTTCTTTTCCTTGCGGCGGATCTTCTTCGCGCCGGCAGCCTGACGACCCTTGGGGGGCATAAGTCTGTTCTCCTACTGAGGTGGTCGGTCCGCTGACCCGCGGGCCGGAGGGATGTCCGGTTACGGGACGGACTACTTCTTGCCCGGCTTCTTCTTGCCGGCGATCGCGCGACGCGGGCCCTTGCGGGTACGCGCGTTGGTGTGGGTGCGCTGGCCGCGGACCGGCAGGCCACGGCGGTGACGCAGACCCTCGTAGCAGCCGATCTCGACCTTGCGGCGGATGTCGGCGGCCACCTCACGGCGGAGGTCACCCTCGACCGTGTAGTTGGCGTCGATGTACTGGCTCAGCTTGACCAGGTCTTCCTCGGTGATGTCGCGAACGCGGACATCCGGGTTGACGCCGGTCTCGGCGAGGGTCTGCTGGGCGCGGGTACGGCCGATGCCGTACACGTACGTAAGGGCGATCTCGATCCGCTTCTCACGGGGGAGATCAACGCCGGCGAGGCGTGCCATTCAAGGCTCCTGTTGTTCTTCAGAGGTCTGACGAGCCACCTACTCCGACACCTCACGGTGAGGGAGCCCCGGCCTCTGACCGGGGGCGGCAGTCCGTCCCGCGGGGGACGGATCGGGTGACCCGCGTATGACGTTTTCGCGTCGCGCGAAGTACTACGAGAAATGCGGGAGGGAGATCAGCCCTGGCGCTGCTTGTGGCGCAGGTTGTCGCAGATCACCATGACCCGGCCGTGACGGCGGATCACCTTGCACTTGTCGCAGATCTTCTTGACGCTCGGCTTGACCTTCATGTTCAGGTTCTCCGGGTCTAGATCTGACGTTCTTACTTGTAGCGGTAGACGATCCGGCCGCGCGTGAGGTCGTAGGGGCTGAGCTCCACGACGACCCGGTCGTCCGGCAGGATGCGGATGTAGTGCATGCGCATCTTGCCACTGATGTGCGCGAGGACCTTGTGACCGTTCTGCAGCTCGACCTTGAACATCGCGTTCGGAAGAGACTCGATCACGGTGCCCTCGATCTCAATGGCGCCTTGCTTCTTAGCCATGAACTGCGAGATCCACCTTCCGGGACCGGCTACCGTATGCGGAACGCTCGTGCGAACCTGGGTTCACCCCGCCCCCGAGGGGAAGAGGGCGTGCTGAAGCACGCTACGAGTGAGCCGACGGTCCATCCTACGCCAGCGCGTCCCGCGGGCCAAAACGGGGGTACCGGAAGGAGTCCGCCGTCACACCGGCCCCGTCAGGCCCCGGTGGAGAAGGTCAGCGGCTCGACGTGGGCGGTGCAGGCCGAGCAGCGGCGGGCGGCCTCGGGTATCTCGGTCAGGCACTCGGGGCAGGGGCGCTTCGCGGGCTTCGGCTTCTTCGGCAGGTAACGCTCGGTGGCCTTGGTGATCGGCAGCACGACGCAGAAGTACAGCACCGCGGCGGTCATCAGGAACGCGATCAGCACGTTCAGGAACTGGCCGTACGGGAACTTCACCCCGCCGATCTCCGCCGTGTACGAGCTGAAGTCGCCGGCCGCACCGACCACCACGCCGACCAGCGGGGTGAGGAAGGCGGACACGAAGCCGGTCACCACCGCGGTGAACGCGGCACCGATGACCACACCGACCGCCATGTCGACGACGTTGCCGCGCATCATGAAGTCGCGGAATCCCTTGAGCACTGCGCTCTCCTGCTCGCTCGTAAGCCATTGGGCCAGAAACTGCCACTGCCAGCCGTTAAAAATAGGACAAAAGCCCTGGAGGTCCAAACCTCCAGGGCTCTGATCCCTTGTCAGCAGCGGCAGTTGACCGCCCGGCCGCTACGCCAGCGGGTCCGGAGCTGCGGTGATGCCCAGCTTGGCGAGCTCGGCCCTGCCGCCGTCGAAGGCGGTCAGCACCAGCGGGCCCTCCTCGGTGACGGCCACCGAGTGCTCCCAGTGCGCGGCCCAGGTGCCGTCGTTGGTGACGACCGTCCAGTCGTCCTCCAGCACCGCGGTGTGCGGGGTGCCCAGCGAGACCATCGGCTCGATCGCCAGCACGGTGCCCGGGACCAGCTTCGGGCCCTTGCCGCGGCCGCGCTCGACGTAGTTCAGCACGTGCGGCTCCATGTGCATCGCGGTGCCGATGCCGTGGCCGCCGTAGCCCTCGGTGATGCCCCACTTGCCCTTGGGCGGCAGCGGCTGGCGCCGGATGTAGCCCTCGATCGCCTTGGAGACGTCCACCAGGCGGTTGTTCTTCTTCATCTGGGCGATGCCGGCCCACATCGAGCCCTCGGTCACCCGGCTGAGCATCTCGACCTCGGGGCGGACCTCGCCGACGGCGACGGTGATCGCCGAGTCGCCGTGCCAGCCGTCCAGGATGGCGCCGCAGTCGATCGAGATGATGTCGCCCTCCTGCAGCACCCGCTCGCCGGGGATGCCGTGCACGACCTCGTTGTTCACCGAGGCGCAGATCACGCCCGGGAACCACAGGCCGCCGTGGTGGGCCCGGAAGTTCGAGGTGGCGCCGTGGTCGGTGATGACCTTGTCGGCGATGTCGTTGAGCTCCTGGGTGGTCACCCCGGGAGCGACCGCCTCGCGACAGGCCTTGAGCGCCTCGGCGACGACCAGCCCGGCCGCCCGCATCTTCGCGATCTGCTCGGGGGTCTTGATCTCCACCATCAGGTCACGCCTTCCAAGTCCGGATTACCACTGCCTACCACCGTACGACGTCGAAAACGGCCGGGCCGCCCGCTCCACGGGCGACCCGGCCGTCACACGTACCTCGCTGAGGGACCTCAGCCGTTCTGCTTCAACGCCTCGATCGCGCGCTGGGTGACCTCGTCCACCTTGCCGAGGGCCGAGATCGTCGCCACCAGGCCCTGCTGGACGTAGTAGTCGATGATCGGCTCGGTCTCCGTGTGGTAGACCTCCAGGCGCGTGCGCACCTTCTCCTCGGTGTCGTCCGAGCGCTGGTACAGCTCGCCGCCGCACTCGTCGCAGACGCCCTCGACCTTCGGCGGGTTGTAGTCCACGTGGAACACGTGGCCCCCGTCGTTGCGGCACAGGCGGCGGCCGGCGATCCGGCGGACGACCTCGTCCTCGGGGACCTCCAGGTCCAGCACGCCGTCCAGCTTGATGCCCTGCTCGGTGAGGAACTCGTCGAGCGCCTTGGCCTGGCCCAGGTTGCGGGGGAAGCCGTCGAGCAGGAAGCCGTTGGCCGCGTCGGCCTGCAGCATGCGGTCCTTGGCCATCCCGATGGTGACCTCATCCGGCACCAGGCGACCCGCGTCCATGTAGCTCTTGGCCTCGAGCCCCAGCGGGGTGCCCTGGCCGATGTTGGCGCGGAACAGGTCTCCGGTGGAGATGTGGGGGATGGACAGGGTCTTGGCGAGCAGGTGCGCCTGAGTACCCTTCCCGGCCCCGGGAGGACCAACGAGGACGATACGCATCAGCGGAGGAACCCTTCGTAATTGCGCTGCTGGAGCTGGCTCTCGATCTGCTTCACAGTTTCGAGTCCGACGCCGACGACGATGAGCACGCTGGTGCCGCCGAACGGGAAGTTGGTCTGCTGTCCGAAGGCGACCAGGGCGATCATCGGGATCAACGCGATCAGGCCCAGGTAGAGCGAACCCGGCCACGTGATTCGGGTCAGCACGTAGTTCAGGTACTCGGCCGTCGGGCGGCCGGCCCGGATGCCCGGGATGAAGCCACCATACTTCTTCATATTGTCGGCAACTTCTTCGGGGTTGAAGGAGATGGCGACGTAGAAGAAGGCGAAGAAGACGATCAGCAGGAAGTAGGTGGCCATGTAGATCGGGTGGTCACCCTTGACGAAGTTCTGCTTGATCCACGCCGCCCAGCCCGACTGGCTGTTGGTCAGCTGGACCACCAGCGCCGGGATGTACAGCAGCGACGAGGCGAAGATGACCGGGATGACACCGGCCTGGTTCACCTTGAGCGGGATGTAGGTCGAGGTGCCGCCGAAGGCCCGGCGGCCGATCATCCGCTTCGCGTACTGGACCGGGATCCGGCGCTGCGCCTGCTCGACGAAGATGACCAGCATCACAACGATGATGCCGACCGCGACCACGGAGAGGAACTCGACCCAGCCGCCGCCGATGGTGCCCGACTGCTTGATGGCCCACATCGAGGTCGGGAACTGCGCGGCGATCGAGGTGAAGATCAGCAGCGACATGCCGTTGCCGATGCCGCGGTCCGTGATCAGCTCGCCCAGCCACATGATGACCGTGGTGCCGGCCGTCATCGTGAGCACCATGACGGCGATCCGGAACACCGAGGTGTCCGGCACGATCTGGTTGGCCACCGGGCAGCCGGAGAACAGCGCACCGCTGGAGGCCGTCGCGACGATGCCGGTGCCCTGGAGCACGGCGAGCGCGATGGTCAGGTAGCGGGTGTACTGGGTGATCTTCGCGGTGCCGGCCTGCCCCTCCTTCTTCAACGCCTCCAGTCGCGGGATCACGACGGTGAGGAGCTGGAGGATGATGCTCGCGGTGATGTACGGCATGATGCCGAGCGCGAAGATCGTCAGCTGGAGGAGCGCGCCACCGCTGAACAGGTTGACGAGTCCGAAGAGCCCGTTGTTCTTGGTCTCCTTGACGCACTCGTTCACGGCCGTGAAGCTCACGCCCGGAATCGGAATGTGCGAGCCCAGCCGGAACAGCACCATGATGCCCAGCGTGAACAGCAGCTTCTTGCGCAGGTCGGGCGTCTGGAACGCCCGCGCGAACGCACTGAGCACGGTGCCTCCTGCGCCTCCCGCACGTCGTCGGCGGGAGGGTCGGTCCTGAATGGGGAGTTTGCGGTACGGGCCCCCGTACAGACGGCACAGGCGAGCCTACGCGCAGCCTACAAGGGAACTCCACGGACTCTAACAGTGCGCGGCCACTCGAAAGAAGCGCGTACCGTCCCTCCCCCACTCACGGGGGTACGGGATGCCCGGTTTTGCCACACAAAAGAACGAGGCCCGGTACCGGCTGATTTCGGCCCCGGAGTGAAAGCCGGGGTAAAAGCACGAGCCCCGCACCTCCCGAAGGAGGTGCGGGGCTCGAAGCCGGTTGTCGGCGGGTTCAGCGGGCTCAGACGAGCTCGGTGACCGTACCGCCGGCGGCCTTGATCTTCTCGGCGGCCGAGCCGGAGACGGCGTCGACCGTCACCTGCAGCGCAACCGAGACCTCGCCGGTGCCGAGCACCTTGACGAGGGAGTTCTTGCGAACCGCGCCCTTCGCGACCAGGTCCTCGACCGTGACCTCGCCACCCTGCGGGTAGAGCTCGGCCAGCTTGTCGAGGTTGACGACCTGGAACGTGATCTTGAACGGGTTCTTGAAGCCCTTCAGCTTCGGCAGGCGCATGTGGAGCGGCATCTGGCCACCCTCGAAGCGCTGCGGAACCTGGTAGCGGGCCTTGGTGCCCTTGGTACCACGACCGGCGGTCTTACCCTTGGAGCCCTCACCACGACCCACACGGATCTTGTCGGTCTTGGCACCCGGGGCGGGACGCAGGTTGTGGATCTTGATCGGGTTGTCGCCCATGATCAGTCCACCTCCTCAACCGTCACCAGGTGACGGACCGTGTGGGCCATCCCGCGGATCTCGGGACGGTCCTCCTTGACCACCACGTCGTGCATGCGCTTGAGACCAAGCGAACGCAGGGTGTCACGGTGGTTCTGCTTGCTGCCGATGTACGACTTGGTCTGCGTGATCTTCAGGCGAGCCATCAGGCGCTCACCCCAGCAGCACGAGCCCGCAGCAGGGCGGCGGGGGCCACGTCCTCCAGCGGCAGGCCACGGCGCGCGGCGATCTCCTCGGGGCGAACGAGGCCCTTCAGAGCAGCCACGGTGGCGTGCACGATGTTGATCGCGTTGTCCGAGCCGAGCGACTTCGACAGGATGTCGTGGATGCCGGCGCACTCCAGGACGGCGCGCACCGGACCACCGGCGATAACACCGGTACCGGGGGCGGCGGGCTTGAGCAGCACGACGCCGGCGGCCTTCTCACCCTGGATGGGGTGCGGGATGGTGCCCTGGATACGGGGGACCTTGAAGAAGTTCTTCTTGGCCTCCTCGACACCCTTCGCGATGGCGGCCGGAACCTCCTTCGCCTTGCCGTAACCGACACCCACGGTGCCCTCGCCATCGCCCACCACGACGAGCGCGGTGAAGCTGAAGCGACGGCCACCCTTGACAACCTTGGCGACACGGTTGATCGCGACGACGCGCTCGACGTAAGCGGTCTTCTCGACGGCCTGGGCGTTGCCCTGACCGTCACGCTTACGGTCGCGCCGCTCGCCACCCGTGCCGCGACCGGCGCCGCCTTCGCGGCGCTGGGGTCCAGCCATTGGAATTACCTCTCTCGTTTACGTCCGTCGACAGAGTCGACGAGCGGCTTAGAAGTCGAGCCCGGCCTCGCGGGCCGCGTCCGCCAGGGCGGCGATGCGGCCGGCGTACCGGTTGCCCGCGCGGTCGAAGACGACCGACTCGATGCCGGCGGCCTTGGCGCGCTCGGCGACCAGGCTCCCGACCTTCTTGGCCAGCTCGGTCTTGTCGCCCTCGGCGCCCTTGATGGACACGTCGAGGGTGGACGCCGACGCCAGGGTGTGACCCTTGGCGTCGTCGATGACCTGGGCGACCATGTGACGGTTCGAGCGCGTCACGACGAGGCGCGGACGCACCTCGGTGCCGACGACGCGCTTGCGAACGCGGATCGCGCGGCGCTTGCGAGCGGCGCTCTTGTAGGCGTTGCCCTTGCCGATCTTGACAGAGACACTCATCGCTTACTTACCACTCTTTCCGACCTTGCGGCGGATGACCTCGCCCGCGTACTTGACACCCTTGGCCTTGTACGGGTCCGGCTTGCGCAGCTTGCGGATGTTCGCGGCGATCTCGCCGACCTTCTGCTTGTCGATGCCGTCCACGTGGAACTTGGTGGCCGACTCGACGACGAAGGAGATGCCCTCCGGCGCGGTGATCAGGATCGGGTGGCTGTAGCCCAGCGCGAACTCCATGTCGGAGCCCTTCGCCGTGACTCGGTAGCCGACACCGCTGATCTCCAGCGACTTGCGGTAGCCCGCGGTCACGCCGGTGATCATGTTCGCCACCAGCGTGCGGGTCAGGCCGTGCAGGGCCTTCGAGCGACGCTCGTCGTTCGGGCGGGTGACGAGCACGGTGCCGTCCTCACCCTTGCCGATCTCGATCGGCTCAGCGACGACGTGGGTGAGGGAGCCCTTGGGGCCCTTCACCGAGACCGTCTGGCCATCGATGGTGACGTCCACGCCAGCGGGGACCTGGATGGGCAGCCGTCCAATGCGCGACATTGCTGTACCTCCGTTTCCCGAATTACCAGACGTAGGCGAGAACTTCTCCGCCTACGCCCTTCTTGGCGGCCTGCTTGTCGGTCAGGAGGCCGGAGGACGTGGAGATGATCGCCACGCCCAGGCCGCCGAGAACCTTCGGCAGGTTGGTGGACTTTGCGTAAACGCGCAGACCCGGCTTGCTGATGCGCTTGATGCCGGCGATGGAGCGCTCACGGTTGGGGCCGAACTTGAGCTCGATGGTCAGCTTCTTGCCGACCTCGCCCTCGACGGGCTCCTCAACCTTGTAGGAGGAGATGTACCCCTCCTGCTGCAGGATCTGGGCGACGTGCGCCTTGATCTTGCTGGCCGGCATCGCCACGGTGTCGTGGTACGCCGAGTTCGCGTTACGCAGACGCGTGAGCATGTCTGCGATGGGGTCGGTCATGGTCATGATGGCCTCAGGCCTCTCTCGCCGTGGTTTCTCCGCACCAGGTCCCCCCGCCGCACTCGGAACGAGTGCGTCAGGGGCACAAGCGCAGGGGACCTACGACGTAGTAAGACTGGGTGCGAGCCCTTCCAGAAAGGGCCACGGACATCCATGGGGAAGCCGCGGCAGGGGGCCCGACCCCACAACCTTACGGGAATCCGTACGGGAGCCCAAAACGGGCCGATGTGGGGTCGGGCACCTCTGCGTCGCTGGCGGTACCTGAAACTCCGGGGTTACCAGGAGCTCTTGGTCACGCCCGGCAGCTCGCCGCGGTGCGCCATCTCACGGAGGCAGACACGGCACAGGCCGAACTTGCGGTACACCGAGTGCGGACGGCCGCAGCGCTGGCACCGGGTGTAGGCCCGGACGCCGAACTTCGGCTTACGCTCGGACTTCGCGATGAGGGACTTCTTCGCCATTGGCTCACGCCTCCTTGAACGGGAAGCCCAGAGCGCGCAGGAGCGCCCGGCCCTCGTCGTCGGTCTGAGCGGTGGTCACGACGGTGATGTCCATACCGCGCTGACGGTCGACCTTGTCCTGGTCGATCTCGTGGAACATAACCTGCTCGGTCAGACCGAACGTGTAGTTGCCACGGCCGTCGAACTGCTTCGGGGAGAGACCACGGAAGTCACGGATTCGCGGCAGGGCCAGCGAAACCAGACGGTCCAGGAACTCCCACATGCGGTCACCACGGAGGGTGACGTGGGTGCCGATCGGCTGGCCCTCGCGCAGCTTGAACTGCGCGATGGACTTGCGAGCCTTGGTCACGGCCGGCTTCTGACCGGTGATCGCGGTCAGGTCGCGGATCGCGCCCTCGATCAGCTTGCTGTCACGGGCGGCCTCGCCGACACCCATGTTGACCACGACCTTGACCAGGCCGGGGATCAGCATGACGTTCTCGTACGAGAACTGCTCCTGCAGCTGGCCCTTGATCTCGGAGTTGTAACGCTCCTTGAGGCGGGGGGCCACCTTCTCAACAGTCGTCTCAGACATCAGATGTCCTCACCGGTCCGCTTGGCAACGCGGATCTTGTTGCCCTGGTCGTCGAAGCGGTAACCGACGCGGGTGACGACCTTCTTGCCGTCCTTCTCCACGACCAGCTGGACGTTGGAGACGTGCACCGGGGCCTCGACGGTCACGATGCCACCCTGGGTACCCGGACCCGGCTTGGTGTGCTTCTTGACCCGGTTGACACCCTCGACCAGGACCTTGTTCTCAGCCGGCATGGCCTGGATGACCTTGCCCTGCTTGCCCTTGTCCTTGCCGGTGATGACCTGGACCAGGTCACCCTTCTTGATCTTCATGCTGTTCGCCATGGGTTAGAGCACCTCCGGCGCCAGCGAGATGATCTTCATGAACTTCTTGTCGCGCAGCTCGCGGCCGACCGGGCCGAAGATACGGGTGCCACGGGGGTCACCATCGGTGTTCTTCAGCACGACAGCGGCGTTCTCGTCGAAGCGGATGTACGAGCCATCCGGACGGCGGCGCTCCTTGACGGTGCGGACGACGACGCACTTGACGACGTCACCCTTCTTCACCGAACCACCGGGGATCGCGTCCTTGACGGTCGCGACGATGACGTCCCCGATGCCGGCGTAGCGGCGACCGGAGCCACCGAGAACACGGATGCAAAGGATCTCCTTGGCACCAGTGTTGTCGGCAACACGCAGTCGCGACTCCTGCTGGATCACAGCTTTCTCCTGATCGTCAACGAGAGTCGACGGGCCGGCCGCTGCTCACACCGGCGTCCCAGCGGGACCCTGTGCACATACGGCCGTACCTCATCGGCTTCGTTACTTGGCCTTCTCGAGGATCTCGACGACGCGCCAGCGCTTGGACGCGGACAGCGGGCGGGTCTCCGCGAGGAGGACCCGGTCGCCGACACCGCAAGCGTTCTGCTCGTCGTGCGCCTTCAGCTTGTTCGTACGGCGGATGACCTTGCCGTACAGAGCGTGCTTGACGCGGTCCTCGACGGCGACGACGACGGTCTTGTCCATCTTGTCGCTGACGACGAGACCCTCACGGGTCTTGCGGAAACCGCGCGTCTCGTTGGTGTTCTCAGTCATCAGGCGTTCTCCACCGTCTCGATGCCCAGCTCGCGCTCGCGCATCAGGGTGTAGATCCGCGCGATGTCCTTACGGACGAGCTTGAGCCGTCCGTGGTTGTCGAGCTGCCCGGTCGCCGCCTGGAAGCGGAGGTTGAACAGCTCCTCCTTGGCCTCGCGCAGCTTGGCAACGAGACCCTCGTTGTCCAGCGAGCGAAGCTCAGCAGCCTTGGTAGCGGCCGACATCAGCTCTCACCGTCCTCGCGCCGGACGATCCGGCACTTCATCGGCAGCTTGTGCGCGGCGCGGGTGAGCGCCTCGCGAGCAACCTTCTCGTTCGGGTACGACAGCTCGAACATGACCCGACCCGGGTGCACGTTCGCGATCCACCACTCCGGCGAACCCTTACCGGAACCCATGCGGGTCTCGGCCGGCTTCTTGGTGAGCGGGCGGTCCGGGTAGATGTTGATCCAGACCTTGCCGCCACGACGGATGTGACGGGTGATCGCGATACGAGCGGACTCGATCTGACGGTTCGTCACGTAGGCCGGGGTCACGGCCTGGATGCCGAACTGGCCGAACGCCAGCTCGGTGCCACCCTTGGCAGCGCCGCGACGCTTGGGGTGGTGCTGCTTGCGGTGCTTGACCCGACGGGGGATCAGCATTGGGGTCAGGCCTCCGTTCCGGTGTTCTCAGCAGCCGGAGCCTCGACGGCCGCGGCCGCGGGGGCCTCGGCAGCGGCGGGACGACGGCCACGGCCACCGCGCTCGCCACCACGGCGCTCGCCACCGCGGGCGGGACGACCACCCTCGGGACGGGCCGGGCGGTTGCCCGAGCGGGCAGCGGCGTTCTCAGCGCGGACCTCGGCGATGTTCTTGACGTCGCCCTTGTAGATCCAGACCTTCACGCCGATGCGGCCGAAGGTGGTCTTGGCCTCGAAGAAGCCGTAGTCGACGTTCGCACGCAGGGTGTGCAGCGGCACGCGACCCTCGCGGTAGAACTCCGAACGGCTCATCTCGGCGCCGCCGAGACGACCGGAGCACTGGACCTTGATGCCCTTGGCGCCGGACTTCATGGTGCCCTGCATCGACTTGCGCATGGCACGACGGAAGGAGACGCGGGAGGACAGCTGCTCCGCGACGCCCTGAGCCACGAGCTGGGCGTCCAGCTCGGGGTTCTTGACCTCGAGGATGTTCAGCTGGACCTGCTTGCCGGTCAGCTTCTCGAGGTCGCCGCGG
Organism: Kitasatospora sp. NPDC028055; assembly: GCF_040637885.1. Classification (NCBI taxonomy): domain Bacteria; kingdom Bacillati; phylum Actinomycetota; class Actinomycetes; order Kitasatosporales; family Streptomycetaceae; genus Kitasatospora; species Kitasatospora sp. NPDC028055. The sequence continues at coordinate 267,234 of NZ_JBEZXE010000001.1, read as the reverse complement.
ATGCGGTCGGCCTCGGTGCCACGGCGACCGATGACGATGCCGGGGCGGGCGGTGTGGATGTCGACGCGGACGCGGTCGCGGGTGCGCTCGATCTCAACCTTCGAGATGCCGGCGCGCTCCATGCCCTTCGTCATCATGCGACGAATGGCGACGTCTTCCTTGACGTAGTCCTTGTACAGCTTGTCGGCGTACCAGCGGGACTTGAAGTCCGTGCTGATGCCGAGGCGGAACCCGTGCGGGTTAACCTTCTGGCCCATTACCGGGTCCCTTCCTTGCTGCTGACGACCACGGTGATGTGGCTGGTCCGCTTGCGGATCCGGTAGGCGCGGCCCTGGGCACGCGGACGGAACCGCTTCAGGGTCGGGCCCTCGTCAACGTACGCCTCGGAGATGTAGAGGTCGTCCACGTTGGAGTGGTTGTAGTTGTGCGCGGCGTTGGCAATGGCGCTGTCGAGCACCTTGCCGACCGGCACGGTGGCTGCCTGCGGAGCGAAACGCAGGACGGCCTGGGCCTCCGTGGCATTCATGCCACGGATGAGGTCCACCACGCGGCGGGCCTTCATGGGCGTCACGCGGATGTACCGCGCCTGTGCCCTGGCTTCCATGGTTGTCCCCTTAATGGAGTAAGTCATTGAGTCTTTTTGGCGCGCAAGCTCAGCCCGTGGCCGGAGGCCACTGATGGGCTCTCTAGCGACGCTTCGACTTCCGGTCTTCCTTCACGTGGCCACGGAAGGTGCGGGTCGGAGCGAACTCGCCGAGCTTGTGGCCGACCATCGACTCGGTGACGAACACCGGGACGTGCTTACGGCCATCGTGAACCGCGATCGTGTGGCCGAGCATGCTCGGGGAGATCACGGAACGACGGGACCAGGTCTTGATGACGTTCTGAGTACCCGCCTCGTTCTGAGCGTCCACCTTCTTGATGAGGTGGCCGTCGATGAAGGGGCCCTTCTTAAGACTGCGCGGCATCTGACCTGCTCCTAGCGCTTCTTGTTGGTCTTGCGGCGGCGCACGATGAGCTTGTCCGACGCCTTGTTCGGGCGACGGGTGCGGCCCTCGGGCTTACCCCACGGCGAGACCGGGTGGCGACCACCGGAGGTCTTACCCTCACCACCACCGTGCGGGTGGTCGATCGGGTTCATGGCCACACCACGCACGGTCGGGCGGACGCCCTTCCAGCGCATACGGCCGGCCTTGCCCCAGTTGATGTTCGACTGCTCGGCGTTGCCGACCTCGCCGACGGTGGCGCGGCAGCGCGCGTCCACCAGGCGGATCTCACCGGAGGGCATGCGCAGGTGCGCCATCTTGCCCTCACGCGCCAGCAGCTGGATGCCGGAACCGGCGGAGCGGGCCAGCTTGGCACCGCCACCGGGACGCAGCTCCACCGCGTGGATGGTGGTACCGACCGGGATGTTGCGCAGCGGCAGGTTGTTGCCCGGCTTGATGTCGGCGCCAGCGCCGTTCTCGATCCGGTCGCCCTGCGTGATGCCGCGCGGCGCGATGATGTAGCGCTTCTCGCCGTCCGCGTAGTGCAGGAGCGCGATGCGCGCGGTGCGGTTCGGGTCGTACTCGATGTGCGCGACCTTGGCCGGCACGCCGTCCTTGTCGTGACGACGGAAGTCGATCACGCGGTAGGCGCGCTTGTGACCGCCACCCTGGTGGCGAGCGGTGACACGACCGGCGTTGTTGCGGCCGCCCTTGCTGTGCAGCGGGCGAACCAGCGACTTCTCCGGGGTGGACCGCGTGATTTCTACGAAGTCGGCCACGCTGGAGCCACGACGGCCCGGCGTAGTCGGCTTGTACTTGCGGATGCCCATTTGGCTCTCTCGTCCTCGTCCTAATCGACGATCACGATCTCCTGTTTCAGGAGACCGGACCACCGAAGATGTCGATGCGGTTGCCCTCGGCCAGCGTCACGATGGCGCGCTTGGTGTCCTTGCGCTTGCCAAAGCCCGTCTTGGAGCGCTTGCGCTTGCCCTGACGGTTGATCGTGTTGACAGCCTCGACCTTGACCGAGAAGACCGCCTCGACGGCCTGCTTGATCTGGGTCTTGTTGGCGCCCGGCGACACGATGAACGTGTACTTGTTCTCGTCGAGGAGCGAGTAGCTCTTCTCCGAGATGACCGGCTTCACCAGGACGTCACGGGGGTCCGTGAACGTCTTGCTCGTAACGTCGCTCATCAGGCGGCGCTCCCTTCGAGCTCGCCCTCAGCGGCAACGGCCTTGGCGGACGCGGCCGGACCGGCCACGAAACGCTCGAAGGCGGCCTGGGTGAAGACCACATCGTCGGAGACGAGCACGTCGTAGGTGTTCAGCTGACCGGCGTCCAGGATGTGCACGTTCGGCAGGTTGCGAGCGGACTTGAGGCCCAGCTCGTCCGAGCGCTCGACGACCAGGAGGACGTTCTTGCGGTCGGTGATCTTGCCGAACAGGCCCTTGGCGGCCTTGGTCGACGGCGCCTCGGTCGCGGTCACGTCGGTGATGACGTGGATGCGGTTGTGGCGGGCCCGGTCGGTGAGCGCACCGCGCAGGGCGGCGGCGATCATCTTCTTCGGGGTCCGCTGCGAGTAGTCGCGCGGCACGGGACCGTGCACGACGCCACCGCCGGCGAACTGCGGCGCACGGGTCGAGCCCTGACGGGCGCGGCCGGTGCCCTTCTGGCGGTACGGCTTCTTGCCGCCACCGCGGACCTCGCCACGAGTCTTGGTCTTGTGGGTGCCCTGACGGGCCGCAGCGAGCTGCGCCACGACGACCTGGTGCATCAGCGGAACGCTGACCTTCGCGTCGAAGATCTCGGCCGGAAGCTCGAGGCTGCCGGTCTTGTCGCCAGCCGGCGACAGGATGTCAATGGTGCTCATTTCCTCACAGCCCCTTCGCCGCGGTGCGGACGAGGACGAGGCCGCCGTTCGGGCCCGGGACGGCGCCCTTGATGAGCAGCAGACCCTTCTCCGCGTCGACCGCGTGCACGGTCAGGTTCTGGGTGGTCACACGCTCGTGGCCCATCCGACCAGCCATGCGCAGGCCCTTGAACACACGGCCCGGGGTGGCGCAGCCACCGATGGAACCGGGCGAACGGTGCTTGCGCTGGGTGCCGTGACCGGCGCCGAGACCCTTGAAGTTGTGACGCTTCATGACACCGGCGAAGCCCTTGCCCTTGGAGGTGCCGGTCACGTCGACCTTGACACCCGCCTCGAACAGCTCCGCGGTGATCTCCTGGCCCAGGGTGTACTCGGACGCGTCCGAGGTACGGATCTCGACCAGGTGGCGGCGCGGGGTGACACCGGCCTTGGCGAAGTGGCCCGCGAGGGGCTTGTTCACCTTGCGGGGGTCGATCTCGCCGAAGCCGAGCTGCACGGCGCTGTAGCCGGCCGGGCTGTCGGCGGTGTGGACCTGGGTCACGACATTGGGCCCAGCCTTGACGACGGTCACCGGGACGACCCGGTTGTTCTCGTCCCAGACCTGGGTCATGCCGAGCTTCTCGCCCAGGATGCCCTTAATCTGCTTAGCCATCTTCGGTGCGCCTCTCAGAGCTTGATCTCGATGTCGACGCCAGCCGGCAGGTCGAGACGCATGAGCGAGTCAACCGTCTTCGGCGTGGGGTCGAGGATGTCGATCAGACGCTTGTGAGTACGCATCTCGAAGTGCTCGCGCGAGTCCTTGTACTTGTGCGGCGAGCGGATGACGCAGTACACGTTCTTCTCAGTGGGCAGCGGCACCGGGCCTGCGACCTGCGCACCAGTACGGATCACCGTCTCGACGATCTTCTTCGCCGAGGAGTCGATGACCTCGTGGTCGTAGGCCTTGAGCCGGATGCGGATCTTCTGTCCCGCCATGGCTACTCAGTAGTCCTTTGTCCTTAGTCACTGCACGACCCTCCTCCGACCCCCGCGCTCGGGCGTGTCGCTCTCGCGCTTGTAAAAAACCGGCGAAGTACTTCGTCGGTTTCAAACTTTCGGGGTGAGGGGTAGCCGGGTCGAGGCCCCGCACACGCTTCCCGGAAGATTCCCGTACTTTCGCCCCGCAGCTGCCGTGGCGTAGAACTCACGCTTGACGGCCATCACGGGAACGACGAGTACATGGGACTCGCTTCCGGTCCTCCCGGCGGGAGGCGCGCAGCATCGGCACTCAACCGAGCAACTTGGACATACTGCCACATGGAGCAGCCCGGATGCCAATCGGGGCCGGTGAGGCGTACCTCACCGGCCCCGATGGGGTGGAACCGCAGCTCAGCCCTTGCGCCAGAGCACCCAGCCGCGGTCGATGTTGTACTTCGCGACGTGCCAGCCCGGGAGCGGCTTCTGCCAGCTGGACTCCGGCTTGGTGCCCGGGTCCTTGGAGACCGTCAGCAGAATCGCGTTGGCCGACTCCGGCGGGGTGTTGCCGTTCTTCACGTTGCTGGTCCAGACCCGGCCCCAGTAGACCTCGAAGGCCAGCGACATCCGGCTGCCCCACTCGAGGTCCCAGTCCAGCACCACGTTGTCGCCCTTGCCCAGGCCGGCCTCCTTGGCCAGGCCGACGGCCTCGTACTTGCGGAACTTGGAGTGCGACTCGGCGATGTTGTTGGTGACGGTGACCGTCGCGTAGGCGGCGAAGACCGCCAGGCAGGCCACCACGGCCGCGACGATCCGGCGACCGCCGGCCACCCGCAGCAGCAGGCAGGCCGCGAGCACGGCGAGCGCACCGAAGGTCGTACGGCCCATGTGCAGGCCGTCGTAGGTCGAGGCGAGGAACTGGGCGTCCGGCACCGTCCACGGGATGATCCAGACGCCGAGCTTGCGGCCGGCGTACTCGGTGACGGCGAACCCGGTGATCCCGACGACCACCGTGCCGAGCGCGGCCAGCTGCAGCAGCCGGCGCTTCCCGGCCCGGAACAGCACGGCCAGGCCGACCACCATGAACACCGGCACCAGCACGGCGCAGTACCGGGCGTACACCCAGTTGTCGACGCGCTCGTTGTCCGCCAGGCCCGCGGCGGAGGCCAGCGCGGTGCCGCACAGCAGGGCGACCATGCAGAAGGACGCCACCCGCTCGGCCACCGGGGACCGGCGGTGGAACACCGCCACCAGGCACAGCACGAAGGCGACCGCGCCGAGGCCGTAGGACGACGTGAAGAAGTACCAGAGCTCGCCGAGGGTGCGGACGATGATCGTGCCGGTGTACTTGCGGTCCTCGAGGTTCTCGAAGACCTTGTTGCCGACGCCCGCCCCCGGCACGTCCTTGAACTGGGCCGTGACGAAGCCGTCCAGCAGCTTGGCGCCCAGGTAGGCCACCGCGAGCGCGCCGAGCCCGGCCAGCGAGGTGAGCCGCGGCGCCCAGCCGAGGGCGAGCACCACCAGCAGGGCCAGCGCGGTCAGCGCCACGACCACGCCGCCGCGGTCGTGGGTGGCCATCGAGTAGCCGGCGGCCAGGCTCATCGCGGCCGCGTACAGCGCGCGGCGGCGGGCCGATCCGGGCGAGAGCCAGCCGTGCATCGAGATCAGCCAGATCAGCAGGAGCACCGGGAGGACGGTGTCCGTCATCACGAACTGGGAGTAGAAGATCACCGGCGGCACCAGCGCGACGGCGGAGCCGGCCAGGAAGGCCTGCGGCCGGGACAGCCCGAGGCGGCGGGCCGCCGCGAAGGCCAGCGGGAAGACCAGCGCGTTGAGCACCGCGTTGATCACCATGATCAGGTGGTACGCGGTGTTCGGGTTGTCGGCTATCCGCAGGGCCGGCGAGATCAGCAGCGAGTAGCCGCCGGGGATGATCACGCCGGTGGGCATCTCGGAGGCGGGCTTGCCGGCCAGCACCCGCGCGATCGCGAGGTAGCCGTCCTCGTCCGCGTGCACCGACGGGTAGTAGTTGTGGATCGAGAGCGACAGCCGGAACGCCGTCTGCGCGAGGTAGCCGACCAGTACGGCCACCGGCCAGAACCAGCGGTGGGCCGCGAGGGCCCGGAGCCGCACGAGCGCGGCCGGCGGAGCCGCCGGCCCGGCGGTCCCGTTCCCGTCACCGCCCTCCTTCAATGTCCGCCCGTCGGTCGCATGGGCAGAATCGATCAGCGGCTGCACCGGGACACTTCCCTCGTTGTTGGAACCAGCACTTGTCATGTCTTTTTCACAGGTGCCCGCGAGTCGCCCACACGCACCCCCAGTCGTTGGATCGCACGGGAAGTCTGCCACGCGGCCCGGTGTGGAGTCATCGTGATCATCCGATGGACCAGGCGCGTACGAGTCGCCGTCGCCCGGCCGACCCGCATCCGCGGAACGGCCGCCGGCCCGCTGCCCTACCCTCCGGACAACGCGGAACCGACGGCCCGACGTTCAGCCCCGCTCCGTCGCGGAACGGGTCAACTGCTGCGGACGGCCCGGCCGACCATGGCGCCGGCGTGGGCGAAGTCACCCGCGCCGAGGCGCCCGGCGGCGACCATCAGGGCGTGCAGCCGGGAGGAGAGGTGCAGGTCGGCCGAGCGGGCCGCGGCGTTCCAGCCCTTGGCGCGCAGCTCCTTGGCGATCAGCCCGTAGTACTGCAGCTCCTCGTCGAAGCGCTTGCCGTCCTTGACCCGGTTCGAGGAGTCGCTGGCCTGGTGGCGGCGGTAGCGGAACACCTCGCGCTCGTCGACCAGCAGGTTGCCGCCCTCCATCAGCATGTCGACCATGAACGCCAGGTCGTGCACGGCGTCGATGTCCGGGCGGTACGGGATCTTCGACAGCGCGGACTGCCGGTACAGCAGCGACGGGGTGTACAGCCAGTTCCCGGACAGCAGGCTCTTCACCGCGTCCTCGCCGCTGATCAGGCCGGCCTTGCGGGCCGGGGCGGCGATCCGGCGCTTGACCTTGTCGCCGATGCCGAGCGCCGGCACCAGGTTCCCGTCGCTGTCCATCACCTTGACGCCCGGCTGGACCGCGATCGCCTTCGGGTCGGCCTTCATCCGCTCCAGGACGACGTCCAGGTAGTTCGGCTCCAGCAGGTCGTCGGCGCCCATCATCGAGACGAACTCGCGCTCGGCCAGGGTCGACGCCTTGTAGGTGTTGCCGTTGGGGCCCAGCCGCTCCTCGTTGCGGACGTAGCGGATCCGCTCGTCGTTCAGGCCCTCGATGTACTCCAGCGCCCGGTTGCCCGGGTACTGGTCGTCCACCACGGTCAGCCGCCAGTCCTGCTGGTGCTGCGCCCTGATGCTGTCGATGGTGGCGAACAGGTACTCCGGGTCTCCGTAGTACGGGATGACGAAATCGACGCTCATGGCGGCGCCGCACCTCCTGGTCCTGGATCACGCTTCGGTGCCGCCCGGCCGCGGCCGCCGGGCGGGTCAAGTCAACCAGCTTTTTCGAACGACCGCGTCGGCCGGGGTCGGCAGCGGCGGAGGGCCGGCCCCCAACGGGGCCGGCCCTCCGCCACTGGTGTTCGTCGCGCCGTCCGAACGCCCGGGATCAGCGCTCGGAGCCGACCGGGGCGTTGAGCCGGTCGTTGTTGTGCCGGACGCCCTCGGTGATGGCCACGGTCCGGGCCAGGTCGGTGATCTTCTTCTCCAGCGAGCGGAAGCGCAGGTAGGTGTTGAGGGTCAGGAAGCCCATGGCGATGACCATCAGGTAGAGCACCAGGTCGGTGCCGCGGCCGACGCCCAGCGCGGTGGCCAGCTTGGTCACGCCGGTCGGCCACAGGATCGCGACCACGTTGACGATCACGAAGAGCGTGAAGGCGATGCGCTTCCACGCCCGGGTGTTCGCCTTGTCCCAACGCCAGACGAAGACGAGCGCCATGGCCACCGCGGCCACGACCAGGATGAGCTGGATCCAGAGGTGGTTCATCGGCCGTTACGCTCCCGCAGCGAGATGTCAAAGAGGATGTTCACGCCGTTGATCAGGGACTGGCCCTTGGCGCGCGAGTAGTCGGTGTACAGGATGTCCACCGGAACCTCGGCGACCCGCAGGTCCGAGCCGGCGAGGAAGGAGACGATCTCCGACGCGTGCGCCATGCCGTTCATGGTGATCTTGATCCGGCTGGCGGCCTCGCGGTTCATCACCCGCAGCCCGTTGTGGGCGTCCGTGAGCTTGAGCTTGCGGGCGGTCGGGCTGACCGCGGCGGCGGTGCGGAGCACCACCCGCTTGATCCACGGCACCTGGCCGGTCTGCTCGATGAAGCGGGAGCCGAGGACGATGTCGGCCTCGCCCTCGCGCAGCAGCGCCACCATCTTCTCGACGTCGCCGGTCTGGTGCTGGCCGTCCGCGTCGAAGGTCGCGAAGTACTCGGCGCCCTCCTGGGCGAGCGCGTACTTGAGACCGGTCTGGAGCGCGGCGCCCTGCCCCAGGTTGACCGGGTGCCGCACCAGGTGGGCGCCGGTCGTCATGACGTGCTCGGCCGTGTCGTCGGTGCAGCCGTCGTCGATCACCACGATGTTCGGGAAGGTCTTGCGTGCCCCCTCCACGACGTCGGCGATCACCTGGCCTTCGTTGTAGGCCGGGATCACCAGCCAGACGTTGTCATACTCGGACACAGGTGCTCCATGCTTGGCGAACGGCACGGCGGCCCGTGCCTCGGGTCTGTCTATCGGTGCTGGTCATGGTGTCTGGGCCCACCTCAGGAGGTCCGCAGCGGCTCTGCCGCGGACCGGTCTGCCGACACGGCGGCGGGGCGGGAGGGGAAGGCGCGGTACAGCGACCACAACATCAGAACGGCACTGACCAGTGAGCCCGCCAGGTACGCGAGCTCCGCCCGGAGACCCACGTCGCCCGGTGCGAGCGCGACAGCCACCAATGCTACGGAACCGGCGGTCCAGCCCACCAGCTGACGACGGTGCTGGGCGCTCGACATCAGCGCCTGGCCGAAGACCGTCGCGAGCACGTAGCAGAGCGTTCCGAACACCAGCCAGACGAAGTCCAGCGGGCCGAGCACGTCCTTGGCGTTGAACAGCAGCGGGTTGAGCTTCGAGCCGAGCACGATCACCGGCAGGCCACCGCCGATGCACATCGCGGCGACGATCGCGGTGGTGCGGGTCAGCACCTTGCGGAACTCGGCGTGGTCGCCGGCCGCGGCGGCGCCGGAGAGCGCGGACACCATCGAGGCCTGCAGGGCGCTGTAGGCGAACAGCGGCGCCCGGGCCATCACCACGGCCTGGCCGATCGCGAAGACCAGTGCGTCGGAGGCCTCGGAGTGCTTCGGCGAGAGCAGGCGCACGCAGACCACGGTCGCGTTGACCACCAGCTGGCTGAGCATCACCGAGGCGATCAGCAGGCCGAGGCCGCTGGTCAGCTGCTTCCAGGGCACCTCCGGGCCGGGGGTGCGGTCCGCGAGGGTGCCCCGCAGGCCGATCAGCGAGGCGGCCAGCGGGGAGACGAAGAGGATGAGGCCGAAGGCCAGCGCCGAGTGCAGGCCGACCGCCGCGGCCACGGCGGCCAGGCCGATCCGCAGCCCGCCGTCGACCGCCAGCTGGGTGCCGTACGGGCCGAACAGCCCGAGGCCGGCCAGGGCACCGCGGGCCACCGAGCTCACCGCGAGACCGGCCAGGCCGCCGGCCAGGGCGACCACCAGTGCCCTGTCGCCGCTGAACAGCAGGTCGGCGACCGGGCCGGCGGCCGCGGCCAGCAGCGCGCACACCGCGGCCAGCAGCGCCATCGCGAGGAGCAGCATCCGGCGCACCGCGGGCAACGCCCCGTGCCCGGCCACCTTGCGGGCGGCCACCAGCCGGGTCAGTTCGAGTTCGACCGGTTGGAAGAGTCCCCAGCCCACGGACATCACGATGGTCCAGAGCATGGTGACATTGGCCTTGCCCACGGCGCTCAGGCTGTAGCCCACGAGCGCCATGTAGACGTACGCCGACGCTCCCAGCACGACCGTGCCACCGACCACGAGCCGCGCCCCCGGGGGAAGCGCCCCAAGCAGCTTGGCGATCGGGTTCTTCATCACATGACCACCGAATTCACCGGCCGGCCGTGCCGCACACCTCCGCACGAGGCCGGCCAAGCCGTGCGATTGCTGTGAATAGTAGCGGGTGGCCGTGACTGCTCGGTGCGCACGGGCGTTCCCTCGGGCGTCATCTCAGACGGTCCCGGGGAATGTACGCCCCCACGGCTGGGTCCAGAGGATCCCCTGATCGCTCACGACGTCGACCGTCACGCCGTTCTTGGCGAGGTCCCGCTTGATCCGCTCCCCGACCGACCGGTCGGCGGTCAGGATGGTCGGCGTCAGGTGCGGGGCGGGGAGCTTCTCGATGGCGCCCTTCAACCGGCCGAGGGAGCGCTGGTAGTCCTCCTCCTTCACCTGCGGACCGCCGATGCCCACCCAGTGGATGTCGTACAGCGCCTTCATGTCACCGCCGCGCCGGTTCATCAGCGAGGCGAGCCAGGTGGCCTTGAGGTTCTTGACGTCGTCGTTGGAGACCAGCGCGATCACCGGCTTGTCGCCGCGCAGGACCCTCAGCCCGTCCATGCCCTTGGGGCCCATGTCGGTCTCGGCCTCGCCGCGGCTCCAGACCACCAGCGGGTTGTTGGACCACGCGGACGGGGCCTCCTTGGTGGCCAGGAAGCCCCACTGCACGTTGGCGAAGAGGCTCAGCGCGGCGGCGACGGTCAGCCCGGAGAGCGCCAGCTCGCCCAGGCGCCGGCTCAGCGCGTTGCCGGTGCCCCGGTGCGGCGTCTGGAGGACCGCCCCGACCGCGCCGATCGACAGCAGGGCGACCACGACGCCCACGGCCGTCATCTTGTGGAAGTAGTACGAGTACTTGTCGATGGTCTGCAGCTGGTAGACCGCGAAGGCACTGAGCAGGCCGCCCGTGCCGAGCAGTACCGCCAGGTGCGCCTGGCCGGTGGCGGTCCGGCGGTTGCGCGGCATGGCCGCCGCCAGCAGCCCGAGCAGCCCGCCGCCGATGAGGATCGAGCGGTCGGCGCTGACGCTCGGGCCGCTCATGTTCGAGGCGCTGGCGACGTCCAGGTCGCCCATCACCGAGAGGACGCTCGGCAGCGCGGCCACGCCCAGCGCGCACGCCAGCGCGCCGAGGACCCACCACCAGCGCCCGGCGAACCTGCGCCGGTGCACCACCAGCGCGCCCAGCAGCGGCACGGCGACGAACGCGCCGTAGATGTTGTACGTGTAGGTGACGGAGATCAGCCCGGCGGAGGCGACCAGCACGAACTCGGTGCGGCCCATCGCCGGCCGGATCAGCACCGCGAGCGCGAGCGCGATCAGCAGCAGGCCGATGAAGGTCGAGTCGAAGCCGTGGACCAGCAGGTCCAGGTAGTTGGTGGCGAACATGATCGCGCCGACGGTCGCGCAGACCGCCGCCGCCCGCCAGCCGCGCAGCCGCGGCCCGCCGATCCAGCGGGCCGCCCAGACCAGCGCGGTGCAGAACAGCGCGTACGCCACCAGCAGGTACAGGAAGTACCGGTTCATGGTGTGAACCATGTCGCCGGGGTCGGCGGCGGAGTGGACCAGCCCGTCGATCCAGGCCAGCAGGAAGTGCGAGCCCTGCGGGTAGGTCACCTCGGACGGCGGGATCAGGTAGGACCTGGCGGCTTCCTGGTGGAGGAAGGCGAAGCCCCCGACGCCCTGGATGCTGGAGAAGAAGGAGAAGTGCGAGAGCCGGTCCTCCGCCGTGGCGAAGAAGGCGACCCGCTCCGCGGCCGACGCGCCGGCGACCGGGTGGAACAGGTAGTGCCACATCCCGGCGAAGGTGCCCACCACCAGCAGGTCCGACCAGCGGAAGCGCAGCGGCAGCCGGGGGGCGCGCCTGGCGGCCCAGGCGGCCGTGGTCAGCACGCTGAACAGCACACCGGTGGTGGCCGTCGGCGACAGGCCCCAGGGCCAGAGCGAGAAGACCAGGCCGAAGGTCAGCACCGAGCCGGCCAGGATCAGCCCGGCGACGAACAGCCGGTCGAGCAGCACACCGCCGACCCTGATCACGGCGGCGACCGCGAGCAGCAGCAGCGGCAGCAGCACGACGCCCAGGTGCAGCGCGACCAGGCCGGCCGGCACCAGCCAGGACAGGGCGAGCCCGCCTGCCAGGACGAGCGGGTTGCGCCGCGGCCGTCTGCCGTCGGCGGGCGAGGACGGCGGTCCCGGCGGCACGGTTCTGTGCCCGGTCTCGCTGTCGGGTGAGCTCTGTATGGTCGACACGGTGCCGTGCCCTTCCGGTCATGTCCCTGCCGCCCGTCTCCCCCCTACCGGGTCCGGACTTCCGCCACCGTCTGCGGGCAGGCTGCAGTCGCCCAGCATAGCGAGGGCCGCATTGGTCCAGACCTCCCAGGGGCCCTGTGGGGCGCCTGCGAACCAGCGGGCGCGCACACGGCCCGTCGGCCCGGGACCGCCGGAGGATCGGGGGCGGAGCGAGTCCGCTGGTCAGACCCCGGGGCGGTCCGACTGCCCGCCGCGGAAGACCCAGACCTTCAACAGGACGAACCGGGCGACCGTGGCCAGCCCGTTGGCGACGACCAGCCCGCCGACCTCCACCGGCCGGGAGGCGTCCGGCACCACCCGGTCGAGCAGGGCGAGCACCCCGGAGCTGAGGCCGAGCCCGATCAGGAAGGCGACGGCGCCCTGCAGCTGGTGGCGGACCATCCCCCGCGAGCCGACCACCCCGAAGGTGAAGCGCCGGTTGGCCGCGGTGTTGGCCACCGCGCTGACCGCCAGGGCGATCAGGTTGGCCGCCTGCGGGTCGGTGAACGACCGCGCGAGGACGAACAGCCCCAGGTAGAAGACGGTGCTGAGGACGCCGATGACCAGGAAGGACGGCAGCTGGCGGCGGGCCCCGGGGGTGGGCCCGGCGGGCTCCTCGGTCGGCGTCACCGGCCCCGGCCCCGCTCGTCGCCCGAGCCGCGCGCCTCGCGTGAGTCGCGTGCCTCGCGTGCCTCGCGTGCCTCGCGTGCCTCGCGCTCGGCGTCCTCGGCCGAGTCGTAGCCGATGAAGTAGGTCGGGCGGTTCTGCACCGCCGAGTAGATCCGGCCCACGTACTCCCCCAGCAGCCCGACGCAGATCAGCTGCACCCCGCCGAGGAAGAGCATCCCGATGAACAGCGAGGACCAGCCGGGCACCGTCGAGCCGAGCGCGTACGCGACGGTGGCGTGGATCCCCAGTGCGATGCAGACCACGAAGCTGACCAGGCCGAGGTAGGTGGCCAGTCGCAGTGGGGCGGCGGAGAAGTTGGTGATGCTGTCCAGCGCGAGCCGCACCATCTTGGACAGCGGGTAGTGGGTGCCGCCGGCCACCCGCTCCTCGCGGACGTAGACGACCTCGCCGCTGGGGAAGCCGAGCCACGGCACCAGCAGCCGGTAGACCGGCTGGTGCTCGGGCAGGTGCTTGAGGGCGTCCACGGCGGCCCGGCTGAGCAGCCGGAAGTCGCCGGCCTGGTTGGGCATCCGCTTGCCGACCAGCCGGCGCATCAGCCAGTAGTACGCGCCCGCGCTGCGGCGCTTGAAGGCGGTGTCGGTGCCGCGGTCCCCGCGCACGCCGTAGACCACGTCGAGGCCCTGCTCGCGGGCCAGCTCGAGCATCTCCGGGATCTTCTCCGGCGGGTCCTGGAGGTCCGCGTCGATGCTGACCACGTAGTCGCCGAGCGCCCGGTGGATGCCCGCGGTGAGCGCGGCCTGGTGCCCGGAGTTACGGGCGAAGCGGACGATGCGGAACTCCGGCCAGTCCTGCCGGATCTTCTGCATCAGCACGGGGGTGGCGTCCCGGCTGCCGTCGTCCACGCCGACGACCTCGTAGTCGACCCCCAGCCCGTCCAGGATCGGACGCAGTCGCTCGACGGTGAGCGGGAGCGCCTCCTGCTCGTTGTAGATCGGCATCACGACCGACAACAGCGGTGCCGTAGACATGCGTTGGATCCCACTTTCCGCGACGGCGGGGCTGGATGGTGAGCCGACCATAACAGTCGGCCATGAGCTGCCCGTGAGAGGAAGTGCGCCCAGGTGAGCGCCGGGTCAGACGCCGAAGGGCCCCACGCACCGTGCGGTGCGTGGGGCCCTTCGGACGAGCCTGACGGGGCAGGCAGGTCAGAGCCTCGATTACTTGAGGATCTTGGTGACCTGGCCGGCGCCGACGGTGCGGCCACCCTCACGGATGGCGAACTTGAGGCCCTCCTCCATGGCGATCGGCTGGATCAGCGCGACGGTCATGGCGGTGTTGTCGCCCGGCATGACCATCTCGGTGCCCTCGGGGAGGGTCACGACGCCGGTCACGTCCGTGGTACGGAAGTAGAACTGCGGGCGGTAGTTGTTGAAGAACGGGGTGTGACGGCCACCCTCGTCCTTCGACAGGATGTAGGACTGGGCCTCGAAGTCGGTGTGCGGGGTGACCGAACCCGGCTTGATGATGACCTGGCCGCGCTCGACGTCCTCGCGCTTGATGCCACGGAGCAGCAGACCGACGTTCTCACCGGCCTGGCCCTCGTCGAGCAGCTTGCGGAACATCTCGATGCCGGTGACCGTGGTGGTGGTCTTCTCGGTCTTGATGCCGATGATGTCGACGGTCTCGTTGACCTTGAGGATGCCGCGCTCGATGCGACCGGTGACGACGGTGCCACGACCGGTGATCGTGAAGACGTCCTCGATCGGCATCAGGAACGGCTGGTCCACGGCGCGGGCCGGGGTGGGGATGTTCTCGTCGACGGCCTTCATCAGGCCGAGGAGCTTCTCGCCCCACTCGGCGTCGCCCTCGAGGGCCTTGAGCGCGGAGACGCGGACGACCGGCAGGTCGTCGCCCGGGAACTCGTACTCGGAGAGCAGCTCGCGGACCTCGAGCTCGACGAGCTCCAGGATCTCCTCGTCGTCCACCATGTCGGCCTTGTTCAGGGCGACGACGATGTACGGAACGCCGACCTGGCGGGCCAGGAGGACGTGCTCCTTGGTCTGCGGCATCGGGCCGTCGGTGGCGGCGACCACCAGGATGGCGCCGTCCATCTGGGCGGCACCGGTGATCATGTTCTTGATGTAGTCAGCGTGACCCGGGCAGTCGACGTGCGCGTAGTGCCGGTCCTCGGTCTGGTACTCGACGTGCGCGATCGAGATGGTGATACCGCGCTGACGCTCCTCCGGGGCCTTGTCGATCTGGTCGAACGGCGTGAAGGGGTTCAGGTCCGGGTACGCGTCGTGCAGCACCTTGGTGATGGCCGCGGTCAGCGTGGTCTTGCCGTGGTCGATGTGACCGATGGTGCCGATGTTGACGTGGGGCTTCGTCCGCTCGAACTTCGCCTTGGCCACTGAGTCCTCCTGAGGACAGTTCCTGTACGCCGTGCTGACGTCAGTTGGTCTTTGATTCGGGCCCGGCCCGGGTGCCCTGGGCACCTCGCGCCGCCCCGTGGGTGTGGGGGGCCGGAGGTCCCGGGAGGATCCGGACGGATCCTCCCGGGTCGCCTCCTAACAGCCTAAGGGGTGTGAATCATCCCGAAAATCGGGAGGTCACTCGCCCTTGGACTTGGCGATGATCTCCTCAGCCACGGCCTTGGGGACCTCGGCGTACGAGTCGAACTGCATCGAGTAGCTCGCGCGACCAGAGGTCTTGCTGCGCAGGTCACCGACGTAGCCGAACATCTCGGAGAGGGGCACCAGCGCCGTGACGACGCGGGCACCGTGACGCTCGTCCATGGACCGGATCTGGCCACGGCGAGAGTTGATGTCGCCGATCACGTCGCCCATGTAGTCCTCGGGCGTGGTGACCTCGACGGCCATCATCGGCTCAAGAAGGACCGGCTTGGCCTTCTTGGCGCCTTCCTTGAAGGCCATCGAACCGGCGATCTTGAACGCGAGCTCGGAGGAGTCGACGTCGTGCGCCGCACCGTCCAGCAGCTTCACGCGGACACCCTGGAGCGGGTAACCGGCGAGCACACCGAACTCCATGGCCTCCTGGCAACCGGCGTCGACCGACGGGATGTACTCGCGCGGAACGCGACCACCGGTGACCAGGTTGACGAACTCGTAGCCCTCGGCCTGCTCGAGCGGCTCGATCGCGATCTGCACCTTGGCGAACTGACCGGAACCACCGGTCTGCTTCTTGTGGGTGTAGTCGATGCGCTCGACGGCCTGACGGATCGTCTCGCGGTACGCGACCTGCGGCTTGCCGACGTTGGCCTCGACCTTGAACTCACGGCGCATACGGTCGACGAGCACCTCGAGGTGCAGCTCGCCCATACCCGCGATGATGGTCTGGCCGGTCTCCTCGTCCGTGTTGACCTGGAAGGACGGGTCCTCCTCGGCGAGACGCTGGATGGCGACACCCAGCTTCTCCTGGTCACCCTTGGACTTGGGCTCGATGGCGACGCGGATGACCGGGGCCGGGAAGTCCATGGACTCCAGGATGACCGGGTTCTTCTCGTCGGCCAGCGTCTCACCGGTGGTGGTCTGCTTGAGGCCCATGACGGCGACGATGTCGCCGGCGCCCACCGACTCGATCTCCTCACGCTTGTTCGCGTGCATGCGGTAGATCTTGCCGATGCGCTCCTTCTTGCCCTTGACGGCGTTCAGCACCGAGGTGCCGGACTCCAGGCGACCGGAGTAGATCCGGACGAAGGTGAGCTTGCCGAGGTGCGGGTCGGACATGATCTTGAACGCAAGGGCGGCGAGGGGCTCCTCGTCCGAGGCCTTGCGGGAGATCTTGGTGTCCGGGTCGTTCGGCTTGGTGCCCTCGATGGACTCGATGTCCAGCGGCGACGGCAGGTACTTGACGACCGCGTCGAGCAGGGGCTGAACGCCCTTGTTCTTGAAGGCGGTACCGCAGAAGATCGGGGTGAAGTCCGAGTTCAGGGTGCCCTTGCGGATCGCGTCCTGCAGCAGCTCGACCGGGATCTCCTCGCCCTCCAGGGCGAGCTCCATGACCGCGTCGCTGAAGTTCGACACGGTGTCGATCAGCTGCTCGCGGTACTCGTCGGCCTGCTCCTGCAGCTCGGCCGGGATGTCGACGATGTCGTACATCTCGCCCTTGGCGGCCTCGGCCGACCAGACCAGCGCCTTCATGCGGACCAGGTCGACGACGCCCTGGAAGTCCGCCTCGGCACCGATCGGCAGCTGCATCACCAGCGGGGTGGCGCCGAGGCGCTCCACGATGGTGTCGACGCAGAAGAAGAAGTTCGCGCCCGTGCGGTCCAGCTTGTTGACGAAGCAGATGCGCGGAACGCCGTAGCGGTCAGCCTGCCGCCACACGGTCTCGGACTGGGGCTCGACACCGGCGACACCGTCGAACACCGTGACGGCACCGTCGAGGACGCGCAGCGAACGCTCCACCTCGACGGTGAAGTCGACGTGACCCGGGGTGTCGATGATGTTGATGGTGTGGTCGGCATCGTCGACGGTCCAGTGACAGGTCGTCGCGGCCGACGTGATCGTGATGCCGCGCTCCTGCTCCTGCTCCATCCAGTCCATGGTGGCAGCGCCATCGTGGACCTCACCGATCTTGTACGACACGCCGGTGTAGAACAGGATCCGCTCGGTGGTGGTGGTCTTGCCCGCGTCGATGTGCGCCATGATCCCGATGTTGCGGACCTTGGCGAGGTCAAGGGAGGTTGCAGCCATGGTGGCTCGTTCTCTCTCTGTCTAGTGACGGGGTACGGACTACCAGCGGTAGTGCGCGAAGGCCTTGTTGGACTCGGCCATCTTGTGGGTGTCCTCGCGACGCTTCACGGAAGCGCCCAGGCCGTTGCTGGCGTCGAGGATCTCGTTCATCAGGCGCTCGGTCATGGTCTTCTCGCGACGGGCGCGGGAGTAACCGACCATCCAGCGCAGCGCCAGGGTGCTGGCGCGGCCCGGACGGACCTCGACCGGAACCTGGTAGGTCGCGCCACCGACACGGCGGGACTTGACCTCGAGGGCCGGCTTGACGTTCTCCAGCGCACGCTTGAGCGTGACGACCGGGTCCGAGCCGGTCTTCTCACGGACGCCCTCGAGGGCGCCGTAGACGATCCGCTCGGCGGTGGAGCGCTTGCCGTGCAGCAGGATCTTGTTGACCAGCTGGGTGACGACAGGGGAGCCGTAGACCGGGTCGATGATGACCGGGCGCTTCGGGGCGGGGCCCTTACGAGGCATTCTTACTTCTCCTTCTTGGCGCCGTAGCGGCTGCGGGCCTGCTTGCGGTTCTTGACACCCTGGGTGTCGAGCGAACCGCGGATGATCTTGTAGCGGACACCAGGAAGGTCCTTCACACGACCACCGCGCACCAGCACGATGGAGTGCTCCTGCAGGTTGTGGCCCTCGCCCGGGATGTAAGCGGTGACCTCGATCCCGCTGGTGAGGCGCACACGGGCGACCTTGCGGAGAGCCGAGTTCGGCTTCTTCGGGGTGGTCGTGTACACACGCGTGCAGACCCCACGACGCTGCGGGGAGCCCTTCAGCGCGGGAGTCTTGTTCTTCTCGACCTTGTCCTGCCGGCCCTTTCGGACCAGCTGCTGGATCGTAGGCACCGTTTCTCCGTTTTCTGTGTGCCAAGGCTTGGTGGAACTAACCTGCGGTGTCTCCCTCGCACACGGCCCCGTGGTCGACCCACGCGGTCGGGTGTGTTGGGCTATTCCGACACGGAATCCCATGAGCTGATGTACAGCGACGGCGCTCTACGCGCGGCGCGCTTTGAGGCGCTCCGGCTCGGCGCGGCGACCGGTGTGCATGCACGCACAAGGACCCGGGGACACCCCAGGCACAAGGTCAGAGCGTACCTAGCGCATGGGGCTCGGTCAAAACAAATGCAACGCCGCAGGTCGCGGCCTTCGGCCCGGTGTCGCCCCGGTGTCCCGTACGCGACCGGCCGGTGTCGGGCCGCCCTCCACCCGCTCTACCACAGTCGGCGGGCACCCGCCAACGGGGCGTCCGGGGCCGTCAGAGGATGCCCAGCATGATCACCAGCAGCCAGAAGGCGCCGCCCAGGTAGCCGAGCACCAGCCCGAGCACCGCCGCCCAGTCCCCGTCCATGTTGCGCTCGCGGATCTGCTGGCGGGCGAGGTGGCCGGTGACCAGCGCGGGCACCACCGGCAGCGCCAGGAAGCCGGTCAGGCCGCACACCAGGGAGATCACCGCCAGCGCGCTGGTGGGCCGGGCCTGCGGCACCGGCGGCGGCAGCAGGAAGGTCGCCGGGACGGGCTGCGCGGCCTGCAACGGCGCCGCCATCGGCCCGGACGGCAGGTCGGCCACCAGCGCGGCCAGCTCGCCGTAGGTCACCGCCCGGGCGGCCGCCTCGTGGCGCTGCCCGTACTCCTCGGCGGACAGCCGGCCCTCGGCGAACCCGGCCTTCAACACGTCCACCGTCCGGTCCCGGTCGGCGTGGCCGGCCCGCATCGCCGACTGCTGGTTCGGCGCAGGCGGCCAGCCGGCCGCCCGCCGGCCGTACCGGTCGGCGGGGCGGGACTCGCCCCACGGTTGAACGGACATCCGCCACCTCCCGGGCGCCGCGGCACCCCCGCGCGCTCACTGGTCCTCATAGTGCAGGACGAACCGGGGAACTGAGTAGTTGCCGAATCCGACCGGCAGCTCCCGGAGACCGCCGCCGAGCGGCGCGCCTCACCCGTTCGGCGGACAGGCTCAGGGGATGCTCAAAGCAGGCGACAGCCCGTCGGGCCGGTGCCAGGCTGGGCTCCGGAGCGCCGCACCACCTCACGTCCACCCCACGACCAGAGACAGAAGGCCGCCATGCAGGCGTCAGAACCGTCGCCCTCCGAACCGACCACCGCCGACCGGCCCGGGCCGGGCACCCCGTCCGCCGTCAGCATCCAGGGGCTGTGGAAGCACTTCGGGACCCAGGCCGCCGTCGCCGGGCTCAGCCTGGAGCTCCCCGCCGGGTCGTTCATCGGCCTGGTCGGGCCGAACGGCGCCGGCAAGACCACCACGCTGTCCATGGTCACCGGCCTGCTCCGGCCCGACCAGGGCACCGTGCTGGTGCACGGCACCGACGTCTGGGCCGACCCGGTCTCGGTCAAGGCCCGGATCGGCATCCTGCCCGAGGGCCTGCGGATGTTCGAGCGGCTCAGCGGACGCGAACTGCTCCAGTACACCGGCCGGCTGCGCGGCCTGCCCGGCGCCGAGGTGGACCGCCGCGCCGAGGAGCTGCTGGCCGTCCTGGACCTCGGCAGGGACGCCGACAAGCTGGTCGCCGACTACTCCACCGGCATGCGCAAGAAGATCGGGCTGGCCGCCGCGCTGCTGCACAACCCCGACGTGCTGTTCCTGGACGAGCCCTTCGAGGGCGTCGACCCGGTCTCCGCCCAGACCATCCGCGGCGTGCTCAAGCGGTACGCGGCGGCCGGCTCCACCGTGGTCTTCTCCAGCCACGTGATGGAGCTGGTCGAGCAGCTCTGCGACTGGGTCGCCGTGGTCAACGCGGGCCGGGTGATCGCCCAGGGCCCGCTGGACTCCGTCCGCGGCGGACGCAGCCTGCACGCGGCCTTCCTGGAGCTGATCGGCGTCCGCGAGGACGACGGCCAGGCCCTCGGCTGGCTCGGCGGCGGCCGCGCCGAGGACGCCCGGTGAGCGCCGTCACCGCGCCCGTCACCGCCGTGCCGGACGACCGGACGGTGGTCCGCGGCCTGGTCGCGCTCAAGCTGCGGCTGCTGCGCAACGGGCTGCGCCGCAGCCGGGGCCGGGCGGCCGTGTACGTCGTCGGCGGCGTCCTCGGCCTGGCCTTCGCGGGCCTGATCGCCTTCGGCATGGCGATGCTCAACGGGCGCTACGAGGGCTCCGGCAACACCGGGGTGATGCTGGTCGGCGTGCTCACCCTGGGCTGGGCCGCGCTGCCGCTGTTCCTGTTCTCCAGCGACGAGAGCGCCGACCCGACCCGGCTCACCATGCTGCCGCTGCGGCCCGGCCCGCTGCTGCGCGGCTCGCTGCTGGCCTCGCTGCTCGGGCCCGGTCCGCTGATCAGCCTGGTGCTGGTGACCGGCGCGGTGCTGTCCGGCGCCACCGGCGGCGCCTCGGCCGCCACCGCGGTGGTCGCCGTGCCGCTCGCCCTGCTCTGCCTGGTCACGCTGTCCCGGGCGGTCGCGGCCGGGAACGCCCGGATGCTCTCCAGCCGGCGCGGCAAGGACTTCGCGATCTTCGGCGGACTGGCCTTCGCCCTGCTCGTCCAGGGCGCCAACGTCGGCTCGCAGAGCATCTTCGGCCGGCAGCACGACCGGGACATCGACCTCAGCCCGCTCAAGCCGATCGCCGCGGTGCTGCGCTGGATCCCGCCGGTCAGCGCCGCCGACGCCCCCCGCAGCGTCGGCGCGGGCGAGTACGGGGCGGCGCTGCTCCAGCTCGCCGCGGCCGGCGCGCTGCTCCTCCTGCTGCTGCGCTGGTGGCGGAACAGCCTCCAGGAGCTGATGGTCACCGCCGACTCCTCCACCCTGGAGGTGGCCCGCGGGGTGCAGAGCGCCCGGGGCTGGCGCTTCCTGCCCGAGGGCCGCACCGGCGCGGTGATGCAGCGCCACCTGCGGTACGCCTGGCGTGAGCCGCGGGCCAAGGCCGCGCTGTTCACCAGCGTCGGGATGACGCTGGTGATCTGCCTGCTGTCGGTGGTGCAGGGCTGGTCGAGCGTCTACCTGCTGGCGATGACCGGGACCTTCCTCGGGCTCCAGATGCTCAACCTGTTCGGCATGGACGGCTCGGCGTTCTGGATGGTCGCCGCCACGCTGCGCACCCCGGCCGACGCCCGGGACGAACTGCGCGGCCGGGCGTACGCGGTGCTGTCGTACGCCGTGCCGGTCACCGTGGTGCTCGGGCTGGTGCTGGCCGCCGTCACCGGCGAGTGGGGCGAACTGCCGTCCGCCCTCGGCCTCGCGCTGGCGGTGCTCGGCGGCGGCATCGCGCTCGGCTCGGTGTTCAGCGTGCTCGCGCCGTACACCATGCCGGCCGACAGCAACCCGATGCGCAACGCCGCCCCCGGGCAGGGCGGGCTGATCCTGCTCAACCAGTTCGGCTCGATGCTCGGTGTCGCGGTGCTCTCCCTGCCGGTCGGCGGCTACCTGCTCTGGGCGCTGCTCTCGGACGGGCCGAGCTGGCCGCTGCTGCTGCTCGGCCCGGCCTACGGCGCCCTGGTCGCCACCCTGGGCATCCGGCTGGCGGCCCCCCGGCTGCTGGAGCGTGTGCCGGAGATCATGGCCAAGGCCATCGAGCGGTAGGGCTTGTCTGCTCGGCCGCTCCGGCATCATGGGCCGGAGGGGCCGGGCCGTCGAGGAGAGCAGGGACACACCGTGGGCAAGCGCGCGCAGCAGGGCGACGGGAACGCCGGGCCGCTGCTGGAGCAGGCGGTGCGCTCGGTGCTCACCGTCCCCGACGAGGGGCTGGACCTCGCCCTGGACACCGGGGCCTCGCTGCTGGCCGCCTCGGCCGGGCAGTGGCCGGCGGTCAGCCGGGCGGTGCTCAGGTACGCGGACTCCGCGGTGGGCCGCTGCTGGTCCGCGGGCTGGCGCCCGGCGGACCTGGTGCGGGTGGTGCGGCGCGGGCTCAAGCCCGTCCACCTGGCGCTCGCGGTGGACCTGATCGCCGCCGAGTCCCGCCGCCACCCCGCCGCCGCCCTGGACCGGCGCTGGCAGGAGCAGCTGCGCGAGTTGGAGGCCGAGGTCTGGTGGCCCGCGGACGAGCAGTACCTCGGCGCCTTCGCCCACCGCCACCGGCTGGACCGCTTCGCGCTCGCCACCGCCCTGCTGGAGCTGCTGCGCAGCTGGGGCCGGCTGCCCCCGATCGCCCCGGTCGGCCCCGCGCCCGGGCAGCCGGGGCAGGCCGGGCCGGCCCGACGCCCTGCCGGGCCGGTGGCCGGCGAGCCGCGGATGCTGGCCCGGATCCGGGCCCTGCTGGCCAAGGCCGAGTCCACCGAGTTCCCGGAGGAGGCCGAGGCGCTGACCGCCAAGGCCCAGCAGCTGATGGCCCAGCACAGCATCGACGACGCGCTGCTGGCCGCCGCCGGGGCCGACCGGAACACCCCGGCGGCGCTGCGGATCGGCGTGGACAACCCGTACGAGGGACCCAAGACGATGCTGCTGGACGCGGTCGCGGCGGCCAACCGCTGCCGGGTGGTGTGGGCCAAGGAGTTCGGCTTCTGCACCGTGATCGGCTTCGACGGGGACCTGGACGGCGTCGAACTGCTCTACACCTCGTTGCTGGTGCAGGCCACCCACGCGCTCAACAAGGCCGGGTCCGGCAAGGACTCGCGCAGCAAGGCGTTCCGGCAGTCCTTCCTGGTCGCGTATGCGGCCCGGATCCGCGAGCGGCTGACCGCCGCCACCGAGCGGGCCACCGACGCCGCCGCGGCCGGCCGCCACCTGCGCGAGGACGGCACCGAGGAGCAGCTGCTGCCCGACGAGCGGCTGCTGCCCGCGCTGGCCGCCCGCTCGGCGGCGGTGGACGAGGAGGTCGGCCGGCTGTTCCCGAAGCTGGTCTCCCAGCGGGTCCGGGTCAGCGACGGCGAGGGCTGGGCGGCCGGGCGGGCCGCGGCCGACCGGGCCGCCCTGCACGGGCGGGGCGAGATCCACACCTGACGGCCCGCCTGATAGAAACGACCCGCCACGAACGAAGGGGGATTCGACGTGACGGAGTCGGCGGCGGAGTCCGGATACCGGGACCGGGTGCGCGGAGCGCTGCTCGGCGGCGCGATCGGCGACGCGCTGGGCTGGCCGGTGGAGTTCCAGCAACTCCACCAGATCCAGGAGCGGTTCGGCCCGCAGGGCGTGACGGCGCTGCCGTCCGGGAGCGCCGGGTCGGTGGAGGTCACCGACGACACCCAGATGACGCTGTTCACCGCGGAGGGGCTGATCCGCGGCTTCGTCCGCGGCTGGTCCGGCGGCGGCGGCTCCGTCCCGGAGGCCGTGCACGGCGCCTACCGGCGCTGGCTGCGGACCCAGTACCAGGGCGCCCCGGACACCGGGCCGCAGCCGCGCCCGTACGACGGCTGGCTGCTCGGCCGGCCGTTCCTGTACGCGCGGCGGGCGCCGGGCAACGCCTGCCTGAGCGGGGTGTCCGAGCACCCAGTGTTCGAGGCACCGGCCCCGATCGGGAGCCCGGGGCCGATCAACCCCGGCTCCAAGGGCTGCGGTTCGGTGATGCGCGCGGCGCCGTTCGGGCTGGCCCGGCTCGGGGTCGAGCAGTCCTTCGGGCTGGCCGTGCAGTGCGCCCAGCTCACTCACGGGCACCCGACCGGCTACCTCGCCGCAGGCGCCTTCGCGGCGCTGGTCGAGCGGCTGGCGGCCGGGACGGAGCCGTGGGCGGCGGTCGGGGAGACGGTCGAGCAGATCCGCGAGCTGCCGAGGTCCAAGGAGACCGTGCAGGCGCTGGCCCGGGCGGTCCGGCTGGCCCAGGAGGCCGAGCCCTCGGCGGACACGGTGGAGCGGGTCGGGCTCGGCTGGATCGCCGAGGAGTGCCTGGCCATCGCGGTGTACTCGCTGCTGGCGGCCACCCTCGACCCCGATCCGGTGCGCACCGCGCTGCTGCTGTCGGTGAACCACTCCGGGGACAGCGACTCCACCGGCGCGGTCTGCGGCAACCTGGTCGGGGCCGCGTACGGCGCCTCGGCGCTGCCCGCCGACTGGGCCGAGGCCGTCGAGGGGCGGGCCGAGCTGCTGACGGTCGCGGACGACCTGCTGGTGCTGTTCGGCAGCCGTGACCCGGGCCACCCGGCGCTCGGCGGGCGCTACCCGGCCTGGTAGGGGGCTACTTCGCCTGCGGGTCGGTGACCTGCCCCAGGAACAGCGGCCGCCCGTTCGACGTGTCCCGGACCAGGAACAGGAACGGCCGGTCGATGTGCAGTTCGGCGGCCTGACGAGGGGCGGGCACCGCCGCGACGCCGGCCACGGCGCCGCTGCCGGCCGCCGCGACCGTGCCCTCCTCGTTGACCTGCACGGTGGCCTTCTGCACCACCGTGCTGACGGCGAGCGGCGGCTGCTCGGCGATCCCGGTGAGGTCGGCGGCGTCGAAGGCCGAGTGGACGCCGAGCGAACGCAGCGCGGGGGTGAGCTCGTTGGACGTGTCGAAGTGGAAGCGCGGCAGCTGGAGGTCGACGGGCTGCGCGCTGAGGGCGCCGAGGATCCGGTCCAGCTGGGGCTGGTCCAGCCCCTTGGTGAAGGCGGCGAAGCCGCCCTGCGCGGGGACGATCAGATCCATCGCCAGGTTGCCTCCCGCGTAAGGGAGTTCGACGGCCTGCCAGGGCTCGCCGACGATTCCGCCGGAGCCTTCCGCGTACCTGAACTCGCCGGTCTGACTCATCGTGGAGACGTTCGAGGCGGTGCCGTCCAGCTTGCGGAACGGGCGGTCGGCGGTCTGCCCGGGCTTGAACTCGGCGGCCCACTTCGCCTTGAGGTAGAGCGCGTCGGTGAGGACCACGCGGGTGTCGGCGTTGATCGCGCCCGGCGCGAAGAGGTCCTTGACGCGCCCCTCGGTGGCCTTCTCCACGGCCGAGTCGACCGCCTTGCGGCTGCCCTCCGGGTCCTTCTTGAAGTCGGTGGTGTGCACTCCGGCGTCGAAGGCGGTGGCGAGGGTCGCCAGGTAGTCCGGGTTCACCGGGAAGCCCTGCTGGGTCCAGACCTCGTCGGCCTGGTGCAGCGTGAGCTGGTCGCCGTTCTTCGTCCGCCGGTCCAACGCGCCGACGGCGAGCGCGTACTGCTTCGGGTCGAGCTCGGTGTGCAGGGCCTTGGCCAGCTCCTGCGCGGTCGCGCCGCGCGCGCCCGGCATCAGCATCCCGAGCACGGTGGCCAGCCCGACGGGCGAGACCACGGTGTTGCGCCCGGCCCCGCCGGGCGACGCGGTGAGAGCGTGCAGGAGGTCCAGGCCGAAGGCGTCGGTGGCCTTGGCGGTGGCGGCCACCGAGGCCTGGTCGACGGCGGGCCGGGTGGCCGGTGCGGAGGCCCGCTGCTCCCCGGTGGCGGTGGTGCCGGTACTGCCGCAGCCGCTGACCAGCGGTGCGGCGAGCGCGGCGGCGAGGAGCAGTGCCGCGGGGCGGCGGGGCGGGCGACGACGGGTTCCGCTGCTGCTGTTCGTCATGGCCCTTCGACGCGGCGCCCCGCCGGCCGGTTCCCGCTCAGTCCCAGAGGGCGCCGAACTCCAGCAGTTCGTCCCGGTGCTCGATCCGCTCCACCCACTCCGCGGGCCAGGCCGCCTCGCCGTGGTGCGCGCCGGCGAAGGCGCCGGTCAGGCAGGCGAGCGAGTCGGAGTCGCCGGAGCTGTACGCGGCCCGGCGGACGGCGGCCACCGGGTCGTCGGGCAGCAGCAGGAAGCAGAGCAGGCCGGTGCCGAAGGCCTCCTCGGCGACCCAGCCCTCGCCGGTGGCCAGGCAGGGGTCGGCCTCCATGTCGGGGGCGGCGAGGGCGGCCTGCACCTGGTCGAGGACCTTGAGGCAGTCCTCCCAGCCGCGGGCGAGGACGGCCTGCGGGGAGGCGCCGTACCAGCGGTCGGCGAGGTCGCCGAGCCAGAACTCGTCGTAGCGCTCGCGGCTCGCCAGCGCGTACGCCCGTAGCACGGCGGGCAGGCCGGCGGGCGGGACGCCCTCGGCGAGCTTGCGGACGGCGTACGCGGTGAGGTCACTGGCGGCGAGCGCGGTCGGGTGGCCGTGGGTGAGCGCGGACTGCAGCTGGGCGGCGCCGGAGAGCTGCCGGGCGTCCAGTTCACGGATCAGGCCGATCGGGGCGACCCGCATGTTGGCGCCGCAGCCCTTGGAGCCCACGTCGCTGGCCTGCTGCCAGCGGTACCCGTCGCGGCTGAGCCGCTCGCAGGCGCGCAGGCAGGTCATGCCGGGGGCGCGGTTGTTCTCCGGGGAGCGCCACCAGTCGACGAACTCCGCGCGGACCGGGCGCTCCAGGCGCAGCGGGGTGA
This sequence comes from Kitasatospora sp. NPDC028055, assembly GCF_040637885.1. Lineage (NCBI taxonomy): Bacteria > Bacillati > Actinomycetota > Actinomycetes > Kitasatosporales > Streptomycetaceae > Kitasatospora > Kitasatospora sp. NPDC028055. Next base: position 240,521 of record NZ_JBEZXE010000001.1, on the reverse strand, counting down.
GGGGCCCGCGCGCCAGGGCGGTGCGCAGGCCGCGGGCGAGGGCGAGCGTCATCTGGGTGTCGTCGGTGACCAGCGCCTGCTCCGGCAGCGGGAGCCGCCGCCAGTCCGGGTGGTCGGCGGCGATCCGCTCGACGTCCTGGAACTCGGTCAGCCGGCCCATCGCGTCGCCGATCGCCAGCCCCAGCAGTGCCCCCGTCGCCTTGCCCACGGCCTTCTCCCCGCTTCCCGTCACACTTCGACCAACAGCTCCTTGAGCCCGCGGATCACGTAGCCCGGGTTCCACTCGGGCTCGCGGACCAGCCGCAGGCCCGGGGCCCGGCGCAGCAGCGTGCCGTAGGACTCGGTGAGCTCCAGTCTGGCAAGGGGGGCGCCCAGACAGAAGTGGATTCCGGCGCCGAAGGTGACGTGCGGGTTGTCGGTGCGGCCGAGGTCGAGACGGTCGGGGTCGGCGAAGCGCTCCGGGTCGCGGTTGGCGGAGCCGAAGAGCAGGGCGATCTCGGCGCCGCGCGGCACGGTGACCCCGCGGACCTCGATGTCCTCCAGCACCCACCGTTCGAACATCTGCAGCGGGGTGTCCCAGCGCATCAGTTCCTCGACGGCGGTGGGCAGCAGCCCGGCCACGTCGCCGCGCAGCCGGGCCAATTCCTCGGGGTGGCGGAACAGCGCCCACCAACCGTTCCCGGTGGTGTTGACGGTCGCCTCGTGGCCGGCGTTGAGCAGCAGCACGCAGGTGGAGACCATCTCCTGCTCGCTGAGCGCGTCGGAGCCCTCCTGGGCCTGGATCAGCGCGCTGATCAGGTCGGTACCCGGGTTGCCCCGGCGCTCGCGGATCAGGGCGCGCAGGTAGTCGGAGAACCCGATGCTCGCGGTGACGGCCCGGCGGGCGGCCTCCTCGCTCGGGTTGAGCTCGAACATCCCGGTGATGTCGGCGGACCAGGGGCGCAGCAGGTGCCGGTCACTCTCCGGCACGCCGAGCATCTCGGCGATCACGGCGACCGGCAGCGGCTCGGCGACGGCGGAGATCAGGTCGCCGCCGCCGGCCGCGAGCAGGTCGTCGACGAGCTCCCCGGCCAGCCGCCGGACGGTCGGCCGCAGCCCTTCGACCATGCGCGGGGTGAAGGCCTTGGAGACCAGCCGGCGGATCCGGGTGTGGTCGGGGGCCTCCAGGTCGAGCAGCCCGTGGTCGTTGAGGGTGTGGAAGGGCTCGTGTGCCGGGTCGGGCTCGGGGCGGCCGAACTCCTGGTGGCTGAACCGGTGGGTGTAGGTACGGCCGAGCCGCCGGTCGCGCAGCAGGGCGCTGACGTCCTCGTGGCGGGAGACCAGCCACTGGTTCGTCGGCTCGTGGTACGTCACCGGCGCGTGCTCGCGCAGTTCGGCGTACGCGTCGTACGGGTGGGCCACGAACTCCGCCGACCAGGGGTCGAACTTCGCCGTCGTCGTCATCGCTCGATCACTCCAGGCCGTGAGGGGAAGCCGGGAAGATCATCGTATGCATGCGGTACGTCCGTAAAGGGTCCTTACGCCCCTTCCGGTTCTCAGGCGACGGCCGGGGTCCGCGCGACGCCCTGGCGGACCAGCGGGGCGAGGGCGGCGAGGTAGCAGACGGCGGCCACCGGGATGAAGGCCAGGTCGGCCGCCGTGGCCACCGTGCCGACCAGCATCAGCACCGGGCTCCACCAGCGCAGCGCCCGTCCCGCGCCCACCGAGGCCGCGATCAGCATCGCCAGCAGGCCGACGTAGAACAGCAGCGGGCCCACCTGGTACACCGCCGCGGACACCCCCGGGACGTCCTGGATCCTCTCGAACATCCGCGACTGATCCGGCTTGTCCGCCGCCTTCAGGCCGACCACCAGGTCGATCCCGATCTGCACCAGTGAGCAGGCCAGGCCCGCGAACGCCGTCCCCAGCGCGGCGTTCGCGGCCAGCCGCCCGGCCGCCGTGCGGCGCGGGGCGAGCACCCGGCGCAGGGCCAGGAGGATCGGGACGAACAGCAGCAGGCCCGCGAACATCGCGGTGTGCCCGGCCGTCCAGCCCGGGCCCGGCTCGCGGGAGCCGGGCACCAGACGGATGCCGCCGTACAGGGCCATCAGGGCGGTCGCGCCGAGGATGGCGTACGCAGTGCGGCGCGGGTGCAGATCGGCGTTCATTTCGAGCCCTCCGTCAGGTGTCCGTCGGTCCGTTCCGACACCGCAGAGCCTCTCCCCCGACACCCTCGTCACGGATCGCCCGCACCGGTGAACTGCCCGCCTCCCTCTCGCGGGTGAGGTCCTCAGCCCTCGCCCGCGACCACCGCACCGGCCTCGTACGCGAACACCACCGCGTGCACCCGGTCGCGCAGCCCGAGCTTGCTCAGCACATTGCTGACGTGGGTCTTCACGGTGTGCTCGCTGACCACCAGCTCGGCCGCGATCTCCGCGTTGGACAGCCCGCGCGCGATCAGCCGCAGCGTCTCCTGCTCACGCAGGGTCAACTGCTCCAGCAGCCTGGACGGCGGCCGCACCGCCCGCTCCCGGCCGCCCGGGCGGCGGGCCGCGAACTCGCCGATCAGCCGCTTGGTCACCGAGGGCGCGAGCAGCGCCTCGCCCGAGGCCACCATCCGCACCCCGTGCGCCAGGTCGTCCCGGCGGACGTCCTTCAACAGGAAACCGCTGGCGCCCGCGTACAGCGCGTCGAAGACGTAGTCGTCGATGTCGAAGGTGGTCAGCATGATCACCTTGGTGGCCGGGAACTCCTCGCACACCCGGCGGGCCGCCTCCAGGCCGTCCATCACCGGCATCCGGACGTCCAGCAGCAGCACGTCCGGGTTGTGCGCGCGCACCGCCTCGACCGCCTCGGCGCCGTCGCAGGCCTCGGCGACCACCTCGATGTCCGGCTGGGCGTCCAGGATCATCCCGAACCCGGCCCGCACCAACTCCTGGTCGTCCGCGACCACCACCCGTATCGGCGTCATCCGCCCACCCTCTCCACCACGCCCGCCGGCCCCAGCGGCAGCCGGGCACTCACCAGGAAACCCCTGCCGTCCGGCCCCGGACCGGCCTCGGCCCGGCCGCCGCAGGCCGCGGCCCGCTCGCGGATGCCGACCAGCCCGCGCCCGCCGGACCAGCCGGCCACCGTACGGTCGGCGGCCAGCGGCACCCCGCGACCGTTGTCGGAGACCACCACCTCCAGCACCCCGTCGGCCCGCCCCACCCTGATCGCGACCCGGTCCGCCCCGGAGTGCTTGACCGTGTTGGTCAGCGCCTCCTGCACGATCCGGTACCCGGCCGCCTCCACGTCGGCGGGCAACCCGCCCAGCCCGTCCGCGAGTTCGAGGTCAACCCGCAGGCCGGCCCCGCGCACCCGCTCGGCCACGTCGGCGAGTTCGGCCAGCCGGGGCTGCGGCGCCAGCGCCCGCTCCGCCTCCGGGTCCTTCAACACGCCGAGCACCCGCCGCAGTTGCACCATCGCGTCGCGGCCCGCGTCGGCGATGGTGTCGAAGGCGCGGATCGCCCGGTCCGGGTCGTGGCGCACCACCAGCGGCCCGGCCTCGGCCTGGATGACCATCAGCGACACCGCGTGCGCCAGGATGTCGTGCATCTCCCGAGCGATCCGGGCCCGCTCCTCGGCGACCGCCCGGGCCGCCTCGCTGGCCGCCCGCACCCCCGCCTCCCGCGCCCGCTCGGCCTGCATCCGGGCCAGCTCCCGCTGGGTGCGCACCAGGGCGCCGAAGACGAAGGAACCGCCCGAGGTCAGCACGCTGAACAGCGCGCCGTTCGGCGAATGGGTACCGAGCACATTCGCGGCCACCACCACCGCCAGTACCGGCCAGCGCTGCCGGTCGGGGAAGCGCTCCGCGACCGTGTACATCCCGATCACCGCGTACAGCGGCACCTGCGGGTTCGCCGAGTGCGCCACCACCGACACCACCAGCGAGGGCGCGGCGCCCACGATCAGGACCGGCAGCGAGGCCTTGCGCCGCCAGGGCAGGAACAGCGCGGTGGACACCGCCAGCAGGTACACCCACCAGGGCCAGTCGGTGTCGTCGTTGTAGACCGACCAGACCGACACCGCCGCCGAACAGGCCGCCAGGAAGGTGTCCAGCACGTACGGGCTCAGCCCGGCCGTCCGGCTCCGCCAACGCGCCGCGCGCTCCACCGTCGCACCTCCCCCGTACCCGGGGACGCCGTCCCCGCGGAGAAGATCATGCCCTACCGGCAGAACCACCGGCACCGCCCGGCCGGGCACCGCCGGCTCGGACAGCACCGCCCGGCCGGGACCCGCGGGCTCGGACAGCACCGCCCCGTCAGACACCGCTGACCGTCACGCCGCCGCTCTCCGACCGCGCCGTGATGCTGTGCGCCGCACCCGGCCGCGAGGGGACACCGATGTCCGCCCCGCCCGACCCCGCCTGCGCGTCCACCACGTACGCCTCCCCGGACGGCACCCGCAGCCGCACCCCGCCGTTGCCGACCCGGGCCTCCAGTGCCGACGGCGCCGCCGCGAAGTCGGCCCGCACCCCGCCGTTGGTCGCGCTCAGGTGCGCCGTCGGAGAGGTCAGCCCGGTGGCCTCGACCCCGCCGTTCTCCACCGCGGCCGTCACCTCGGCGGACAGCCCCGTCAGCCGCACCCCGCCGTTCTCCTCCTTGATCCGCACCTTGGTGCCGGCCGGCACCTGCACCTCGTACCCCACCCCGCAGGACTCGCAGGAGTACCCCAGCCGCAGCACGCCGTCCTTCACCTCGTGGGTGCTCCTCGGCGCGGACCCCCGGTAGTTCTGCTTCTCGACGACGTGCACCGAGTCACCGGTGCCGGTCACCACGACCCCGCCGTTCTCCCCCTCGACCACCAGCTCCTTGACCGCCTCGGCCACCCCGTACGTCACCGTCCGGTGCTCGTCCGACTCCAGGAACGGCAGGCACGCCTGCATCCCCAGCACCACCGCCGCCGTGATCGCCACCGCGCCCAGCACCCGCTTCATGTCCGGCCCCCTTCGCAAGCCCCGTCGTCCCGACACCGAGAACCCTCTTTCGGCCGGCCCCCTCGGCACCTCCCTCCCCGGAGCGGTTCCCGTCCCTCCCCCGTGCGGGGGAGGGGAGCCGGAGGGCCGGGGATTTCACGGATTCACCAGCGCCGCGGCCGCTCCGCCGGTAGCTTGTTTGCCCGCGCTCGGCGTTCCGGAGCCCGACCGCGCCAAGGCGAAACCGACGAGGGCTGATCAGGCAATGGCCAACACCCCGCCCGGCGGACCAGGTCCCGCGACCGGGCACGGCCTGGACGACCGCGTGCCCTTCCTGGCCCGGCTCGACCACGCCGACCGCACCGCCCTGCTCGCCCTCGGCCACCGGCTCGACTACCCGGCCCGCTCCACCGCACTGCGCGAGGGCGAACCGTCCGACCACGTCCTGCTCGTCCTGCACGGCTGGCTCAAGGTGACCGCCCTCGCCGAGAACGGCTACGAGGCCCTGCTCGCCCTGCGCGGACCGGGCGACATCGTCGGCGAGTCCGCCGCCCTCAGCGGCCGGCCCCGGGCCGCCACCGTCACCGCGCTGGAGCAGGTCTCGGCCACCGCCGTCGACCGCGCCGCCTTCACCGCCTACCTGCGGAACACCCCCGCCGCCTCGATGCAGCTCCTGGCGCTCTCCACCGACCGGCTGCGCGCCGCCGACCACCACCGGCTCAAGTCCGCCTCGCTCAGCGTCAGCGAGCGCCTCGCCGACCTCCTGCTGGAACTCGCCCGCACCCACGGCCGCCGCACCGCCGAGGGCATCGTCGTCTCCGTCCCGCTCAGCCAGCAGGAACTCGCCGGCTCCGTCGGCGCCTCCCGCGAGGCCGTCGCCCGCCTGCTCAAGTCCCTGCGGGACCGCGGCATCGTCGTCACCAGCCGCCGCTCCCTGGTCATCGCGCGCCCCGACCTGCTCCGGAGGCCCGGCCAACTCCGTTGACCCGCGCAGATGTTCTGTGCACACCGTCACAGAGCGAGTACCGCAACGGCGCTCACGCCGACCTGCCCGGCACGGGCAGGCTGAGGCCGATGACGAATCGAGAGGCGACCATGACCGATCCGGTGAACCACACCATCCTGCTGCTGGACATCGAACAGTTCGGCCGGCGGGACGACGTCGAACAGGCCTTCATGCGCCGGATGCTCTACGCCGTCCTGCACGAGACGCTGCGCAGCGCCGGGGTCGAGCCCGCCGAACAGCGCCTGGAGGACCGTGGCGACTCGGTGATGGCCCTGATCAGCGCCACCGTCCCCAAGACCGGGCTGCTGCACGCGCTGATCAACGAGACCCCCACCCTGCTGCACGCCAACAACCGCCTCGCGGCCGCCAGCGCCCGGGTACGGCTGCGGATCGTGCTCGCCTCCGGCGAGGTCGCCGTCCAGGAACTCGGCGGAGCCCTCGGCGGCGCCGTCGGCTGGGACCTCAACCAGGCCTTCCGACTGCTCGACTCGGCCCCGCTCCGGGAGGCCCTCCGGCACCGCGACGGGCCCTGCGTCCTCGCCGTGTCGGACGCGCTCTACCAGGGCATCGTCCGGCACGGCCACGGCGGCCTGGCTCCGGAGGCGTTCCACCGGGTCACCGTCCAGGGCAAGGAGGGCGAGTTCCCGGCCTGGCTGCACGGCGAACCCGCCCCCGGCACCCTGGACCCCGCACCGGTGGGCGCCCCGTCCGCCGCCCAGCCCCAGGCCCAGACCCCGGTGCCGGTGGCCGCCCAGGCCCCGGCCCCGGCCGCCGCTCCCCAGGGCGCCGCCAGCTTCCAGTTCCTCGGCGGCACTCCGACCTTCGGCGGCAGCCTGATCGGCGGCGACCAGCACACCGTCTCCGGCGGCCAGGTCCACGGCGACGTCAACACCGGCAACACCATCGGCGGCGACCGATGACCGCCACCGCCGAACCGGAGGCCGTGGAGCAGGAGGACGGCCTCCAGGAAACCCCGCCCGAGGACCCGCAGAACGCCGTGGAGGCCGTCCAGGAACTCCTGGAGCACGTCCCGGACTCCTTCGCCGGCCGCAACTACCTCTTCGCCGGCGGCAATCCCGGCTTCGGCGGCAGCCTGATCGGCGGCGACCAGCACACCGTCTCCGGCGGCCAGGTCCACGGCGACGTCGTCACCGGCCACAAGACCACGATCTACCAGCTCGGCGGGGCCGCCCTGCACGCCTCCGGGCTGGTCCCGACCGTTGAACTCACCGCCCTGGCCGAGGTCTTCCAACCCGGACCGGCCTTCGACCAGGCCCTCGCACACCTCCGCGAGCACCGGGTGCTGATCCTCACCGGCCGGGCGGACACCGGCCGTCGCTCCGCCGCGCTGATGCTGCTGCGGCAGCTGGGCAGCGAGCGGATCCGGAACCTGGACCCGGATGTCACGCCCACCGCACTGCTCAACGGCGTCGAACGGGCCGAGGGGTACGTGCTCACCGACTACACGGCCTCCCGCACCCGCCCGCTGCTCCGCTCCGACCTCGACCGCCTGCGCGAGACCCTCGCCAAGCAGGACGGCTACCTGGTCATCACCACCACCCACGCCCACACGATCCGTGAACTCCCCACCGTGGGCTGGCTACCGCCCGACCCGGGGCTCGTCCTCGGCGCCCATCTGCGGGCACTGCGGGACGACGGCGTCCCCGTCGAGGAACTGCTCGCCCTGGAGCCCGTCGAGGGGTTCCTGGCCAAGTACCCGCCGATCCGGGAGATCGCCGAGTTCGCCGTCAGGTTGGCCGACTACTCGCCGCAGACCGGCAGGCCCGCCGACCTCGCCGACTTCGGTCGGGGCGCCGTCCAGGAGAAGGTCGGCCGCTGGTTCGGGGACGACAAGCTCCCCCTCCACGAGAAGGCCTTCCTGATCTCCCTGGCCGTCTTCGACCACGCCCCCTACACCCTCGCCGCCGAGTGCGCCGACTCGCTGTTCCGCCGCCTGGAGACCATCCGGACCGCCGGGGAGCCGGACGGCATCCCGCCGTTCGGCAGCTCGATCGAGGACCGCATGGCCCTCGCCCGGGCCGAACTCACCGAGGAGACCGAGCAGACCCCCTGGGGCCCGGTCCCCCAGCGGATGGCCTCCTTCCTGGACCCCCGCACCTCGCCCACCCTGCTGCGCGAGGTCTGGACGGGCCACCCCTCCGCCCGCCCCGCGATCACCGGCTGGCTGAACGCCCTGGCCACCGACTCCCGCGCCCTGGTCCGCACCCGGGTGGCCTCCACCACCGCCCTGCTGGCCTCCGTCGACCTCTCCGCCACCATGAGCGGGCTGCTCGGCCCCTGGTCCGGCGCCAAGGACTTCCGGCTCTGCCTCCAGGCCGCCAACAGCCTCGCCCTCGCCTACCACGCGGGCACCGGCGCCGTCCCGCGCATCCTGCGCGGCTGGGCCGGGGACGACAACGCCCGCCGCCGCTGGACCGCCATCCGCTGCTACGCCCTGCTCGGCCCGCTGCTGCCCGCCCAGGCCCTGGAGGCCTTCGCCCTGGCCGCCGAGCGGCTGACCCCCGGCGAGCTCGACCAGCTGGCCGCCGGGTTCCGGCCCGGTGCGCAGCCGTCCGAGCAGCCCGACCGCCACCAGGCACTCGGACTGCTCGAAGCGGCCGAGCTGATGCTGCTCTCCGCCGAGGCCGAGCTGACCCTGCGCACCCTGGTCCGCTGGCTCTCCGGACCGGCCGCCCTGCGGCAGCTGGCCCTGGCCGCCTTCCTGACCGCCGCGCAGCGCACCGAGGACACCGTCGTGGGCCGGCCGCTGCTGCTCGACTGGTACGCCCGGAGCCCGCGCCCCGAACCGGGGAGCGTGCACAGCGTCACCGTGCTGCCCGCGCCCGAGGAGCCCGCCCCGGTCCGGGCGCTCCTGGTCGCCCTGTGGCGCACGGCCCTGGAGGACCCGCACTACCGCGATGCCGCCCTGGGCGTGCTGCGCGGCTGGCTGATCGGCGCCGCCGACCAGCCCGGGACCACCGCCCGGCTCACCGAACTCTTCGACGACCTGGCCGTCACCGAGCGCGACCGCCAGCGGCTCGACCACCTGGTCCGCACCGTACGCGCCGGCGGCCCGGCGACCACGGCGCTGCCCGGCAGCTGAAACAGCACCGTCCGATCCGTCCCGATCCTGGAGCACCCGCGCATGTCGGCACGACACCGCCCCGACCTCCCCACCGGAGACCTGACAGACCCGGTCCTGACGGTCCACCCGCTGGGCCGCGCGCTCGGCCTGCCCAAGCGCCCCGCCGCCCGGGCCGACTCCGCCCTCGTCCTGACCACCCCGTCCGGTGAGCACCAGGTCTACCTCCCGCCGCACCGCCCGGGGTTCAGCGACCTGGTGGGCCGCAACTACCAGGCCGCGTACGAGGTCGACCTCGGCCTGCACCACCTGCGGGCCGAGGAGCGGCTGCCCGGCCGGGACGACGTCGGCGCCTTCGAGGCCGTGGTGGAGATCGACTGGCAGGTGTCGGCCGCGGAGCTGGTCGTGGCGAGCCGGATCCGCGACGTCCCGGCGCTGCTGGTCCCGCGGATCCGGCAGCGGATGCGGGCCGTCACCCGGCACCTCTCCACCGACCGGAGCGGCGAGGCCGAGGCCGCCGTCCAGGAGGAGCTGGACGGGCACCCGGTCGCCGAGGCCGAGGGCCTGCGGGTGCGCTGCACCGTCCAGTTGGACATCGACCAGGCCGCCCGCGAGCAGAAGGAGCGGCTGCGCGGCTACCACTTCGACACCCAGGCCCACCCGCACGCCCTCCGGCAGGTCCAGGAGGCGAACGAGATCCTCGCCGCGAAGGCGAAGTTCTACCAGTACCACCTGGAGCAGGGCGGGGTGACCGCCTGGGCCCTCCAGGTCGCTGCCCACCCCGAGGACCTGCCGCGGGCGCTCGGCTACCTCCGGGAGGAACAGCAGGAGCTGGTCCAGGGCCAGCTCCACCTGATCCAGCGGCTGCTCGACCAGAACGGCCTGGAGGAGTTCGAGCTGGAGGGCCCGCGCCAGGAGGCGAAGGCCGCGCTCGAAGCGATCCTGCGCCACCGGCCTTCGGGCCCGGACACGCCCCGGCTCGACAAGGGCCCGAACCCCCCGTCGTCCCGGTGAACCCGAGGAGTCCCGCCGTGTCCGCCTCCGCCGGTACCGCCCCGGTAGCCCCGCCGCCGGGCGCCGCCCTGCTCGCCGAGCTGCGCACCGAGATCGCCCGCGCGGACAGCAAGGCGGCCGTCCTGGTGGCCGCCCTCGGCGTGATCGTCGGGGTGCTCGGCGGCCTGCTCACCAGCACCGGCTGGGCGCCGCAGCAGCTCTCCGGCGCGGCGAAGGCGCTGCTGGCCCTGGGCGGCCTGGGCATCGCCGTCTCCCTGGTCTCGCTGCTGCTCGCGGTGCTGCCCCGCTTCCGGCGCAGCACCTGGCGCCCGGGCCGCCCGCTCGGCTACTTCGGGGACATCCGGCTGGCCGCCGAACAGGGGCTGCTCACCGAAGCCCTGGCCGACACCGAGCGGTTGGCCGCCGAGGCCGTCCGCGCCGCGCTCGCGGAGAACAGCCTGATCGCCGCGCGGAAGCACTCCTGGGTCCGGGTCGGCATCCTCGCCTTCGGCGCCGGCCTGTTCCCGCTGGTCACCGCCCTGCTGCTGGGCTGACCGCCCTCCGGGGCGGTCCAGCACCGTCCCGCACCGCTCAGCACCGCTCAGCACCGTCCTGCCCTTGCCCGTCACCGTACGGACGCCGCCGTGCGCGCGTCCCGTCCCCGAGGACCCCGCCATGACCGAACCGACCTACCCGGACGCCACACCGCCGCAGTACCCCGGTGCCCCGCCGCAGTACCCGACGGCCGCCCCACCACAGCACCCGACCGTCCCGCCGCAGTACCCGACGGCCACTCCGCAGTACCCGACGGCGGCGCCGCCCGCGTACCCGGCCGCCACTCCCCCGCCGCCGCCCCCGTACCCCGCGCCCGCCCCGCAGCCGCCCGCCCCGCCGCAGTACCCCACCACCGTCCCGCCCCAGTACGCTCCTCCGCCCCAGCCCCAGCCCCAGCCCCAGCAGCCCCAGCCCCGGCACCCCCAGCAGCCCCCGCACATCCCCGCCCAGGGCTTCGCCCCGCCGCCCGCCCCGCCCCGGCCCCCGGTCCTCGACCCCACCGTCGACATCGACCCGCACACCGGCCGGATCCACCTGGCCGCCCGCCAGCGCGGCGCCGACGCCACCGCGGTCGGCCAACTGCTGCTCCAGCTGCCGCACTTCCTGTGCAGCCTGCTGGTCGTCACGCTGGTCTCGGTGTTCCTCCCCGAGCCGCTCAACCTGGTGCTGATCGGCCTCTGGCTCGCCTCCGGCGCGCTGGTCTTCCACCGCCCGACCGAGAAGGTGCTCGCCCGCTACCTGTTCCGGATGCGTCCGGCCCTGCACTCCGAGCTGACCAGGCTGGAGCCGATCTGGCACCAGGTGACCGCCAAGGCGGGGGTGAACCCGGCGACGTACGACCTGTGGATCGAGGACCACAAGGCCGTCAACGCCACCGCGGCCGCCGGCCACATCGTCGGCGTCACCCGGTACGCGCTGGAGACCCTCCCCGACGCCCAGCTCGCCGCCGTGCTCGCCCACGAGCTCGGTCACCACCGCGGCGGCCACGCCTGGGCGACCCTGCTCGGCTACTGGTACTCGATGCCGGCCCGGATCGCCTGGGTGGTGTTCCGGATCGCCGCGGTCCTCGCGTTCCGGATCGCCTCGGTGTTCTCGCTGCTCGGCGCCCTCGTGGTCGGGCTGGTCGCGGTGGTCCTGGTGGTGGCCGTGGCCGTCTCCTTCCCGCCGCTGCTGCTGGTCCTGGTCACGCCGTACCTGCTGGCCGCGGTCGGCCGCCGCTCCGAGCTGAGGGCGGACGTCCAGGCCGCCGAACTCGGTTTCGCCGACGCCATGATCGAGGTCTTCCACGGCTTCCTGCGGGACGAGGAGGAGGCCCTGGCGGCGGCCGCGCGGGAGAACGGGGGCCGCGCCGTCCGCCCGGGCCTGGGCCAGCGGCTGCTGTCCAGCCATCCGGACACCCACACCCGGATCCGCCGGCTGGAGGACTGGCGCGCGGCCGCGGCCACCCCGGCCCGGTAGGGCCGGAGACACCGGCCGGGAAACGCCGCAGGGCGGCCACCCCGTGAGGGGTGACCGCCCTGCGATCAGTGACGCGTGACTCAGCCGGTGTACGGGCCGTAGTCGTAGTCGTCCAGCGGAACCGCCTGGCCGGAGCCGGCGCCGAAGGGCGACAGGTCGTAGTCGTCGTAGCCGACGGCCGAGTACATCGCGGCCTTGGCCTCCTCGGTCGGCTCGACCCGGATGTTGCGGTAGCGGGGCAGACCCGTACCGGCCGGGATGAGCTTACCGAGGATGACGTTCTCCTTGAGGCCCAGCAGCGGGTCCGACTTGGCGTGGATCGCCGCGTCGGTGAGGACCCGGGTCGTCTCCTGGAAGGAGGCGGCCGACAGCCAGGACTCGGTGGCCAGCGAGGCCTTGGTGATACCCATCAGCTGCGGACGGCCGGAGGCGGGGTGACCGCCCTCGGAGACCACACGACGGTTCTCGGTCTCGAAGCGGCCGCGCTCGACGAGCTCGCCCGGGAGCAGCTCGGCGTCGCCCGACTCGATGATCGTCACGCGGCGGAGCATCTGCCGGATGATGATCTCGATGTGCTTGTCGTGGATCGACACACCCTGCGAGTTGTAGACCTTCTGGACCTCGGCGACCAGGTGGATCTGGACGGCGCGCTGGCCCATGATGCGCAGGACGTCGTGCGGGTTGGTGGCACCCATGGTCAGCTTCTGGCCGACCTCGACCGCCTCGCCCTCGCTGACGAGCAGCTTCACACGCTTCGAGACCGGGTAGGCGATCTCGTCGGTGCCGTCGTCCGGCGTGATGACGATCTTGCGGGTCTTCTCGGTGTCCTCGATCCGCGCGCGGCCGGTGGCCTCGGAGATCGGGGCCACACCCTTGGGGGTGCGGGCCTCGAAGAGCTCGACGACACGCGGCAGACCCTGGGTGATGTCGTCACCGGCCACACCACCGGTGTGGAAGGTACGCATGGTCAGCTGGGTGCCGGGCTCACCGATGGACTGGGCGGCGATGATGCCGACCGCCTCACCGATGTCGACCAGCTTGCCGGTGGCCAGCGAACGGCCGTAGCAGAAGGCACAGGTGCCGACGGCCGACTCACAGGTCAGGATCGAGCGGACCTTGACCTCGGACACGCCGTGGCGGATCAGCTCGTCCATCAGCACGTCACCGAGGTCGGTGTTGGCGGTGGCGAGCAGCTTGCCGTCGACGGTGATGTCCTCGGCGAGCATGCGGGCGTACACGCTGGTCTCGACGTCGTCGGCCTTGCGCAGCACGCCGTCGGCGCCCACGTTGCCGATCGACAGCTTGAGACCGCGCTCGGTGCCGCAGTCCTCCTCGCGAATGATGACGTCCTGGGAGACGTCGACCAGACGACGGGTGAGGTAGCCGGAGTCGGCGGTACGGAGGGCGGTGTCGGCCAGACCCTTACGGGCACCGTGGGTGGAGATGAAGTACTCCAGCACGGTGAGACCCTCACGGAACGACGCCTTGATGGGTCGCGGGATGGTCTCGTTCTTGGCGTTGGACACCAGACCACGCATACCGGCGATCTGACGCATCTGCATCATGTTTCCACGAGCACCCGAGTCGACCATCATGAAGATGGGGTTCGTCTTCGGGAAGTTCGCGGCCATGGCCTCGGCGACCTCGTTGGTCGCCTGGGTCCAGATGCCGACGAGCTCCTGCTTGCGCTCGTCGTTGGTGATCAGACCGCGCTCGTACTGCTTCTGGACCTTCTCGGCCTTGGCCTCGAAGCCCTCGAGGATCTGGGGCTTGCTCGGCGGGACGATGACGTCCGAGATCGAGACGGTGACGCCCGAGCGGGTCGACCAGTGGAAACCGGCCGCCTTGAGGTTGTCCAGGGTCGCCGCGACGACGACCTTGGGGTAGCGCTCGGCCAGGTCGTTGACGATCGCGGAGAGCTGCTTCTTGCCCACCTCGTAGTCGACGAACGGGTAGTCCTCGGGCAGCAGCTCGTTGAAGAGCGCGCGGCCCAGGGTGGTGCTCAGGCGGAAGGGCTCGCCCTCGAACCAGGTCGACTGGCCCTCCTCGTCCACCGGCGGGGTCCAGCCACGGGGCGGGACGGTGCCGGCGGCCAGGCGCAGCTCGATCGGGGCCTGGACGTCCAGCTCGCGGGCGTCGAAGGCCATGATCGCCTCGGCGGTCGACGAGAAGGTGCGGCCGGCGCCCTTCACGTTGTCGCGGTCCGAGGTCAGGAAGAACAGGCCGAGCACCATGTCCTGGGTCGGCATGGTGACGGGGCGACCGTCGGCCGGCTTGAGGATGTTGTTCGAGGACAGCATCAGGATGCGGGCCTCGGCCTGCGCCTCCGCGGAGAGCGGCAGGTGGACGGCCATCTGGTCACCGTCGAAGTCCGCGTTGAACGCGGTGCAGACGAGCGGGTGGATCTGGATGGCCTTGCCCTCGACCAGCTGCGGCTCGAAGGCCTGGATGCCGAGGCGGTGCAGGGTGGGCGCACGGTTCAGCAGCACGGGGTGCTCGGCGATGACCTCTTCGAGCACGTCCCACACGACCGGACGGGCACGCTCGACCATGCGCTTGGCCGACTTGATGTTCTGCGCGTGGTTCAGGTCGACCAGGCGCTTCATCACGAACGGCTTGAAGAGCTCCAGCGCCATGGCCTTCGGCAGACCGCACTGGTGCAGCTTGAGCTGCGGGCCGACGACGATGACCGAACGGGCCGAGTAGTCGACTCGCTTGCCGAGCAGGTTCTGACGGAAACGACCCTGCTTGCCCTTGAGCATGTCGCTCAGGGACTTGAGCGGGCGGTTGCCCGGGCCGGTGACCGGACGGCCGCGGCGGCCGTTGTCGAACAGCGCGTCGACGGCCTCCTGGAGCATGCGCTTCTCGTTGTTCACGATGATCTCGGGGGCACCGAGGTCGAGCAGGCGCTTCAGGCGGTTGTTGCGGTTGATCACGCGGCGGTACAGGTCGTTCAGGTCGGAGGTCGCGAAGCGGCCACCGTCCAGCTGCACCATCGGACGCAGGTCCGGCGGGATGACCGGGACGCAGTCCAGCACCATGCCGTTGGGCTTGTTGCTGGTCTGCAGGAACGCGGAGACGACCTTGAGGCGCTTGAGCGCACGGGTCTTCTTCTGGCCCTTGCCGGTGCGGATGATCTCGCGGAGGCGCTCGGCCTCCTCCGCCAGGTCGAAGGTCTCCAGGCGGTCCTTGAGGGCCGCGGCGCCCATCGAGCCGGAGAAGTAGGTGCCGAAGCGGTCGCGCAGCTCGCGGTAGAGCAGCTCGTCGCCCTCCAGGTCCTGGACCTTGAGGTTCTTGAAGCGGGCCCACACCTCGTCGAGGCGGTCGAGCTCGCGCTGCGCGCGGTCGCGCAGCTGCTTCATCTCGCGCTCGGCGCCCTCGCGCACCTTGCGGCGCACGTCGGCCTTGGCGCCCTCGGCCTCCAGCTCGGCCAGGTCGGACTCGGCCTTCTTGGCGCGGGCTTCGAGGTCGGAGTCGCGGCGGTTCTCGATCTGCTGACGCTCGACCGAGACGTGCGCCTCCAGGGACGGCAGGTCGCGCTGGCGGCGCTCGTCGTCGACCCAGGTGATCATGTAGGCGGCGAAGTAGATGACCTTCTCGAGGTCCTTCGGCGCCAGGTCGAGCAGGTAGCCGAGGCGGGACGGCACGCCCTTGAAGTACCAGATGTGGGTGACCGGGGCGGCCAGCTCGATGTGGCCCATCCGCTCGCGGCGCACCTTGGCGCGGGTCACCTCGACGCCGCAGCGCTCACAGATGATGCCCTTGAAGCGGACGCGCTTGTACTTACCGCAGTAGCACTCCCAGTCCCGGGTCGGGCCGAAGATCTTCTCGCAGAAGAGGCCGTCCTTTTCGGGCTTAAGGGTGCGGTAGTTGATGGTCTCCGGCTTCTTGACCTCGCCGTGCGACCACTGGCGGATGTCGTCGGCGGTGGCCAGGCCGATGCGGAGCTCGTCGAAGAAGTTGACGTCAAGCACTGGTCGTCAAGCCCTCTTTCGTGATTCGAGAGTTTGTCTGTGGTCTGAGGGGGGCCTGGGGGCGGGCCGGCTGCTCGGGGCAGCCGGCCCGACCTCCGTCAGACCTCTTCGACGCTGCTCGGCTCGCGCCGGGACAGGTCGATGCCGAGCTCTTCGGCGGCGCGGAAGACGTCCTCGTCGGAGTCCCGCATCTCGATGGACTGGCCGTCCGAGGACAGCACCTCCACGTTGAGGCAGAGCGACTGCATTTCCTTGATAAGAACCTTGAAGGACTCGGGAATGCCGGGCTCGGGGATGTTCTCGCCCTTGACGATGGCCTCGTAGACCTTCACGCGGCCGAGCACGTCGTCGGACTTGATGGTGAGCAGCTCCTGCAGGGCGTACGCGGCGCCGTACGCCTCGAGGGCCCACACCTCCATCTCACCGAAGCGCTGACCACCGAACTGCGCCTTACCACCGAGCGGCTGCTGGGTGATCATCGAGTACGGACCGGTCGACCGGGCGTGCAGCTTGTCGTCGACCAGGTGGTGCAGCTTGAGGATGTACATGTAGCCGACCGAGACCGGCATCGGGAACGGCTCGCCGGAGCGGCCGTCGAACAGGCGGGCCTTGCCGGTGGAGTTCACCAGGCGCTCACCGTCACGGGTGAGGGTGGTGTTGTCCAGCAGACCGGTGATCTCGTCCTCGCGGGCGCCGTCGAAGACCGGGGTGGCGAGGTTGGTGCCACCGGCGACCTGGTCGGCGCCGATCGCCTGGAGGCGCTGGGCCCACTCGTCGGCGAGGCCGGAGACGTCCCAGCCCTGCTTGGCGAGCCACCCGAGGTGGATCTCCAGGACCTGTCCCGGGTTCATTCGGGACGGGACACCCAGCGGGTTGAGGATGATGTCGACCGGGGTGCCGTCCTCGAGGAAGGGCATGTCCTCGACCGGAAGGATCTTGGAGATGACACCCTTGTTGCCGTGACGGCCGGCGAGCTTGTCACCGTTGGTGATCTTGCGCTTCTGGGCCACGTAGACGCGGACCAGCTGGTTGACGCCCGGGGGCAGCTCGTCGCCCTCTTCGCGGTCGAAGACGCGGACGCCGATGACCTTGCCGGACTCACCGTGCGGGACCTTGAGCGAGGTGTCGCGGACCTCACGGGCCTTCTCGCCGAAGATCGCGCGGAGCAGGCGCTCCTCGGGGGTCAGCTCGGTCTCACCCTTCGGGGTGACCTTGCCGACGAGGATGTCACCGGTGACGACGTCGGCGCCGATCCGGATGATGCCGCGCTCGTCCAGGTCCGCGAGGACCTCCTCGGAGACGTTCGGGATGTCCCGGGTGATCTCCTCGGGGCCGAGCTTGGTGTCACGGGCGTCGACCTCGTGCTCCTCGATGTGGATCGAGGAGAGGACGTCGTCCTGCACGAGGCGCTGCGACAGGATGATCGCGTCCTCGTAGTTGTGACCCTCCCACGACATGAACGCCACGAGCAGGTTCTTGCCGAGGGCCATCTCGCCCTCGTCGGTGCACGGGCCGTCGGCCAGCACCTGGTTGACCTCGACCCGGGCGCCCTCGTCCACGAGCACCTTCTGGTTGAAGGCGGTGCCCTGGTTGGAGCGGGTGAACTTGGCGGCGCGGTACGTGGTGTACGTGCCGTCGTCGTTCGCCACGGTGACGTAGTCGGCCGAGACCTCCTGCACCACGCCGGACTTCTCGGCGGTGATGACGTCGGCGGCGTCGACGGCGCAGCGGTACTCCATGCCGGTGCCGACCAGCGGGGCCTCGCTCTTCAGCAGCGGCACCGCCTGGCGCATCATGTTCGAGCCCATGAGCGCGCGGTTGGCGTCGTCGTGCTCGAGGAACGGGATCATGGCGGTCGCGACCGACACCATCTGGCGCGGCGAGACGTCCATGTAGTCGATCTCGGAGCCCGGGATGTAGTCGATCTCGCCGCCACGGCGGCGGACCAGGACGCGGGGCTCGGCGAAGTGCAGGTCCGCGGTCAGCGGGGCGTTCGCCTGGGCGATGACGTAGCGGTCCTCCTCGTCGGCGGTGAGGTAGTCCACCTTCTCGGTGACGACACCGTCGACGACCTTGCGGTACGGGGTCTCGATGAAGCCGAAGGCGTTGACCCGGCCGTACGAGGCCAGCGACCCGATCAGACCGATGTTCGGGCCTTCCGGGGTCTCGATCGGACACATGCGGCCGTAGTGCGAGGGGTGCACGTCACGGACCTCGAAGCCGGCGCGCTCACGGGAGAGACCGCCGGGGCCGAGGGCGGACAGACGACGCTTGTGGGTCAGGCCCGACAGCGGGTTCGTCTGGTCCATGAACTGCGACAGCTGGCTGGTGCCGAAGAACTCCTTGATGGAGGCGACGACCGGCCGGATGTTGATCAGGGTCTGCGGCGTGATCGCCTCGACGTCCTGGGTGGTCATGCGCTCGCGCACGACGCGCTCCATACGGGCGAGACCCGTACGGACCTGGTTCTGGATGAGCTCGCCGACGTTGCGCAGGCGGCGGTTGCCGAAGTGGTCGATGTCGTCGACCTCGACCACGATGTCGCGGCCGGTCTCGTCACGCCACTCGGTCTCACCCGCGTGCAGCTTCACCAGGTACTTGATCGCACCGATGATGTCGGGCTCGGTGAGCACGCCGGAGTCCAGCGACTCGGCGTTGCCCAGCTTCCGGTTCAGCTTGTAGCGACCGACCTTGGCCAGGTCGTAGCGCTTCGGGTTGAAGTACAGGTTCTCCAGCAGCGTCTGCGCGGCCTCGCGCGTCGGCGGCTCGCCCGGACGCAGCTTGCGGTAGATGTCCAGCAGCGCGTCGTCCTGGCCCTGGGTGTGGTCCTTCTCCAGGGTGTTGCGCATCGACTCGTACTCGCCGAACTCCTCGAGAATCATCTCGTTGGTCCAGCCGAGAGCCTTGAGCAGCACGGTGACGGACTGCTTGCGCTTGCGGTCGATGCGGACGCCGACCATGTCGCGCTTGTCGATCTCCATCTCGAGCCAGGCACCACGCGAGGGGATGACCTTGCAGGAGTAGATGTCCTTGTCGGACACCTTGTCCAGGGTGGAGTCGAAGTACACGCCCGGGGAGCGGACGAGCTGCGACACGACGACACGCTCGGTGCCGTTGATCACGAACGTGCCCTTGTGGGTCATGAGCGGGAAGTCGCCCATGAAGACCGTCTGAGACTTGATCTCACCGGTCTCGTTGTTGGTGAACTCGGCCGTGACGAAGAGCGGGGCCGCGTACGTGAAGTCGCGGTCCTTGCACTCGTCAATGGAGTTCTTCGGCGGCTCGAAACGGTGGTCGCGGAAGGTCAGGGACATCGACCCGCTGAAGTCCTCGATCGGCGAGATCTCCTCGAAGATCTCCTCCAGACCGGACTTGGTGGGGACATCCTGACCAGACTCCAGCGCCTGCTCGACCCGGGACTTCCAGGCCGCGTTGCCGAGCAGCCAGTCAAAGCTCTCGGTCTGCAGGGCCAGGAGGTTCGGGACCTCGAGGGGCTCCTTGATCTTCGCGAACGAGACGCGGAGCGGGGCGGTGGATGCGGCGGAATTGTTCGAGGCGTTGCGCGGCGCGGCCAAGAGGGGGGTCCTTCCGAGGGCTCGGAGCTCACTACGCGCGTACCAGCCGGGCCTGCTTGAGCCTGGATTCCGCCTCCCTCGCAGCCGGCCTCCGCCGGGGTCGAAACCCCAGGTCAGAGCCGCTTTGCGGAGGCGGTGCCAGACCCCTTCAGGGCAACGCAAACTCCGGGCGACGAGTCACGGAGCAGCTAACAGGCAGCGCAAAGGGACAGTGTAGCCAAAGGCGACACTGCTGTCCAGCTCTGATTCGGAAACCGAATCGGAGACTCCTCCCGGTAGCCGGGGGCGCGGGCGCCCACCGGGTACTGCTCTAACTCACGTGGAGTCATTTCCCGCCCGAGCCGCTGGTTATGCATCCAGCGGCGAACCAACCGGGCGGACTCGCGCCTCGAGAATCGCGCGCCTCGCCGGGTTCGTCAAGGGCCCGCCGGCGGGGCGGACCTCGACCCGTTCATCGGCCCGAACCCCTCCGGCGTTACAGAAGCCGTGGTGGGGGCCACCGTCGATGACGGTGATCACCATACTCCTCGCCGCCGACAGTACCGAGTGCGCGATCGGCCACACCGGTGGTCGTCCGGCCCGGGGCGGCGGGAGGGCGGGCGGGGAAGGCGGGCGGGGAAGGCGGCGGGCCCGGGAACGCAAAAGGCCGGGCCGACCACCCGCAAGGGTGATCGGCCCGGCCTCAGGCCCCCTCAGAGGGGGCGAGAAGTCACTTGACGGTGACCTTGGCGCCGGCACCCTCGAGGGCGGCCTTGGCCTTCTCGGCAACGTCCTTGGCAACCTTCTCCAGGACCTTGGCACCAGCGGTGTCAACGAGGTCCTTGGCCTCCTTCAGGCCGAGGGAGGTCAGGGTGCGCACCTCCTTGATGACCTGGATCTTCTTGTCACCGGCGGCGTCGAGGATGACGTCGAACTCGTCCTGCTCCTCGACAGCGGCCTCGGCGCCACCGGCGGCGCCACCAACGGCGGCAACGGCGACCGGGGCGGCAGCGGTGACGTCGAACTTCTCCTCGAAGGCCTTCACGAAGGCAGCGAGCTCGATGAGGGTGAGCTCCTCGAACTGCGCGAGCAGCTCGTCCTGGGACAGCTTCGCCATGATTGGCGTCCTTCCACTAAATCGGCAGGTGGTGCCGGATGTACGGGATGGCGGGCGTACGGGCCCGCAGCGAGGCGTGAGCCTGCCGAATTACTCGGCGGCCGCGTCCTCGGCGGCGGGAGCCGGCGTACCGGCACCGCCCTGCTCGACCTTGTCGCGCAGCGCGTCCACAGTGCGGACGAGCTTCGACGGCAGGGCCTGGAAGAGCGCGGCAGCCTGGGACTGCTTGGCCTTCAGGGCACCCGCCAGCTTGGCGAGCAGCACCTCGCGGGACTCGAGGTCCGCGAGCTTCTTGATCTCATCGGCGGACAGCGCCTTACCGTCAAGGACACCGCCCTTGATGATGAGAGCGGGGTTCTCCTTGGCGAAGTCACGCAGAGCCTTCGCCGACTCCACCGGGTCACCGGTGACGAAGGCAACAGCCGTCGGACCGTTGAACAGGTCGTCGAGCTCGGAGATCCCGGCCTCGTTGGCCGCGATCTTGGTCAGCGTGTTCTTCACCACGGCGTACTCGGCGTTGTCGCCGAGCGAGCGACGCAGGGTCTTGACCTGCTTCACCGAGAGACCGCGGTACTCGGTCAGCAGCGCCGCGGAGGAGCCGCGGAACTTGTCCGTGATCTCGGCGACGGCGGCAGCCTTGTCGGGCCTGGCCATAGGCTTACGCCTCCTTCCGTGATGTCGAAGTCCGGCCGACCGCGAAAGTCGACCATTCACACCTCGAACCGGCCGGACGGAAGGAAAGCTCCTGCAGAAATGCAATGAGCCCCGGTGCGCAGGCGCACGGGGCTCGTAGCGACCTCAACGGACACCAGCGCGAACGCGGGACCCGGAAGTCGAAGCTCCAGACACACCTGCGCGGGCTGCCTGCGACGAAGCGCAGATCCTTCGGCCACCGGCTCCCTGACGGGGGCGCGGCGACAACCAGCGGTCTTTGGCTTCGGCAACAGTAACCGGACTCGTCCGGACGACGCAAATCGCCCTCGGACGGGTGAACCGGGACGGGTCCCGGGCGGGGCCCCGAGGAGCCTGTCCGGCTCAGCGGGCCAGCGGGGAGACCGTCCGGACGCCGGTGTCCACGGTGTCCGTCTCGGCCGGGGCCTGGGCCGAGAGCAGCGGGCCGGCCGGGTCGGAGTAGATCACCGAGTCGTCCGCCCGGCCGCTGTCCCCGTTCCCGGTGCGCTGCAGCCGGACCAGCTGGTCCTTGTCGTTCAGCCAGAGGTCCAGGGTGAGCTCCAGCGAGCCGCCGGGGGCCAGCGCGGCCCGCAGGCCGTCCCGGCGGGCCTGCGGCAGCTGGGTCTGGGCCGCCGCGTACTTCTCGGCGGTGGTGGTCACCCGGTAGTGCTCGACGGTGGAGTCCTCGAACTTCTCCTCGCCGACGAAGGCCGGCTCCGCCCCGTCCGCGGTGGCCGCGGCCAGCGCCTCGACCGGGTTCAGCAGGTCCAGCAGCCCCGCGTACGGGACCGCCTTGTGCCCGTCCGGGTCGGGTGGGACGGCGAAGCGCTCCCAGTGCTTGCCGCCGTTCCTGGCCGCGGTGGCGGCGTCGCCGCCCTGGTAGCCGACGGTGTCCACGACGATCAGCTGCTCGGCGTC
Organism: Kitasatospora sp. NPDC028055; assembly: GCF_040637885.1. Classification (NCBI taxonomy): domain Bacteria; kingdom Bacillati; phylum Actinomycetota; class Actinomycetes; order Kitasatosporales; family Streptomycetaceae; genus Kitasatospora; species Kitasatospora sp. NPDC028055. The sequence continues at coordinate 218,256 of NZ_JBEZXE010000001.1, read as the reverse complement.
GCCCGGGGTGGCGCGCTTGAGCTGGGCCGCCGTCTTGGGGGCCCAGAACAGCGAGCCGGAGCCGGCGTCCGCGCCCAGCCGGTAGTTGACCTTGGCCCGGCGGGCGGTCTGCATGGTCAGCTGGGCGGAGAGCAGCACGCCGTGCGGGGACCGGTCGGTCGGCCTGGCCGGCCAGGTCGGGGTGGCGGCGGTGGCGGAGGTGGTGCTCGCGCTGGCGCCGGCCGAGGGCGTGGCGGGCGCGTCCCCGCCGCCGCAGCCGGTCAGGCCGCTCGCGAGCACGGCGACCACGGCCACCGCCGCCAGCCGCTGCCGTCGCGCCATCGTCCGTTCCTCTCTCACCGGGCCCACCTTGCCACCCGGACCGGGCCCGGCCGGTGGCGACCCCCGCCCCGTCCACCTGATCGGCCGGGCCGGGGGCCGGAACCGGCGGCCGGCGTCAGCTGCGGAACCCCCCGGGCACGCGAGGCGCCCGGGGTGGTAGCCGGTGGTCGGTGCGGCGTTCGGTGCGGGAGTTCGGTGCGGGTGTCCGGCCGGATCAGCCGAACAGCTTGAGCAGGTCGGCCTGGGAGCCCAGGTCGCCGGCGGCGGGCGCCTCGATCTTGTCGCCCTTGCCGAGGTCGGAGTACTTGACGGTGACGGCCTTGGACGCGCCGTTGGTGTCGCCGTACTCCTGGTACTTCACCAGCTCCTGCTTGTCGTTCAGCCAGAAGTCGATGGTGAGGGTCTTGCCGTCCTCCTCCAGCGTCTTCTGGACGGCCTGGCGCTGCTCCGCGGTGAGCGAGGTCATCCCGGCCACCAGGGTGGCGGTGTCCTCGACGGCCCGCAGGTGGGTGGTCTGGACGCCGTCCACGGCCTCCTGGCCGACCTTGCTGAGCTTGCCGCTCGCGGCCGCGATGGTGAGCTGGGAGACCGGGTTGACCATCTGACCCATCACCACGAAGGCGCTGCCCATCTCCTCCGAGGCGGGCACCTTGACCCAGTGCTTCCCCTGGAGGGCGGTGGCCGTGGTGTCGTCGCCGCCGATGTAGGTGTCGGCCCCGATCGCCCGGATCCTGAGCTTCTTGCCGTCCATGTCGCTGGACACGTCCACGGAGACCTTGCCCGGGTCCTTCCAGTCGGCGCTGCCGCTGCCGCTCGGGCTGGAGGCGTCCGGGGAGGTCAAGGCGACCTTGCCGTTGCCGGCCTTCTGCATCACCAGGGCGGAGGCGGCGAGCGCGGCCTTCGGGTCGGCGGCGAGTCCGGCCGCGGCCGCGGCCGCGTCCTTGCCGTCGGTGGCGCCCTTGCTGTCGGCGGCGCTCTTGGTGTCGCCGCCCTTGCTGCCGCAGGCGGTGGCGCCGGCCAGCAGGACGGCGGCGGTCGCGACGGTGGCCGCGAGACGGACAGCGCGCATGGGTGTACCCCCCGTGAGTTCCTCGGAAGAGCCGATCATCGGCTTCTTCTCAGCCGGACTCTAACGGATGGCCGGGGCCGATCCGCACCGGATATCCCCTCCCGTCAGCCGGCCGCGGCCGGGGTCGTCTCCCCCGCCCCGGGAGCGGTGACGTCCGTCGTGGTCACGGTCGTCCCGGCGCTCCCCCGGGCCGTCTCACGGAGCTTCATCAGCCGCGGGCCGGGCCCGACCCAGACGTCGTACCCGATCTCGCCGACCCCGCGCTGCCGGTACCAGCCGACCACCGCGGCGAGCTGCTGCGGGTCCAACTCCCGGTCCGCCCCGAAGTAGTCGGCCACCGGGGCGGAGCCCTGGTAGTGCACGACGGTCGTCCCGGCGAGCTGCTCGGCGCCGAGCGAGCCGAGCCGGTCGGTCTGGGCGATCGCGTACGCCCGGCTGCCCGGGTTGGTGACCAGCGCGGTCATCCAGCCGCCCGCGTACCCGCCGGAGCCGCCGGAGCCGCCGCCGGCCGCCGGGTCGGCCGACTCCGCGGTGGCGCGCTCGGCGTGCTTGGCCGCGCCGCCCTGGTACGTGAGGTCGAGCGCGCCGTCCCGGAGGGACAGCCGCCCGGTGCCCAGCTCGTCGGTGACGGTCAGCGCGGCCTCGTCCCGGTCGCCCCAGACCAGGGTGCCGCTCGCGCTGCGCCGGCCGTCCGGGCCCTCCCGCACCAGGTCGATCCGGGCGCCGCCGGCGTCGTCCAGGGCCTGGGCGGCCGCGAGCACCACCTGCTTGGGCGGGATCGGCGCCGGCTCACCGGGGACGCGGGTCCCCGGGGCGGCCAGCAGGCTGCAGGCGGTGGTGGTGCCGAGCAGCAGCAGGGCCGCCGCGAGCGTGGCGGGGCGAAGGGCGGGCGGCACGGCACACTCCGGCGGTCACAGGTTCTCCACATGATCTGACCGGCAGAGCGTACGACGACTCGATCAGCCGTTCCCATTCCCCCGTGTTCCGATCCCGCAACCGTTTCCGCCGCCGCCCCCGCCGGGCCGCCCCGGCCAGGCGCCGCCCCGGGAAACGACGACGGGCCCGCACCCCCGGTGAAGGGGGTACGGGCCCGTCGTACGGACAGCTCTAGAGCACTGGGGCTCAGACCGCGGCCGGGTCCTCCTCGACGAGGAGGTTGCGGGTGCGGTTCGGGTCCACCTGGATGCCGGGGCCCATGGTGGTCGAGAACGCGGTCTTCTTGATGTAGCGGCCCTTGGCGGCGGACGGCTTGGCGCGGAGCACCTCGTCCAGCGCGGCGGCGTAGTTCTCGACCAGCTGCTCGTCGGTGAAGGAGGCCTTACCGATGATGAAGTGCAGGTTCGAGTGCTTGTCGACGCGGAACTCGATCTTGCCGCCCTTGATCTCGTTCACAGCCTTGGCGGTGTCCGGGGTCACGGTGCCGGTCTTCGGGTTCGGCATCAGGCCACGGGGACCGAGCACGCGGCCCAGGCGGCCGACCTTGCCCATGAGGTCCGGGGTGGCGACGACGGCGTCGAAGTCGAGGCGGCCCTTGGCGACCTCGTCGATGAGCTCGTCGGAGCCGACGATGTCGGCACCCGCAGCACGCGCGGCCTCGGCACGCTCGCCGGTCGCGAAGACCAGGACCCGAGCGGTCTTACCGGTGCCGTGCGGGAGGATCACGGTGCTGCGGACCATCTGGTCGGCCTTGCGCGGGTCGACGCCCAGACGCATGGCGACCTCGACGGTGCCGTCGAACTTGGTGGTGCTGGTCGCCTTGGCGAGGCGGACGGCCTCGAGGGGGGCGTAAAGGCGCTCGCGGTCGACCTTGGCGTCCGCGGCCTTCAGAGCCTTGCTGCGCTTCACTGCTGCTCCTGAATGGTGATTGGAGTTGTGGTATTCGACGGGCCTGCGCAGGCCCTACCACAGGGACGGCTGAGCCGGTTTGCCCCTGACGGGACGGTGGGCTTGATCAGCCCTCGACGGTGATGCCCATCGACCGGGCGGTGCCGGCGATGATCTTCTCCGCCGCGTCCAGGTCGTTGGCGTTCAGGTCGGGCATCTTGGTGGTGGCGATGTCGCGGACCTGGGCGCTGGTGAGCTTGGCGACCTTGGTCTTGTGCGGCTCGCTGGAGCCCTTGTCGATACCGGCGGCCTTCAGGATGAGGCGCGCGGCCGGCGGCGTCTTCGTGATGAAGGTGAAGGAACGGTCCTCGTAGACCGTGATCTCCACCGGCACGATCATGCCGCGCTGCGACTCGGTCGCAGCGTTGTAGGCCTTGCAGAACTCCATGATGTTGACGCCGTGCTGGCCCAGCGCGGGGCCGACCGGCGGCGCCGGGTTGGCCGCGCCGGCGTTGATCTGGAGCTTGATAAGCCCCGTGACCTTCTTCTTCTTGGGAGGCATGTCTCTCCGGGTCCTTCCGAGAGGTGATTGCTGGTGCGTGCGGACCGGGGCGACACCCGGTCGCCAGCACACACATCAGGCCAGGCTAACGCGTCTGCGCCGCTGGACCAAAACGGATTCGGGACGGAGGCCGTCGGCCGCCGCCCCGGATCCGAAGACCGTGTGACTAGTTCTTCTGGATCTGGTCGAAGGAGAGCTCGACCGGGGTCTCCCGGCCGAAGATCTCGACCAGGCCCTTGACCTTCTTCGAGTCGGGGTTGATCTCGTTGATGGTCGCCTGGAGGGTCGCGAACGGGCCGTCGGTGACGGTGACCGAGTCGCCGACCTCGAAGTCCAGGACCTGGATCTCGCTCGGCTTGACCGGGGAGGGCTTGCCGGCCTCCTTGGCCGCCTGGCGCTCGACGTCCGGGGCGAGCATCTTGACGACCTCGTCCAGGGTCAGCGGGTACGGGTCGTAGGCGTTGCCCACGAAGCCGGTGACACCGGGGGTGTTGCGCACGACGCCCCAGGACTCCGGGGTGAGGTCCATGCGGACCAGGACGTAGCCGGGGAGCTTGTTCTGCCGGATGGTCTTGCGGTCGCCGTTCTTGATCTGGACGACCTCCTCCTGCGGCACCTCGGCCTGGAAGATGTACTCCTCGACGTTCAGCGAGACGGCGCGCTGCTCCAGGTTCTGCTTCACCCGGTTCTCGTAGCCCGCGTAGGTGTGGATCACGTACCACTCGCCCGGCATGAAGCGCAGGTCCTCGCGGAACTTGGCGACCGGGTCGACCTCGGCCTCGGCCTCGGCGGGCTCGTCCTCGACGGCCTCGGCCTCGGCCGGCTCCTCGTCGGCGGACTCCTCGGCGGCGAGCTCCTCGTCGACCTCCACGTGCAGCGCGGCCTCCTCGGCGGGCTCGCCGGCCTCGGCCTCGTCGTACGCCTCGACCTCGTCCTCGTCGCTGTCCACGGCGTCGACGACCTGCTCGGCGGACTCTGCGTCGACAGCCAGCTCGGCCGCGTCCAGCTCGGCGGCGACATCCGCCTCGCGGACGGTCTCGTCGGCGTCGTACAGGGGGGACTCAGACACGGTGGCTGCTTCTTTCCTGGAGATGGTGAAGGTGGCGCGCTCCGGAACCGGACCGGCGCGCAGCCGCTCGCGCGGGCGCCAGGAGAGGTCTCGGAGACTTCAACAGTACCGAGTCCACGGTACGCGCGCGTACGTCCGCCGCCGACAGCTCGACCCGGACCGATGATTCGGCCCGGGTCGGGAGGTGGTTCGGAGGTGGGGCTCGATCAGCCGAAGACCAAGAGGCTCAGCTTGGCGAAGCCGTAGTCGAGACCGTAGACGAAGCCCATCACGACCACGACGAAGGTCACCACGACCGCGGTGTAGTTGGTGAGTTCGCTCCGGGTGGGCCAGACGACCTTGCGGAGCTCCGCGATGATCTGGCGGTAGAACAGGCCCATCCGCGCGAAGAGGCCCTTCTTGGCCCGCTTGCCGGACTTCTTCTGCTTGCCGGAGGTCTTGTCGCCCTCGACAGCAGCGGTCTCGGCAGCGCCGTCGGTCCCCTCGGGGTTGCCGCTCTCAGGCGTTGCGGTGGAGCCCGTGGTCTCCGTCACTCGTCCTCACCTGAATCCGGGTCCGGCCGAACATCACCTGCGTACCCGTTTCAGGCACGAGCGGTCGGCTTAAGCGGTGCTGATCGGTGCCCTTTCCGCATCAAGCCCGCTCGCTCTGTGGAGCGAACGGGCTGAATACGGATCAAGCAGCAGGGCAAGAGGGACTCGAACCCCCAACCGCCGGTTTTGGAGACCGGTGCTCTACCAATTGAGCTATTGCCCTACGGAACCTCGCGGCCCCTGGTGGCGACCAACCTACCGCATCTCCCCCCGCTGTCTGTACAGGCGGTGAAAGCTCCGGTCATTTTCGGTGGGCCGTCGAGCAGCGAGTGTACGTGGTCGAGGGGTGTTTGGTCGAACCTCTTCTTCCGGGACCGCCGTCCGCCCGGCGGATGTCCGGCCCGGCGGGGCGGACACCGGCGGATCGCCGGGGGTCGCGATGCGGACGGAGCCGTACGGATGCTGGAACCGCCACGCCCGGTCCGTCCCGGTTCTGCGACGATGCAGGCATGAGCGCTTCCACCCCGCAGCCCGACCAGTCCATCCGCCCCGCCGACCGCCGGGTCTCCGCCCGGATCGGTGCGATCGCCGAGTCCGCAACCCTCGCCGTGGACGCCAAGGCCAAGGCCCTCAAGGCCGCCGGCCGTCCGGTGATCGGCTTCGGTGCCGGTGAGCCCGACTTCCCCACCCCGGACTACATCGTCGAGGCGGCCGTCGAGGCCTGCCGCGACCCGAAGAACCACCGCTACACCCCGGCGGGTGGGCTGCCCGAGCTCAAGGCCGCGATCGCCGCCAAGACGCTGCGCGACTCCGGCTACCAGGTGGACGCCTCCCAGGTGCTGGTCACCAACGGCGGCAAGCAGGCCATCTACGAGGCCTTCGCCGCGATCCTGGACCCGGGCGACGAGGTCATCGTCCCGGCCCCGTACTGGACCACCTACCCGGAGTCGATCCAGCTGGCCGGCGGCGTCCCGGTGGAGGTCGTCGCCGACGAGACCACCGGCTACAAGGTCTCGGTCGAGCAGCTGGAGGCCGCCCGCACCGAGAACACCAAGGTGCTGCTGTTCGTCTCGCCGTCCAACCCGACCGGCGCGGTGTACACCCGCGACGAGGCCGAGGCGATCGGCCGCTGGGCGCTGGAGCACGGCCTGTGGGTGCTCACCGACGAGATCTACGAGCACCTGGTCTACGGCGACGCGACCTTCACCTCGCTGCCGGCCCTGCTGCCCGAGCTGGCCGACAAGTGCATCGTGGTCAACGGGGTGGCCAAGACCTACGCGATGACCGGCTGGCGGGTGGGCTGGGTGATCGGCCCCAAGGACGTGGTCAAGGCCGCGACCAACCTGCAGTCGCACGCCACCTCCAACGTCTCCAACGTCGCCCAGCGCGCCGCGATCGCCGCCGTCGCCGGCGACCTGTCCGCCGTGCACGAGATGCGCACCGCCTTCGACCGCCGCCGCAGGACCATCGTGCGGATGCTCAACGAGATCGACGGCGTCATCTGCCCCGAGCCCGAGGGCGCCTTCTACGCCTACCCGTCGGTCAAGGGCCTGCTGGGCAAGGAGATCCGCGGTCAGCGCCCGCAGACCTCCGCCGAGCTGGCGAGCCTGATCCTGGACGAGGTCGAGGTCGCCGCCGTCCCGGGCGAGGCCTTCGGCACCCCCGGCTACCTGCGGTTCTCCTACGCGCTCGGCGACGAGGACCTGGTCGAGGGCATCAGCCGGATCCAGAAGCTGCTCGGCGAGGCCCGCGACTGACGTCCGTCGTCAACCGGACGTTCGGGATTCACCCGGCGCACCGCCCTCTTTCACCCCTTCGGGGGACGGGAAGAGGGCGGTTCCCGTTCGGGGGTCGCATACGGCAGTATCGGCAGATGGAACGCCTGTTGATCCCGCGAGACGTCAGGGGCCTCCCGAAGGCCCACCTGCACCTGCACTTCACCGGCTCGATGCGGCCCGCCACCCTGCTGGAGCTGGCCGACAAGCACGGCGTCCGCCTGCCGGAGGCGCTCAGCTCCGGCGAGCCGCCCAAGCTCCGCGCCACCGACGAGCGCGGCTGGTTCCGCTTCCAGCGCCTCTACGACACCGCCCGCTCGGTGCTCCGGGACGAGTCGGACATCCGCCGGCTGGTCCTGGAGACCGCCGAGGACGAACGGCGGGACGGCTCCCGCTGGCTGGAGATCCAGGTCGACCCGACCTCCTACGCGCCCCGGCTGGGCGGGCTGATCCCCGCCCTGGAGCTGATCCTGGACGCGGTCGAGCAGGCCGCCGCGGCCACCGAGGTGGGCATCCGGGTGCTGGTCGCGGCGAACCGGATGAAGTCCCCGATGGACGCCCGGACGCTGGCCCGGCTCGCCGTCCGCTACGCCGACCACGGGGTGGTCGGCTTCGGCCTCTCCAACGACGAGCGCCGCGGCCTGGCCCGGGACTTCGACCGGGCCTTCGAGATCGCCCGCAAGGGCGGGCTGCTGGCCGCCCCGCACGGTGGCGAGCTGGCCGGGCCGGAGTCCGTCCGGGACTGCCTGGACGACCTGGGCGCCGGCCGGATCGGCCACGGCGTGCGGGCCGCCGAGGACCCGCGGCTGATGGCCCGGCTGGCGGACCGCGGGATCACCTGCGAGGTCTGCCCGTCCTCCAACGTCTCGCTCGGCGTCTACGAACACCCGGAAGAGGTACCGCTGCGCCGGCTGTTCGACGCCGGGGTGCCGCTGGCGCTCGGCGCGGACGACCCGCTGCTGTTCGGCAGCCGGCTGGCCGCCCAGTACGACCTGGCCCGCGACGCCCTGGGCTTCACCGACGCCGAACTCGCCGAGCTGGCACGGCAGTCGGTGCGCGGCTCGTGCGCCCCGGAGGCCGTCCGCAAGGAACTGCTGGCGGACATCGACGGCTGGCTGGTCGACGGGCACCCGGCGGGTTAGAGCTTGACGCCCACCATCACGGGCTCGTTCACCAGCTCCACACCGAAGGCCTCGCGGACCCCGTCCCGGATCTCCCGGGCCAGGGCCAGCAGGTCCTCGGCGGTGGCCGCGCCGCGGTTGGTGAGCGCCAGGGTGTGCTTGGTGGAGAGCGTGGCCGGGCCGTCGCCGTAGCCCTTGCGGAAGCCCGCCCGGTCGATCAGCCAGGCGGCCGAGGTCTTGGTGCAGCCCTCCGGGGCCGGGTAGGCGGGGGCGTCCTCGGCGCCCGGGCGGGTCCGGAAGGACTCGTACTGCGCCGCCGTGAGCACCGGGTTGGTGAAGAAGGAGCCGGCCGACCAGGTGTCGTGGTCCGCCGGGTCCAGCACCATGCCCTTGCCGGAGCGCAGCCCCAGCACCGCGTCGTACGCCTCGCCCAGCGGCACCCGCTCGCCCTGCTCGACACCGAAGTGCCGGGCCACCTCGGCGTACTTGACCGGGGTGGAGAGCCCCGCGTGGTCCGCCAGGGCGAACCGCACCCGGAGCACCACGTAGCGGTCCGGCCGGGCCTTGAAGCGGCTGTGCCGGTAGGAGAACTCGCACTCGGCGTTCGAGAGGGTGACCACCTCGCCCGCCGTGCGGTCGTACGCGACCACCTCGGTGACGGTCTGGGCCACCTCCTGGCCGTACGCGCCGACGTTCTGCACCGGGGTGGCGCCGGCCGAGCCCGGGATGCCGGCCAGGAACTCGATGCCGGCCAGGCCGTGCTCGCGCACCACGCGGGTGACCGCCTCCGACCACACCTCGCCGGCCGCCAGCTCCAGCACGGTGCCGTCCAGGGCGAAGCCGGTGGTGGCGATCCGCAGCACCGTGCCGGGGAAGCCGGCGTCGCCGATCACCAGGTTGGAGCCGCCGCCGAGGACCAGCAGCGGCTCACCGGCCGCGTCGGCCTCGCGGACGGCGGCGATCACCTCGTCGTCGGTGTGGGCGGTGACCAGCCGACGGGCCGGGCCGCCGAGCCGGAGCGTGGTGAGCGGGGCGAGGGGGGCGTCGTTTTCTACCAGCACGCCCACCAGCGTACGGGGACGGGGGCGGCCGCTCGGCCGCCCCCGTGGCCCGCACCCCACCGTTCAGGCCTGCGCGGCCTCGGCCGGGACGGCGTCCTCGACGCTCCCGACGTCCTCGGTGTCCCCCGCCCGCTCGATCGCGGCGGGCTGCTCGGCGGCGGGCTGCTCGGCGACCACCGCCCCGGCCCGCGCCGCCCGGCCCGGCAGCAGCAGCGCGCAGGCCCCGGCCGCCAGCACCACCGCGGCCCCGACGTACAGCGCGGGCCCCATCGCGTGGACGAAGGTCCCGGCCGAGCCGTCCCCGCCCTGCTCCGAGAAGACCGCCGCCAGCACGGCCACCCCGAGCGCGCCGCCGACCTCGCGCAGCGCGTTGTTGGCGCCGGAGGCGATGCCCTGCTCCTCCGGCCGGACGCTGTCCATCACCATGGCGGCGGTCGGCGCGAAGTACATCGACATGCCGACCCCGCACATCACCACGGCGGGCACCACCGGGCCGTACGCGTAGTGCCCGAGTCCGGCGTTGATCGCCGCGTACAGCGCCAGGCCGACGCCCTGCAGCACCAGCCCGAGCACCACGATCGGGCGACCGCCGAGCCGGTCCGCCAGGATGCCGGCCAGCGGCGCGACGATCAGCCCCACCCCGGTCCACGGGAGCATCCGGACGCCGGCCTCCTCCGGGGTGTAGCCGCCCACGGTCTGCAGGTGCTGGCTGATCAGGAAGATCGAGCCGAACATCCCGAGCGACATCAGCAGGCCGGAGGCGTTGACGGCGGTGAAGGTCCGGTTGCGGAACAGCCGCATCGGGAGCATCGGGTGCTTCGCGCCGCGCTGCTCGTACCGGACGAAGGCGACCAGCAGCAGCACGCCGCCGGCCAGCGCGCCCAGCACCAGCGGACTGGTCCAGCCGTCCGGGTTGCCGCGGATCAGGCCGAGCACGACGCCGAACAGGCCGAGGCTCACCAGCACCGTGCCGACCGCGTCCAGGGCCGGGTTGGCGCCCCGGCTCTCGCGCAGCTTGAGGGCGGCCAGCGGCACCAGGACCACGCCGACCGGGACGTTCACCCAGAAGATCCACTGCCAGGAGAAGTTCTCGGTCAGGGTGCCGCCGACCAGCGGTCCGGTGGCGATGGCGAGGCCGTTGACGCCGGCCCAGATGCCGAAGGCCATCCCGCGCTTGGCCGCCGGGATGGCCGCGGTCAGCAGGGTGAGGGTGAGCGGCATCGACACCGCGGCCCCGACGCCCTGGAGGGCGCGGGCGGCGATCAGCTCGCCGATGCCGGGCGAGAGCGCGGCCGCGGCCGAGCCGACGGTGAAGAGCGTGAGCCCGATCACGAACATCCGGCGGCGGCCGAAGCGGTCGCCGAGCGCCGCGCCGAACATCAGCAGCACGGCGAAGGAGAGGGTGTAGGCGCTGACCGTCCACTCCAGGTCGGACAGCCCGCCGCCGAGCTCCTCGCGGATGGAGGGCAGCGCGGTGGTGACGACCAGGTTGTCCAGCGCGGCCATGAAGCCCGCGAGGGCGGTGATCACCAGGGTCCAGACGCCGGTGCGGCCGAGGCCCGGCCGCTCCGCGGCGGCCACCTCGGTTGTGGTGGCGCTTCCTGCTGTGTGCTCCGTCATGACGTCCCCCAGGATTTCTCGGATAGTTATTGATCACTAACTTTCGAGGACCGAAAAAAGGCCGCACGGACTCCGCCGTGCGACCCGCTACCCGGCCTCCTCGCGCTCGCCGAAGCCGTCCCAGATCCGGTGCTCCCGGGGGAAGCCCAGCGCCACCAGGGTGTTGATCAGCATCCCGTACGCGAAGAACTCGGTGGTCCCCTGCACGTCGCCGCCGACCCGCTCCCGCACCCGCTCGAACAGCTCCCCCCACAGCCGCCGGGCCATCTCGCCGATCTCGTCCTCGCCGGCCATCCGGGAGGCGAACACCGAGACGTACAGCTGCATCTGCATCATCAGCTGCTCGCCGTCCTCGACCAGGCCCATGTACGCCTCGGACATCTTCGCGGCGGCCTCCTCGCCGGTCAGCCCGGCCGAGGCCTCGTCGAAGACCCTCCAGGTCTCCTCGATGCAGCGCTCGGCGGCGGCCGTGAAGATCGCCTGCTTGCCCGGGAACAGCCGGAACAGGTACGGCTGCGAGACGCCCACCCGGCGGGCGATCGACTCGGTGGACGTCCCGCGGTAGCCGTTCCTGGCGAACTCGATCATCGCGGCCCGGACGACGCTCTCGCGCCGCTCCTCCGCACTCATCCGCATGCTCGTCTTCGCCACGGGTTCTAAGTTAGTGACCAATCACTATCTCTGCAAGGGGGCGGCCGCCCGGAGAAACCGACTCGGAGGAACCGACCGGGAGACCCGACCGCCCCGGCACCCGTCGAACGGGCCCGGGGCGGTCGGGGCGACGCCGCGGTGGCGTCGGAGTGAGCGAGGTCGGAGTGACGAAGGCCTCAGCCTCAGGCGAGGCGGACGATCGCCCGGGACATCCCCAGCACCTTCTGCCCGCCCGAGGTGGCCAGCAGGTCGATCTGGACCTTGCGGTCGTCCAGCTTCTTGGCGACCTTGGCGGAGACCTCGATCACCGCGCCGACCCCGTCGTTCGGCACCGGCACCGGCCGGGTGAAGCGGACGCCGTACTCGACCACCGCGGCCGGGTCGCCGACCCAGTCGGTGACCACCCGGATCGCCTCGGCCATGGTGAACATGCCGTGCGCGATGACGTCCGGCAGGCCGACCTCCCGCGCGAACTTCTCGTTCCAGTGGATCGGGTTGAAGTCGCCGGAGGCGCCCGCGTACTGGACCAGCGTGGCGCGGGTCACCGGGAAGGACTGCGCCGGCAGCTCGGTGCCGACCTCGACCTCGTCGTAGTCGATCGCCATCGTGCTCACTCCCCCGCCTCGCCGGCGGCCCGGGCCACCAGCGTCATGATCGCCGTCACCACGTGCTCGCCGGTCTCGTCCGCCACCTCGCCGCGCACGGTGAGCACGTCGTTGCCCGCCAGCGACTTGATGTTGTCGATGGTCACCGCGACCGTCAGCCGGTCGCCGGCCCGCACCGGGCGGGTGTACTGGAACTTCTGGTCACCGTGCACCACCCGGCTGTAGTCCAGCCCCAGCTCCGGGTCCTCGACGACCTGGCCGGCCGCCCGGAAGGCGATCGCGAACGGGAAGGTCGGCGGGGCGATCACGTCCTGGTGGCCCAGCGCCTTCGCGGCCTCCGCGTCGGTGTACGCCGGGTTGGCGTCCCCGATCGCGACCGCGAACTCGCGGATCTTCTCCCGGCCGACCTCGTACGGCGCGGTGGGCGGGTAGCTACGCCCGATGAAAGAGGGGTCGAGTGCCACGGCAGCTCCTCGGAACACGGATGGAAACGCGGGTGGGTACGCGGACGGGTACGAAAAAGACTCCGGGCCGCATCCCCTGTTGAGGGATACGGCCCGGAGTCGAAGACCTGGTTCACACAGGCCCGGCGCCCTGCAGCAGGGTCAGCGGGTCTCGCGGTGCGCGGTGTGCGAGTTGCAGCGGGGGCAGTGCTTCTTCATCTCAAGACGGTCCGGGTCGTTACGCCGGTTCTTCTTGGTGATGTAGTTCCGCTCCTTGCACTCCACGCAGGCCAGCGTGATCTTCGGGCGGACATCGGTGGCAGCCACGGGAGTGCCTTCCTTGGACAACGAATAAGAACACAACAAGAGTAGCCGACCGGGAGTGCGATCTCCCGACCGACTACGCGGGGTAGCGGTGACCGGACTTGAACCGGTGACACAGCGATTATGAGCCGCTTGCTCTACCAACTGAGCTACACCGCCACAGTGATCGGCGACCCGGCCGAAGCCGAACTGCCTTTCACCAGAGCCCCCATGCGGAATCGAACCGCAGACCTTCTCCTTACCATGGAGACGCTCTACCGACTGAGCTATAGGGGCGAACGAGGAAGAGATTACACGTTCCGCGCCCAGAGGTGAAATCCGTATCCCGGGGCGAAGACCGCAGGTCGGCGCGGTGCACGGACGGACGATCCAAGGCCGGGCGTTCGATCGGCCCACGAGCCATGCGCCCCGACCCGCGAGCCGTGCGCCCCGAGCCGATACGACTATTGCCCGCCTCCCGGCGCCCCGGCACCGTGCGCCATAGGCTCGACGCTCATTGGCCGGGGCCCCGGCCGATCCCCCCACGGGCCCACTGGCCAGCGCGAGAAGGAGCCGGCGATGGACAGCGCAGCCGCCGACGGGCCGCCCTCAGGCCCCGGCCCGGCGGCCAACCCGCTCGGGCACGGCCCGGTCCTCCTGCTCACCGGGGCCCGGCTGGCCGACGGACGCGTGGTGGACGTGCGGGTCAGCGGCGACCGGATCCAGGCGGTCGGCACCGTCGGCAGCCTCGGTCCGCTGCCCGCCCTGCCCGGCGCCCCCACCGTCACCACCGGCGCCCGGATCGACCTCAAGGGCTACCTGCTGCTCCCGGCCCCCGCCGAGGCGCACGCCCACTACGACTTCGCCTTCTCCGCCGCCCTGCCCGCCCCGCCCCCGGACACCCCCGCCGACCTCACCCGCCGGATCACCGAGGCCGCGCTCACCTCGCTCGGCTACGGCGCCACCGCCCAGCGCACCCACGTCCGGATCGGCGACGTGCACGGGCTGCGCCAGCTGGAGGCGGTGCTCACCGCCCGTCAGGCGCTGCGCGGCCTGGCCGAGCTCCAGGCGGTGGCGATGCCCCGACTGCTCACCGGCCGGGCCGGCGCGGACGGGCGGGCCCAGCTGCGCGAGGCCCTCAAGCTGGGCGCCACGGCGGCCGGCGGCTGCCCGGAACTGGACCCGGACCCGGCCGGGTACGTCCAACTGCTGCTGGAGGCCGCCCGGGAGGCGGACTGCCCGGTGGACCTGCACACCACCGCCGCCGACGCGACCCAACTCGCCCGGCTGGCAGGCGCCCTGGCACCGCTGCGGCCACGGGTGGCGCTCGGGCCGTGCGGGGCGCTGGCCCGCGGCGGGGTCACCGTGCTGGCGACCAGCGGGGTCCGGGTGGTCTGGCTGCCGCAGAACGGCGGCTGCACCGGTCTCGAAGGCCGCCCCGCCGGCCTCCGGCCGGGCCTGGTACGGGAGTTGGCCGCGGCCCGGGTGCCGTTGGCGGCGGGCAGCGGAGCCCTGCGGGACCCGTCCAACCCGGTCGGCCGGGCCGATCCGCTGGAGGCGGCCTACCTGCTCGCGGCGAGCGGGGAGCTGGACCCGGACGCGGCGTACGACGCGGTGGCGAACCAGGCCAGGGCGGCGCTCGGGCTGCCGCCGGTGCGGGTGGACGCCGGGTTCCCGGCGGAGCTGCTGGCGGTGCGCGGGGACTCCCTGGCCGGGGCGCTCGCGGGCGGGCACAGCCGGCTGGTGGTGCACAGCGGCCGGGTGGTCAGCCGGACCAGCGCCGTCCGGGAGTTCGCGGACACCGTGGCGCTGGCACTGCCCCGGCAGTCCGGCGGCATGGACTGCTGAGCGCGCGGGGAGGCGGGAAAGCCAAGGGGCGCGCGACCTGAGTCGCGCGCCCCTCCCCCACTACTGGCCGCCCTTGGCCGGCGGCTGGAGCGACCCCGGACCTCCCCCACAAGGAGCCGGAACCGCTCGTTCCGGCACTGACACTACGACCACGGAACACCGTCCCCGACCGGCCTTGACGCTCCCCTGTCGCCCACCGACCGTCTCTTGACGGCTCGTTGACGCCGTCCCGGTCGGGACCGGCCCCGGCACTTACCGGTACCTACGGCACGTATCGGCGCCTACGGCACGTACCGGTAGCCGATCCCCGGCTCGGTGATCAGGTGCCGCGGCCGGGCCGGGTCGCGCTCCAACTTCCGTCGCAGTCCGGCCAGGTAGACCCGCAGGTAGTTGCCGCGCGCCTCCTGGGCCGGCCCCCACACCTCGCGCAGGATCTGCCGCCCGGGCACCAGCCGGCCGGGGTTGGCGAGCAGCAGGCCGAGGATCCGCCACTCGGTCGGGGTCAGCCGCACCGGGCCGCCCGGCCCGACCACCGTGGTGGCCGCGAGGTCGACGGTGTGGTCGCCGATCACCGGCCGGCCCAGCGGCACCGGGCCCAGCGGCCGGCGCAGCACCGCCCGCAACCGGGCCAGCAGTTCGTCCATCAGGAAGGGCTTGGTGAGGTAGTCGTCGGCGCCCGCGTCCAGGGCGCCGATCTTGTCGGCGGCGTCGGCACGGCCGGAGAGCACGATGATCGGCGCCGCGCTGTGGGTGCGCAGTCCGCGCAGCACGTCCATGCCGTCGAGGTCGGGCAGGCCGAGGTCGAGCAGGACGGCGTCCGGGGCGGAGTGGGCGGCCCGGTCGAGCGCCTCGCTGCCGCTGGCGGCCGTGCGGACGGCGTACTTGCGGGCGCTGAGGTTGATCCGCAGGGTGCGCAGCAGGGCCGGTTCGTCGTCGACGACGAGGATCTCGCAGTTCTCGATGGTGTGCTCACTCATGGTGCGGTGGCTCCTCCCCGGTGGCGCGGTGCTCGGTGGCGCGGTGCTCGGTGGCGGGCTCGTTGACAGCGGGCTCAGCGGCGGCGGGCCCGCTCCCGGCGGGCTCGGCAGCGGCGGGCTCAGCGGCGGGCTCAGCGGCAGCGGGCAGGGTGAGCAGCATGGTGGTGCCGCCGCCCGGGGTGTCCTCCACCTCCAGGCTGCCGCCCATGGCCTCGGCGAGGCCGCGGGAGAGGGCCAGGCCCAGGCCGACCCCGGTGGTGTTGTCGGTGTCGCCGAGGCGCTGGAAGGGCAGGAAGACCCGGTCGCGGTCCTCGGGGGCGATGCCGGGGCCGCGGTCGATCACCCGGATCTCGACCTGGTCGGCGTGGTGGCTGGCGGTGACCAGCACGGGCGCGCCGGGGGCGTTGTAGCGGAGCGCGTTGGTGATCACGTTGGCGAGCACCCGCTCCAGCAGCGGGGGGTCGGCGAGCACCGGCGGGGCGGTGTCCAGGTCGAGCGGCTGGACCGGCGCGTACGGGTCGGGGAGGCTGTCGAGCGCCCGCGGCAGGATCTCGTCCAGGTGGGTCTCGGTGAGGTGCAGGGTGAGCGCGCCGGCCTGGAGGCGGCTCATGTCGAGCAGGTTGTCGACCAGCCGGGTGAGCTTGACCAGCGATTCGTCGGCGGTTTCCAGGAGTTCGGTCTGGTCCTCGGGCGAGAACTCGACGTCCGGGCTGAGCAGCGAGCCGACCGAGGCGCGGGCGGCGGCCAGCGGGGTGCGCAGGTCGTGGCTGACGGCGGCGAGCAGGGCGGTGCGCATCCGGTCGGCGGCCTTGATCGGTTCGACCTCGGCGGCGACCACGGCCAGCCGGTCGCGCTCCAGCGCGGCGCCGACGTGGGCGGCGAAGGCGGTGAGCACCCGCTGGTCGGCGGCCGGCAGCCGGCGGCCGGTGAGGACCAGGACGGCGTCGGCGCCGACCGGGACCTCGGTGGTCTCCTGCTGCGCCTCGTCCTCGTCCGGGTACTCGGCCTCGCTGTGGGCGAGCACCTCGCCGTCGGAGCGGGAGAGCAGCACGACGGTCTGCATGCCGAAGGCCGTCCGGGACTTCTCCAGCAGGGCGGGCAGCGCGTCGGCGCCGCGCAGCACGCTGCCGGCCAGGGTGGAGAGGGTCTCGGCCTCGGCGGTGGCCCGGGCGGCCCGGGTGGTGAGCCGGCCGGCGTGGTCGACCACGGTGGAGACGGCGAGCGCGATGGCGGCGAAGACCACCAGGGCGACGATGTTGTTGGTCTCGCCGATGGTCAGGCTGTGCACCGGCGGGATGAAGTAGTAGTTCAGCAGCACCGAGGCGATGAACGCGGCCAGCAGGGCGGACATCGCACCGCCGAGCAGGGCGACGATGACCACGCCGAGCTGGAAGATCAGCGCGTCGGTGGTGAGGTTGATGGTGTCGTGCGCCTGGGAGAGCACGGCGGTGAGCAGCCAGGGGATCACCAGGCCGGCCAGGTAGCCGACGACGGTGCGGCGCCGGGAGTGGCGCCGGCCCAGCGAGGGCAGCCGGCCGCGGCCGGTGAACTCGTGGGTGACCATGTGGACGTCGATGTCCTCGGAGGCATCCACGGTCGTCTGCCCGGTGCCCGGGCCGGTGAGGAAGCGGTTGATCCGGCCGCGACGGCTGGTGCCGAGCACCAGCTGGGTGGCGTCGTGGGCGCGGGCGAAGGCCAGCAGCGCGGTGGGGACGTCGTCGCCGACCACCACGTGGTAGCTGCCGCCGAGGCTCTCGACCAGTTGCCGCTGCTGGGCGAGTGCGCCGGAGGAGGCACCGGCCAGGCCGTCGCTGCGGGACACGTGCACGGCCAGCAGCTCTCCGCCCGCGGCGGCGGCGATCCGGGCGGCCCGTCTGACCAGGGTCTCGCCCTCCGGGCCGCCGGTGAGGGCGACCACCACCCGCTCGCGGGTCTCCCAGACCCGGTCGATGTTGTGGCTGGCCCGGTAGTCGCGCAGCCCCTCGTCGACCCGCCCGGCCACCCAGAGCAGGGCGAGCTCGCGCAGGGCGGTGAGATTGCCGACCCGGAAGTAGTTGGAGAGCGCGGCGTCCACCTTCTCCGCCTTGTAGACGTTGCCATGGGCCATCCGCCGGCGCAGCGCCTGGGGCGCCATGTCGACGAGTTCGAGCTGGTCGGCCCGGCGGACCACCTCGTCCGGGACGGTCTCGCGCTGCGGGATCCCGGTGATCTTCTGGACGACGTCGTTCAGCGATTCCAGGTGCTGGATGTTGACGGTGGTGATGACGTCGATCCCGGCGGCGAGCAGTTCCTCGACGTCCTGCCAGCGCTTGGCGTGACGGCCGCCGGGGATGTTGGTGTGGGCCAGTTCGTCGACCAGGACGACGGACGGACGGCGGGCGAGCACCCCGTCGAGGTCCATCTCCTCGAACTCGGCGTCGCGGTAGGAGCGGCGGGCGCGCGGCAGGACCTCCAGGCCGTCGATCATGGCCTCGGTGTGGCGGCGGCCGTGGCACTCGATGTACCCGATCACGACGTCGGCCCCGCGCTCCTGTCTGCGCCGGGCCTCGTCCAGCATCCGGTACGTCTTGCCGACCCCCGGGGCGGAGCCGAGGTACACCCTCAGCCGACCGGTGCGGCTGCCGGAGCCGGGGGTGAGGTCGCGGGCCATGGGCACTGCTTCTTTCCATCAGGAGGTGGCGGCGGAGGACGGTACGCGTCTGCGGATACGGTGCGGCCGACCCGGGCGCGGGGAGCATCCTCCCGCGCCCGGGCCGGCCCGGTCATCCTGGTATGTCGTGCGGTGTCACTGTCCGATCACTTCTGCTCGGTCACTTCTGCCCGGTCACTTCGCTTCGCTGATGGCCGTGTTGAGCAGGACGACGTTGACGCCCTCCTGGCCGAGGAAGCCGAGCGAGCGGCTCTCGGTGTACTTGTCGACCAGCCGGGCGACCGTCTCCACCGGCAGCTTGCGCTCCTTGGCGACCCGGTTCACCTGCTCCTTGGCGTAGGCCACCGAGATGTGCGGGTCGAGGCCGGAGCCGGAGGCGGTCAGCGCGTCGACCGGGACGCTCGCCGGGTCGACGCCGTCGAACTCGGCGACGGCCTTGCGGCGGTCGTCGACCGCCTTGAGCAGGTCGTCGCTGTTCGGGCCGAGGTTGCTGGCACCGGAGCTGTCGCCGGCGTAGTTGTTGGCGGAGGGGCGGGGCTGGAACCACTTCGGGTCCGGCACCGGCTCCTCCTTGGTGTCGTCCGGGTTCTTCTTGGGGAGGTTGTAGTTCTGGCCGAGCAGGCTGGAACCGATCACCTTCCCGTCGGACTTCACCAGCGAGCCGTTGGCCTTGTCGCTGAACGCGACCTGGCTGATCCCGGTGACCAGCAGCGGGTAGGCGACTCCGAGGATCACCGTGAGCACCAGCAGCACGCGCAGTGCGGTGAAGTGGGTGCGGACGGTGGTCGGCAGGGGCTTGGACATGGCGTTTCTCTCCTTCCCTGCGTCAGCTGAGGCCGGGGATGAACTGGACGATCAGGTCGATCAGCTTGATGCCGACGAACGGCACCACCAGGCCGCCGAACCCGTAGATCCCGATGTTGCGGCGCAGCAGCGAACTGGCGTCGGACGGGCGGTACTTCACGCCGCGCAGGGCGAGCGGGATCAGGCCGATGATGACCAGGGCGTTGAAGATGATCGCCGAGGTGATCGCGGACTGCGGGCTGTGCAGGCCCATGATGTTGAGGTGCTTGAGGCCCGGGTAGACCCCGGCGAACATCGCGGGGATGATCGCGAAGTACTTGGCCACGTCGTTGGCGATCGAGAAGGTGGTCAGCGCGCCGCGGGTGATGAGCAGCTGCTTGCCGATCTCCACGATCTCGATCAGCTTGGTCGGGTTGGAGTCCAGGTCGACCATGTTGCCGGCCTCCTTGGCCGCCATGGTCCCGGTGTTCATCGCGACGCCGACGTCGGCCTGGGCGAGCGCGGGGGCGTCGTTGGTGCCGTCGCCGGTCATCGCGACCAGCTTGCCGCCCTCCTGCTCCTTCTTGATCAGGGCCATCTTGTCCTCGGGCGTGGCCTCGGCGAGGAAGTCGTCCACGCCGGCCTCCTCCGCGATCGCCTTGGCGGTCAGCGGGTTGTCGCCCGTGATCATGATGGTCTTGATGCCCATCCGGCGGAGCTCGTCGAAGCGCTCCCGCATGCCCTCCTTGACCACGTCCTTGAGGTGGATGACCCCGAGGACGCGGGCGGGCCTGCTGCCGACCTTGGCGGCCACCACCAGCGGGGTGCCGCCGGCGGCGGAGATGCCGTCGACCAGGGTGGCGACCTCGTCGCCGACCGAACCGCCGTTGTCGGTCACCCAGTTGGCGACCGAGCCGGCCGCGCCCTTGCGGACCTGGTGGACGCCGTCGGCCTCGTCCAGGTCCACGCCCGACATCCGGGTCTGGGCGGTGAACGGGACCCACGTGGCGTGCGTCAGCTCGCCCTGGGCGCGGGCCCGCAGGCCGTACTCGGTCTTGGCCAGGACCACGATCGAGCGGCCCTCGGGGGTCTCGTCGGCGAGCGAGGAGAGCTGGGCGGCGCCGGCCAGTTCGTCCGTGGACACGCCCGGGGCAGGCAGGAACTCGGCGGCCTGGCGGTTGCCCAGGGTGATGGTGCCGGTCTTGTCGAGCAGCAGGGTGTTGACGTCGCCGGCGGCCTCGACGGCGCGGCCGGACATCGCCAGCACGTTGCGCTGGACGAGACGGTCCATGCCCGCGATGCCGATCGCGGACAGCAGCGCGCCGATGGTGGTCGGGATGAGCGCCACGATCAGGGCGACCAGGACGATCATCGACTGCGGGGCGCCCGCGAAGGTCGCCATCGGCTGGAGGGTGACGACCGCGACCAGGAAGACGATGGTCAGCGAGGCCAGCAGGATGTTGAGCGCGATCTCGTTCGGCGTCTTCTGCCGGGCGGCGCCCTCGACCAGGGCGATCATCCGGTCGATGAAGGACTTGCCGGGCTCCGAGGCGATCTTCACCACGATCCGGTCGGACAGCACCTTGGTGCCGCCGGTCACCGCGGAGCGGTCGCCGCCGGACTCGCGGATGACGGGCGCGGACTCGCCGGTGATCGCCGACTCGTCGACGGACGCGACGCCCTCGACCACGTCGCCGTCGCCGGGGATGACCTGCCCGGCCTCGACCACCACGTGGTCGCCGAGCTGGAGCGCGGTGCCGGGGACCTCCTCCTCGGCGTCACTGGCCGGCCAGTTGGTGAGGCGGCGGGCGACGGACTCGGTCTTGGTCTTGCGCAGGGTGTCGGCCTGGGCCTTGCCGCGGCCCTCGGCCACGGCCTCCGCCAGGTTGGCGAAGATCGTGGTGAGCCAGAGCCAGACGGTGATGGCCCAGGCGAACACCGACGGGCTGGCGATCGCGGAGACGGTGGTGACCACCGAGCCCACCTCGACCACGAACATCACCGGGTTCTTGACCATCACCCGGGGGTCGAGCTTCTTCACCGCGTCCGGCAGGGAGGCGACGATCAGCTTCGGGTCGAGGAGGCCGCTCTGCACTCTGTGCGGCGCGGCGGGCTCGGCCTTGTCGGCCGGTGCGGGGTTGAGCGTAGGGGTGGACATCAGGAGAGACCTTCCGCGATCGGCCCGAGAGCCAGGGCCGGGAAGTAGGTGAGGCCGACGACGATCAGGATCACGCCCGACAGCAGGCCCACGAACAGCGGCTTGTGGGTGGGCAGGGTGCCCGGGGTGGCCGGCACCGGCTGCTGCTGGGCGAGCGAGCCCGCCAACGCCAGCACGAAGACGATCGGCAGGAAGCGGCCGAAGACCATCGCCAGGCCGAGCGCCGTGTCGTACCAGTCGGTGTTGACGGTGATGCCCGCGAAGGCCGAACCGTTGTTGTTGGCGGCCGAGGTGAAGGCGTACAGCACCTCGGAGAAGCCGTGGGCGCCCGAGTTGAGCATCCCGGCCCGCTCGCCCGGCAGCGCCATCGCCACGCCCGTGCCGACCAGCACGATGGTCGGGGTGGTGAGGATGTACAGCGAGGCGAACTTCATCTCGCGGCCGCCGAGCTTCTTGCCCAGGTACTCGGGGGTGCGCCCGACCATCAGACCGGCGACGAACACGGCCACGACGGCGAGGATCAGCATGCCGTACAGACCGGAGCCCACACCGCCGGGCGCGATCTCGCCCAGCATCATGTTGAAGATCGTGATCCCGCCGCCGAACGGCGTGAACGAGTCGTGGAAGGAGTTCACCGCACCGGTCGACGTCAGCGTGGTCGACGTGGCGAACAGGGCACTGGCCGCGATCCCGAAGCGCTGCTCCTTACCTTCCATCGCACTGCCCGCGGCCTGCAGGGCGGTGCCGTGGTGCTGCGCTTCGGCGAGGGTCATCAGGGCGGTCGAGGCGACCCAGAAGAGGCCCATCACCGCGACGATGGCGTAGCCCTGGCGGTTGTCGCCGACCATCCGGCCGAAGGTCCGGGGCAGGGCGAACGGGATCAGCAGGATGAGGAAGATCTCGAGCCAGTTGGTGAACCCGGTCGAGTTCTCGAACGGGTGCGAGGAGTTCGCGTTGAAGAAGCCGCCACCGTTGGTACCGAGCTCCTTGATGACCTCCTGGGAGGCCACCGGGCCGCCCGGGATCTTCTGGATCTCACCGGTGAGGGTGTGCGCCTCGGTGAAGCCGTGGAAGTTCTGGATCAGGCCGTTGGCGGCCAGGACCAGCGCGAACACGATCGCCAGCGGCAGCAGGAGACGGAGGTTGATCCGGACCAGGTCCACCCAGAAGTTGCCGACCCGGTCGGTGCGGTTGCGGGTGAAGCCCCGGATCAGCGCGGCGACGACGGCGATGCCGACGGCCGCGGAGACGAAGTTCTGCACCGCCAGGCCCGCCATCTGCACCAGGTGGCCCATCGCGGACTCGCCGCTGTAGGACTGCCAGTTGGTGTTGGTGACGAAGGAGATCGCGGTGTTCCAGGCCTGGTGGCCCTCCATCTGCTGGACGCCCAGGTTCAGCAGCAGGTAGCCCTGGAGCCGGATCAGGCCGTAGAGGAACAGCACCGAGACGGCCGAGAAGGCCAGCACCGAGCGCAGGTACACCGGCCAGCGCTGGTCGGCGTCACCGTCGACGCCGATCACCTTGTAGATGCCGCGCTCGACTCTGAGGTGCTTGGCGGACGTGAGGAGCTTGGCGATGTAGTCGCCAAGGGGGCGGTAGCACAGGGCCAGCGCGCCGACGAGGGCGAGGGCCTGCAGCCAGCCCGCGAGAGTGGATCCCATGTCAGAACTTCTCCGGGAAGATCAGCGCCACGACGAGGTAGCCGACGAGCGCGACGGCCACGACCAGACCAGCGAGGTTCTCAGCGCTCACAGCTTCTCCACCCCCCGCGCGATCAGGGCGATGACGGCGAACACGGCGACCGTGACACCGACGTAGATGAGATCGGACATGGGCTCCACCAGCGTGGTTCGGGGGATGCCGCGAACGGGCCGAATGGCTTCCGTACGGCGCCGGCGGACGACCGGCAGAGGAAGCAAACCAGCCGTCTAAGGCGCGTTAGGGAGCCCTGACGCCCTCCATACGGGTGACAGCGGTCCGTTGACGCGACCTTGACGCCCGCTTCACCGGGCCGAGACCACCGTGATCGGGCCGAGACCTGGGGTGCTTCGGGTAGGGCGCCGCGGTACGGGGTGGGCACGCGCCGGGCGGGCACGCGTTGGGCCCCGGTACGACACGGCGTCGTACCGGGGCCCGTCCGCCGCGCCTACCGGGGCGGTCGGATCACATCCGCATCCGCAGCCGGCAGACCACCGCGTCGGTGTGCCGGCGCAGGGCGCGGTCGATCACGGCGCCGCGCCGGTTCTGCAGCGCCCGCTGCCACCAGTGCGCGGGCTCGACCTCGGGGATCAGCACGGTGAGCCGGTCGTAGGCGTGCTCCTCGCCCAGCCGGTTGACGAAGTCGGCTATCGGCTGGCCGAGCCGCCGGTGGTCCTCCGGGATCTCCAGCAGCGGCACGCCGGGCTCCCACAGCTCCCAGTCCCGGCGCAGCGCCTCGGCGTCCGCCGGATCGTGCACCACGGTCACCGCGAACACCTCGTCGCCCAGCGAGAGCGCCGCCGACAGGCCGTCCCGGGTGAGCCGGGTGATCGCCGTCACCGGGACCACCACCAGGCTGCGCCGGCGGGTCACCGGGCCAGGCACCCGGCCGAGCTCCAGCCGCTCGCCGATCCGCCCGTAGCTGCGGTGGATCGCCTCGAACAGCACCACCAGCAGGGGCAGGGCCACCACGATGCCCCAGGCGCCCTCGGTGAACTTGGTGCCGGTCACCACGAGGGTCGCGACGCCGGTCAGCAGCGCGCCGAAGCCGTTCAGCGCGGCCTTCCACCGCCAGCCGGCCGGACGGTTCAGGTGCCAGTGCCGGACCATGCCGACCTGGCAGATGGTGAAGCCGACGAACACGCCGATCGAGAAGAGCGGCACCAGGTCGTTGACGTCGCCGCCGGAGCCGACCAGCAGCGCGGCCGACACCGCGGCCAGGAACAGCACGCCGTACCGGTACACCTGGCGGTCGGCGCGCAGCGCGAAGACGTGCGGGAGGTGGTTGTCCCGGGCGAGCAGGTCCATCAGCACCGGCAGGCCGCCGAAGGAGGTGTTGGCGGCGAGGCCGAGCAGGACCACGGTGGCGAACTGGACGACGAAGAAGCCGGCGCCGTGGCCGAGCGAGGCGTCCGCGAGCTGGGCGAGCACGGTGACGCCGTCGACCGGCTGGAGGTGGAAGCGGCCGATCAGCACGGCCAGGCCGATCAGCATCACGCCGAGCAGGGCGCCCAGCGCGACCTCGGTGTGCTGGGCCCGCTTCACCCGCGGGGTCCGGAAGGAGGGGACGGCGTTGGCCACCGCCTCGACGCCGGTCAGCGCCGAGCAGCCGGCCGCGAAGGCCTTGAGCAGCAGCAGCGCGCCGACCGCGGTGGCGTTCTCGGCGAGCACCGAGGCGTGGCCGGCGGCGGCCGCGGTGCTCGCCGGGGCGTCCCGGAACAGGCCGACCACGATGATCGCCAGGATGGAGAGCACGAAGACGGCGGTCGGCACCAGGAACAGGCGGGCCGACTCGGCGATGCCGCGCAGGTTGACGGCGGTCACCAGGGCGAGCACGCCCAGGCAGAGCCAGACCCGGTCGTCGTACAGGCCGGGGATCGCGGAGGTCAGCGCCGCCACTCCGGCGGTCACCGAGACCGCGACGTTCAGGATGTAGTCGATCACCAGCGAGGCGGCCGCGGTCAGCGCCGTCCGGCGCCCCAGGTGGGCCTTGGCGACCGCGTACGAGCCGCCGCCGTCCGGGAAGGCCGCGATCACCTGCCGGTAGGAGGCGACCAGCACCGCGAGCAGCACGGCGATCGCCACCGTGACCGGCACCGTGAAGCCCAGCCCGTACGCACCGGCCGAGGCCAGCACCAGCACGACCGCCTCCGGGCCGTAGGCCACCGAGGCCATCGCGTCCAACGACAGCGCCGCCAGGCCGCCGAGGGCGCTGAGCCGGTGCCGTTCGTCGCCCGCCCCGGTATCCGGCGGTTCGTCGGCCGTGACGGCCGGGCTGGAGATGGCGCTGGACATCGGACGGACCTCCGCAGTCGGTAGTTGCTCCGAATCCTGCGGTTCGCACGCCCGGGCCGAGCCCGTCCCCTACGCGTTCCTGACGCCGTCACCAGCGCCCTTGACGCGGCCTTGACGCCGCCGCCGTACGGCGGGAGGGGGCTTGGCGGGGGTGGGGTGAGCCGTTGTCCCGGCGGGCGCCGGTTGGGAAGACGATCAGCTCGGTCGAAGGACTCCCACCCCCGGGCTCCCACTCTGCTGCCTGTCCGAGGTAATTGCAAGCAATGCGCAATAAGTGCCCGACGGCCGCCCCGGACGGCCCCGCCGTTCTCTCCGCCGTTCGATTCCGCCCGGGCGGCACGAAAAAGCCCCCGATCCGCGTTTCCGCAGATCGGGGGCTGTTCCTATCCGGTGGCTGGTGCAGGGTTCGAACCTGCGTAGCTTGCGCGACAGATTTACAGTCTGCTCCCTTTGGCCGCTCGGGCAACCAGCCAGGATGGTGTCTCGCGGGGCTTCTCGGCTCCGTTCGACGTGGTAAACCATACCTGATCCCGGGGGGTGCTACGCCACTCGGTAGATCACGCGATGATCAAGGACCGCCGCGCGGCGGTCACGGGCGGGGCCCGGGTGGCGCTGGATAGGCTTGGGCGGCGGGCGCCCGGTGGGGCGGGCCGTGTCAGTGAAGCCAGAGCATCAAGGAGACCAACACCCATGGCCGACTCCAGTTTCGACATCGTCTCGAAGGTCGAGTGGCAGGAGGTCGACAACGCGATCAACCAGACCTCCCGCGAGATCGCCACCCGCTTCGACTTCAAGGGCGTGGGCGGCGAGATCAAGCGCTCCGGCGAGAAGATCGAGATGAAGGCCAACGGCGAGGAGCGCGTGCTCGCCATCCTGGACGTGCTGCAGACGAAGTTCGTCAAGCGCGGCCTGTCGCTGAAGGCTCTGGACGCCGGTGAGCCGCAGCTGTCCGGCAAGGAGTACAAGATCTTCGCGGACATCAAGGAGGGCATCACCACGGAGGATGCCAAGAAGGTCGCGAAGATCATCCGGGACGAGGGCCCGAAGGGCGTCAAGGCCCAGGTCCAGGGCGACGAGCTGCGCGTCAGCTCCAAGAGCCGCGACGACCTCCAGGCCGTCCAGGCCCTGCTCAAGGGCAAGGACCTCGACTTCGCGATCCAGTTCGTGAACTACCGCTAGTCGACCCCCGGTCGGCCCGCCCCCGTGCGCGGGTGGGCGGCAGGACGGCACGGCCCCGCTCCCGGGTTCGGGGGCGGGGCCGTTCGCGTCGGTGCGGCAGGAGGGC
The DNA here is from genome assembly GCF_040637885.1 of Kitasatospora sp. NPDC028055. Lineage (NCBI taxonomy): Bacteria > Bacillati > Actinomycetota > Actinomycetes > Kitasatosporales > Streptomycetaceae > Kitasatospora > Kitasatospora sp. NPDC028055. The sequence continues at coordinate 191,605 of NZ_JBEZXE010000001.1, read as the reverse complement.
CGGGCGGCCGGACGGCCGTGCGGCCGCGCGGTCAGAGCGCCGCGGCGAGCTCCTCGGCGATCGCGGCGGCGAAGGCGTCGACGTCGGCCTCGGTGGTGTCGAAGGAGGTCATCCAGCGCACCTCGCCGCTCTGCACGTCCCAGGTGTAGAAGCGGAAGCGCTTCTGCAGGGCCTCGGTGGCGGCCGGCGGCAGCACGGCGAAGATCTGGTTGGCCTGCACCGGGCGGTCGATCCGGATGCCGGGCAGGTCCCGGACGGCCGTGAACAGCCGCTGGGTCATCGCGTTGGCGTGGGAGGCGCTGCGCAGCCACAGGTCGGTGCCCAGCAGGGCCTCGAACTGGACCGAGACGAAGCGCATCTTGGAGGCCAGCTGCATGGAGGTCTTGCGCAGGTAGCGCATGCCCTGGACGGCCTCCGGGTTCAGCACCACGACCGCCTCGCCGAACAGCAGGCCGTTCTTGGTGCCGCCGAGCGAGAAGGCGTCCACGCCGGCGTCAGTGGTGAAGGCCCGCATCGGGACGCCCAGGGTGGCGGCGGCGTTGGCCAGCCGGGCGCCGTCGAGGTAGACCTTCATGCCCAGGCCGTGCGCGTGGTCGCAGATCGCCCGGATCTCCTCGGGCGTGTAGCAGGTGCCGACCTCGGTGGACTGGGCTATCGAGACGACGGCGGGGCGGGCCCGGTGCTCGTTGTCGAAGCCGTAGGCCTGGCGGTCGATCAGCTCCGGGGTGAGCTTGCCGTCCCAGGCCGGGACGGTGAGCAGCTTGAGGCCGGCCATCACCTCCGGCGCACCGCCCTCGTCCACGTTGACGTGCGCGCTCTCGGCGCAGACCAGGGCGTCCCGGCGGTCCATCATGGCCTGCAGCGCGACCACGTTGGCGCCGGTGCCGTTGAACACCGGGAACACCTCGGCGGACGGGCCGAAGTGGCCGCGGAACACCTCCTGGAGGTGCTCGGTGTAGACGTCCTCGCCGTAGCTGACCTGGTGGCCGCCGTTGGCGACGGCGATCGCCGCCAACACCTCGGGGTGGACGCCCGCGTAGTTGTCGCTGGCGAAGGCGCGGAGCTCGGGGTCGTGTCGTCGCTGCGGGGTCATCGGGTGCTGTTCCTCCACTGGAACGGGGTTGCCGGAACGGGGGTTGGTCGTCACCGGGCTTGTCATCGCGGGGTCGGTGGTCGCGGGGTCGGTGGTCACGGCCCGGCCGGTTCGACGTCGAGCCGGTACTCGGCCATGATCCGGCGGGCCGCGGCCCGCACGCTCCGCTCGTCCGGCCCGGTCAGCCGGAAGCGGCCCGGGACGTGGAAGTAACCGCCGGTGCCGTCGTACACGGCGCCGGGCTCGGGCAGCACCTCGGCGTACACCTGCGGCACCACGCCCTTCATCGGGGTGCGGTCCAGCACCCGGGCGGGCCGGACGGCGGGCTCGGGCATGACGACCCAACCGGCGCTGGCGTGCTCGAAGCCCCGGCCGGCCGACTCCAGCGGGAGGCCGAGCACCGTACGGAAGGTCTCCGCCATCAGGTCGATGCCGTGCACCTCCCGGTGGACGAAGGGGACCTCGGCCCCGCCCGGGCGCATGCCGACCTCCAGGAAGACCGGTTCGCCGCTCGGCCGGCGGATCACCTCCAGGTGGAAGCAGCCGGTCTCCAGGCCGAGCGCCCGGACGCAGGCGAGCGCGAAGGCGGCGAGCTCGTCCCGCAGCGCGCCCGGGTCCAGGAACACCGAGCCGAGCGGGCGGCCCTCGGTGAACTCCAGTGGGGTGTTGACGTAGCCGGAGACGCTGACGAAGTGCTCGCGGCCGTCCGCGAGCACCCCGTCGACGTGGTAGATCTCCGAGGAGACGTACTCCTCGCACTCGTACTCCTCGGCGTCGGTCTCCGCGAGCGCCGCTGTCAGGGCGGCGGAGTCGTGGACGATCCGGACGCCGGCCGAACCGGCCCGGGCCCGCGGCTTGAGGACCATCGGGAAGCCGACCGCACGCTCCAGCTCGGCGGCCGACGCACCGCCCGCCAGCGCGGCGAACCGCGGCACCGCCAGCCCGGCCGCGGCCACCCGCTCCTTCATCACCACCTTGTCCTTGAACGCCCGCACCAGGTCGGCCGAGGGGCCGGGGGCGCCGACCGCCTCGCGCACCCGGGCGGCCGTCAGCACGTCGTACTCCGACAGGCCGACCACGCCGTCGAAGTCGCCGTGCCGCTCCCGCAGTTCCAGCGCGGCCGCCAGGACGGTGGCGAACTCCAGGTCGGGCACGGTGACCACGCGCCCGGGCTCGATCGGGCCGAGCGCGGGCACGCCGTCGGGCGTGGTGACGACCGAGAGGTCGCAGGGGTGGCCGGCGCAGTACCGCCGGTACTCGGCGTCCTCGTCGTCGTACCGGTTGACGACCAGGTAGTGCGGGTGTTCAGGCACGCGGGGGCTCCGAAGGGGTGGTGGGGATCAGCTCAGGGTTTCCGGCAGGCAGGCGGCGAAGTCGGCCGCGGTGACCGGGGTGAACCACCGCCGGTGCGCGACGGTGGCCGGGGCCGGGCGCTCCGGGAAGGCGGCGAAGCCCGGGTCGCCGGTGCCGCCGAGCCGTCGCCAGAGGTCGGCGGCGAAGTCCGGCATGATCGGGAAGCCCAGCAGGGCCAGCCCCTTGAGCCACCAGTAGGCCTGGTCGGGGGTGCGGTCGGCGCCGGGGAGGGCGTCGATCCGGTCGATCCAGGAGTCCAGCACCGCGCCGGCCTCGGCCATCCGCACGGTCGGGCCGTCCAGGGCGCGCTCCAGCCGGTCCAGGTGCTCGTCGAGCACGGCCAGCTCCGACGCGGGGAGCGCCCCCGGTGCGGCCGGCAGCCGCTCCCAGGCGGCGGCGATCCGGTCCTCCAGGACGCCGGCCAGCCGGTGGTTGGCGGTGTCCAGGAACTCCTTGGGCTCGAAACTGGTCTGCGAGGTCTCCGGGTTGACCAGGGCGAGGTGGTAGCGGACGGCGTCCGGGGTGAGCCCGCGGACCTTCGCGACGCCCGAGGCGGTGATCGCGTGCCGGCGGCTGGTGGAGAACTTCTCCCCGGCCAGCTGGTAGAACTCGTTGATCAGCACCCGGTCGTACGGCCGGGTGTCCCCGTGCACCAGGGCGACGGCGTTGATGCAGATCAGCGCGGACACCACGTTGTCGCAGCCGAGGCTGGTCACCGTGACCACGTCGGAGTCGGGCGAGAAGGAGTTGGCCTCGGCGCCGATCCGCTGCCGGTGGATCTCGCCGAGCAGCCGGGCGAACATGAAGCCGCCGGTGTACGAGAACAGGCTGGACGGGACGCCGTCCTCACCGCCGGCCAGCGTCATCCCCCAGGTCTCGGGGACGCTCAGCCGGATACTGGCGCCGCCCCGGCCGAGCAGCGCCCGGACGGTCGAGCGGTACCGCTCGGCGAGGTCCAGCCGGTCGAACTCGGGCTCCAGCTCGGCCAGTCCGGCGGTGCGCAGGAAGCGGGTGGCGATCTGCCGCCACTGCCAGTCGGCGTCCGTGGCCAGCCGCGGGCGCGGCTCGACCACCTCCTCCGGGCGGAAGTGCGCGCCGCAGCCCTCGCAGAAGTAGCTGGCCACCTCGGTGCCGCAGTCCGGGCAGCGGCCGAGCAGCAGCGGGCCGACCACGAAGCGGCCGGCGGTCGGCTCGTACGGGACCTTCTCGATCAGCGTGCTCACCGCGCCGCGGGCGTCCAGCCGGGCGACGCTCTCGTCGATCTCGCGCTGGAACAGGCCGTGCCAGGGCTCCTCGGCGGGGTTGACGAACTCGTCCATGCCGATCCGCAGCGCGGCGAGGTCGGCCTGCATGACCTCGTGGTAGTGGGCGACGATCTCGCCCGGGTCGACGCCGTCGACCCGGGCCTTCATGGCGACCCAGGGCTCGTAGGCATCGGTGCCGGTCATGATCGCCGGACGGTCGCCGCGCATCCGCAGGAAGCGGGCGAGCGCGTCCACCCGCAGGAAGGGACCGGCGATGTGGCCCAGGTGCAGGTGCCCGTTGGGGGTGGGCTCCGGGGGGACGAGCAGGTAGTGACGGGGGGTGGCGTTGGTTCGCATCGTGGTCCTCAGGGGCTGTCGGGAGGTCAGTCGAGGCCCAGCAGGGCGAGCGCGCCCTCGGCCATGGCCGGGGCGAGCCGGAAGCCGGAGCCCGCGCCACCGGTCGCCAGGACGACGCCGTCCAGGCCGTCCAGCGGGGTGATCAGCGGGGCGAAGTCCGGCAGGTAGAGGTCGGCACCGGTCCGGCAGCCGGTGAACTCGGGCCGGAAGCCGGGGAGTTGCTCGGCCAGGATGGCCTCGGCCAGGGCCCGGTCGGCGGGGTTCGGCGCCAGCCGGGTGCGCTCGGGCGGGCAGTCCCAGTCGGTGCTGGTGATGCTGTAGCACCAGTCCCGGCCGTCCCCGACGGGCAGCAGGAAGGCGTCCGGCTCGTCCAGCACCAGCAGCGGGCGGTGCCCGCCGGGCTCTCCGCCGCGCAGCCGGTAGGCGACGATCTTCTTGGTCCGGGCGCCGAACCGCTTCGCCGTCGCGGCGAAGGGGCCGGTCAGGGCGGCGGCGCCGGGGGCGGCCAGCACCCGGCGGGCGGTCAGTTCGCCGCCGTCCTCGGCGATCAGCCGGTAGCCGTCCGCGCAGGGCTCGACGGCGCGCACCGCGAAGCCCTCGGCCAGGTCGCGCCGCGGGCCGTCGGCGGGGCTCCCACTGGTGAGCGGCCGGAGCAACTGCTCGACGGCGTCGGCGGGTTCGGTGAACGTCGCCTCGGCGGAGCGGCGCAGCTCGGTACCCGCCCCGCCGACCGGTCCGCCGAACACGGCCCGCAGCCGCGCCTCCTGCTCGGACCGGCAGGGCGCCAGCGCGTCGCCGACCAGCTGGCCGTCGACCCCGGCCGCGCCACCGGCCGGCAGCACCCAGTACGCGCGCCTCGTCCGGGCGTTCAACGCCGGTGCGAGCGCGGCCAGTTCGGCCCGGAGTTCGAGGCTCCGGCGGGCCAGCGCCCGCTGCTCCTCGGTCCGCCCGGCCGGGATGTCCACCGCGAGCGAGCGGACGGTCGAGCCGTCGTGCACGGCGCCCGCGCAGACCGCGACCACCGAGGCGCCGGGGTGGCGCAGCGTGGCCAGGCCGACGGCGGTGGCGCCGACGATGCCGGTGCCGATCACCGCGAGGTCGTACGTCCCGCCCGCGCTCATGCGTCGGCTCCCCGCCACCAGATGGAGAGCACCGTCATCTCCTCGTCGGCGGTGTGCAGCCGGTGCTCCTCGCCGCCCGGGAGCGCGTACAGCCCGCCCGGGCGGGCCGGGTGCTCGCGGCCGCCGCAGGTGATCACCCCGTGGCCGCGCTGGACCAGCCACAGCTCCTGGGAGGCGTGGCAGTCGGCCATGGTGGCCGAGTGCGGGGGCACGGTGAACACCGCCAGGTTGACGGGCAGCCGGCCGACGGCCGCGAGGACCTCGGCCGCGTCCAGGTCGGCCTCCAGGCTGGAGGTGCCGGTCTCGTCGACGTCGGGCGCGAGGTAGCCGACCTCGACGGACCGACCCTCGGCCGCAGCGCCCGTGCCGACCTTCTCGTTCAACTGCTGCATCGTCAGGAACCCCCGTTCGTACGGATGCTGTCGAGGATCACCCGGCTGCGCCAGGCGAGCAGGCCGAGGTTGGGATCGGTGATGCCGAACGCGTGCCGGGCACCGTTCTGCAGGTAGATCCGGTGGTCGTCCGGCCCGTCCCACTCCACCGAGTAGTCCGCCCGGACGACCGGGAGCCCGTCCTCCAGCCGCAGCCGTCCGGCCAGGGCGCCCAGGCACTGGGGCAGTCGCTGGACGTAGCCGGTCGCCAGCACGACCGCGTCGCAGTCCACCGCGGTCCCGCCCTCGGCGGACTTGAGCTCCAGGCGCAGCCCGTCGGCCTGCTCGGCGAGCCCGGCGACCTCGTGCCCGGGCAGCAGCCGGATCAGCTCCGGGCGCCCCTCGACGTGGCTGGTCAGGTAGACGATCCGGTACAGCTCGGCCAGCAGTCCCTCGTTGACGCCGTCGCTGGCGTACTTCTGCTCGGCCAGCAGGGCGGCCCGCTGTTCCTTGGGCCGTCCGAAGAAGTCCTGGGCGGCCTCCGGCAGGTACAGGTCGTTGGTGAAGGCCGACTCGTCCAGCGGCAGGAAGCCGGGCCGCCGGCTGACCCAGGTGACCCGTTCCGGGCGGGTCTGGCCGACCAGCAGGTGGCGGACGATCTCGGCGCCGCTCTGCCCGCCGCCGACCACGGCGACCCGGCGGCCGGCCAGGGCCTCGGCGTGCTGGACGAACTCGCTGGAGTGGAACACGGCCGGCCCGGTGGCGCCCTCCAGCACCGGCGGCAGGTACGGCTGGGGGCCCGCGCCGAGGACGAGGTGCCGGGAGCGGAAGCTGCCCCGGGAGGTCTCGGTCTCGAAGTGGTCGCCGCGGAAGCGGACCTCCGTCACGTCGTGGTCGTAGCGGACGGTGTCGCCGAGCTGGTCGGCCACCCAGCCGAGGTACTGGTTGAACTCGGCGCGGTGGACGGCCGGGAAGCGGGCGGTCAGGAACTGGTAGAACCGGCCCTTGGCGGCGAGGAAGGCCAGGAAGGAGAACCGGCTGGTCGGGTCGACCGGGGTGACCAGGTCCTTGAACGGCGAGTTCTGCAGGGTGGCGTCGGGGAGCAGCAGCCCCGGGTGCCAGGCGGGCCGTTCGCGGCGGTCCAGGTGCAGTCCGGTGGTGCCCGGGTGGGCTTCCGCTTGGGCGGCCAGGCTGAGGTTGGCCGGGCCGGCGCCGACCGCCAGGTAGTCGAGGAGCTCGCTCACCGTTCCTCCTCCGCTTGCGGGTTGATCCGGACGGCGGCGTCGACCGCGCCGCGCAGCGCGGTGGCGGCGGCCGGGGAGTCGGCGGTGAAGACCGCCTGGCCGAGCCGGCAGCGGAAGTCGTCCAGGTGCGGGTGGATCGGGTCGCCCGGGGCGAGGTCGAGCCGGACCTCGCGCACGCCCGGCAGGGCGGCCGCGGTGTCCAGGCCGGTGGCCCGGTCGAAGCGGGTCTCGCCGGGGGCGGTGAAGAAGTGGATGCCGGCGACCGCCGCGACCGGTTCGCCGAAGGCGCCGGTCTCCCGCGGGTCGAGGCCGAGCAGCCCGGCCAGCCAGACCCTGGGCAGGCTGACGCCGGTGGCGAGCTGGGCCAGTTCGGCGATCCGGTCGCCGCCCATCCGGGCGCCGATCTCGACCAGGGCCGGGCCCTGGGCGGTGAGCCGCAGTTCGCAGTGGAACGGCCCGACGGTGAGGTTGACCGCCCGGACGACGCCCTGGACGTACTCCTCGATCGCGGCCGACGCCTCGGCCGACAGGGCGGCGGGCAGCTGGTGGCCGATCTCGGCGAAGTACGGCTCCGGCGCGAGGAGCTTCTCGGTCACCGCGACGACGGTGGTCGTCCCGTCGAGGACGTAGCCCTCGACGCTGTACTCCGGCCCGTCCAGGTACTCCTCGACCAGGGCCCGCTCGATCATCGGGCGGCCGAGGTCGACGAAGTCGTCGGTGCTGAGCCGGCGGTACGCGGCGGTCAGCTGCTCCAGGTCGTGGACCACCGAGACGTGGAGGCTGCCGGACTGGTCCACCGGCTTGACCACGCACGGGAAGCCGGTGTGCTCGGCGGCCTTCGGGAGGTGCTCGTCGGAGCTCACCTCCAGGAAGCGCGGGCTGCGCAGCCCGGCGGCCTCGACCGCCTCGCGCATCCGGGTCTTGTCCCGGACCTGCTCCACGGTCCGCACGTCCAGGCCGGTCAGGCCCAGCTCGGCGGCGAGGTGCGCGGCGTTGGGGACGTAGACGTCGCAGCCGGGGAAGACCGCGGACAGCGGGAGGCGCTGGTGCAGCTCGCGGACCGCGGCGAGCAGGGCGGGCAGGTCGTTGGTCTCGACGGTCACCAGTTCGTCGATGCGGTCGCGCAGGTGCGCGGGCATCACCCGGTCCTCGGTGTCCGCGCTGGCGACCACGACGCCGATCCCCAGGTCGAGGGCGGCCTCGACCAGCAGCACACCCCCCGAGAGGGCTTCGATCACGAGGATGCGCCGGTCGGAATGCTTGGTCATCGTGCTATGTCTTCCCGTTCGTGGGCCACGGGCGCCGCTCCGGCGTCGTGGTGGTGGGGGTCGTGAGGGTGGTGGGGGCCGGCGGGGGTGGGGCGGTCGGCGGGGGTCGGGCGGCCGGCCCGGGCCAGCCCGGGCAGCAGCGCGAGGGTCAGGACCAGCACCCCGACCGAGGCCACCCGCAGCAGGGTGGCCGGGTCCACCGAGGAGCCGGCCAGGGCGAGGGTCGCCCCGGCGACGGGCATCGGCGCCACCAGCAGCAGGCCGAAGGCGGCGACCGCGCTGCCGAACTCCCCGGTCGGCACCCGCTCGGCCCTGGTGGTGCGCAGGTAGACGCTGAACAGCGAGTCCAGGGCCAGGAACACCCCGAGGGCGACGCCGAACAGCGCCAGGTCCGGGGCCGCGGACAGCCCCAGGCAGACCAGCGCGGAGGCGAGGGCGAGGCCGATGCCGTAGCGCCACAGTCCGAGCCGGCCGATCAGCCAGGGGGCGATGCCGACCACCGCGATCGAGGCGACACCGGCCGCCGAGTAGACGAAGCCGAGCGCGCTCTCCGAGACGCCGTACCGAGTGGCGACCAGCGCCGGGGCGCTGCCGATCAGCAGGCTGAGCAGGTAGTTCAGCCCCATGGTCAGCAGCACCACGCTGCGCAGCACCGGATCCCGTACGGTCCGGCGCAGGCCGGCCAGCGGGGACGGCGCCGCGTCCGGGTCGGCCCTGCCCTCGGGCAGGGCGAGGGCGAGCAGCAGGCTGACCGCGTAGCCGGCTCCCGCGGTGGCGACGAACACCACCGGCGGGAACAGCAGCAGCAGTCCGCCGAGGGCGGGCCCGGCGATGATGGCGGCCTGCTCCAGGCCGGTCAGCACCGACTGGGTGCGGGCCGCCCGCTCCGGCGGGGTGAGCAGCCTCCCGGCCTTCTCGCCGGCCACGAAGGTCTGCTCGAAGAACGCGCCGGACAGCATGCCGAAGACCAGCACCACGGGCACCGCGGTGCTCGGCCGAAGCAGGATCAGCAGGCAGCAGACGGCCGCCAGGGCGAGCCGTCCCGCGTCGCTGACCAGGAAGATCTGGCGGATCGACAGCCGGTCCACCAGGTAGCCCGCGCCGGCCAGCGAGAGCAGCCGGGGCGTCCAGGTCAGCACCACGGCCAGGCCCGACCAGGTGAGCCCGCCGGTCACCCGGTAGCAGAGCAGGGGGATCCCGAAGACCAGGAGGTTGTCCACCAGCCAGCCGATCGAGCGCAGCGCGAAGTAACCCACCGTACGGCCGGACGCCATGGAAGTTCCCCCGTGAACCTCGGAAATCGCCACCCCGGCCGGGCTGTTCGGAGCCCGGCATGGGCACGACCGTAGCCCGTCGGAAACGGAAAAGCTAGATCCATTTCCTGCCCTGACATGAAGATCTGTTCTTATCTGACGCTGCGACAGGAAGATCTGTTGGCAGATGCCGGGACGACGACAAGGCCCCGCTCCCGGACCGGGGAGCGGGGCCCTGCGCGGCGGCCGAGCTGGCCGGCCGGTCACGACCGGCTGATGACGGTCAGCCGGTGGCGGGGTGGGAGTGGGCGGCGCCGGCGCTCAGCGCCCGCGCCTGGGCGCGCAGGGCTTCGAGCTGCTCCTGGAGGCCCGCGGGGGCGGAACCTTGGTGCTGCCGGGACGGGCTCGCGGCGGTGCCCGGGAGGGTGGGCAGCGTCGGCACGCTCGGGACTTGGCCGAGCAGGCCCTGCAGCGCGGCGAGGAGCTGCTGGACGAGACCACCGACGTCGGGGACGGCCGAGGTCACCGTCGAGAGCAGGCCGGTGACCAGCTTGACGACGTCGCCGAGGGCCGCGCTCGGGTCCGGCGTGGCCGGGACGGCGGGGAGCGTCGGGAGCGTCGGGGTGTCCGGCACGGCCGGGGTGTCCGGCACAGCGGGGGTGTCCGGCACGGCGGGGGTGTCCGGCACAGCGGGCGTGTCCGGCACGGCGGGGGTGTCGGGGGCCGTGGGCGGGTCGACGACCGGGAGGGTGGCCGGCGGTGCCGGGACGGTCACCGGGGCGACCGGGACGACGGGGGCGGAAACGGTGGTGCGGGGGGCCGTGGCTCCGTGGCCGGCGGCGGTGGCGGACGCCGTGGCGACCATGGTCAGCGCGAGGGCTGCGGTCAGCGCGGCGGCCATCCGGGTGGCACGCATGGGTACTGCTTCCTCTCGGTGCGAGATCAGGCGAGATCGCCTGACTCACACCGTGCGGTCGCCGTCCGGACCCGGCCACCGCAGGTACGCCGAACGGCGGCGCGCCGGACGACGGTCCACCGAACGGGCCGTGGTACGACGCGCCGAACGACGGCTCAGCCCTCCGCCCACCCCGCGGTGTTGCGGTGCGCCCCCAGCCCGACCGAGTCGAACTCGTCCACCCGCCCCGCTTCGACGCGCCCGCCGAGCCATCGCAGGGCTCGCGAGATCGGGGTGCCCTCGGCCGGCGCGGGCTCGAACTCGCCACTGGCGAGCGGGCCCAGAACGACCCGGCCGTCGAACCAGACGACGGCGCGCTGAGTCCCGCCGCCACCGGAGTACTCGGCCTCGACGCAGGCGATCGGACCGGCCTTGGACCAGGCGGCGAGCCGGAGTTCGAACCCGTCGGAGTGCCCGCCGAATCCCGCCCCACCGGCGGACTTGGCCACCGCGGCGTCGCCCTGGAGCGCGGACAGTACGGCGGGGGTGACCGGGATGAGCGCCAGCCCCTGGGCCAGCGGCACCACCCGGGCCTCCGGCACCTCCGCCGCCGCCACCGTCAGCAGCTCCAACATGCCGATCAGCGCTTGGAGTTCATACGACATGCCGGCCATGCTGTCCCACCGCACCGACAGTCGGCCCGGAATTTATCGTTCCGTGCCCGCGCGGAGACCGTAGAGCAGGGTGAAGAGGGTCACGTCCACGGCGTCGTCGGCCGTACTCGGACCTTCTTCGGACAAGCCGTCGAAGATCTCGGCCAGTTGGGCGCGGAGCCTGGTCAGCCGGTCCGGGTCGAGCCGGAGGGTGAAGTGCGCGAACAGCCCGGCCGACGGACCCGAACCGTCCTGCGGGCGGCTGAAATCCAGCCGGCCGTCGGCCACATGGGCGCGGAACTCGCCGCGGACCCGGTCGATCGCGGCCAGCATGGCGTCGTACGCCTCGGAGCGGGCCGGGGAGTCGGCGGTGAACATCTCCGGGGCGAGCCGGATGGAGTCCTGGGCGACCCGGTAGCGGCTCTCCACGATGCCGGAGACCAGCCGGGTGCCCGCCACCAGGACCAGCCCGGCCTTCTCCAACTGCTTGATGTGCCGGTAGAGCTTGGTCTGCGGCTCGCCGAGCTCGGCGGCGAGCTCCTTGGCGGTCAGCGGACGGTCCTCGGCGGTCTTCAACGCGCCGAGGATGGCGAGGCGCAGCGGGTCGGCCAGTGCCTTGAGCACCGCGACGTCGCCCACCTGGCGTTCCTTGACCCAGGTGGTGGGCTGCTGCTCGTCCCCGTCGGCGGGTTCCCGTTCGTGCTCGGCCACGGGCCCACCCTCGCAGATCGGCCGCTCCGCATGCAATCACGCCCCGGTGAGCGCTCACCCTTGCGCAATCGCTCACACTCACGCCATCATTCACGTGAGCGTGAACGATGGCGGAGAGCGCGAACGATGGGGGTCGGTCCATGACGGAGCACACCACGGCGACGGCCGAACGGACGGCGGTCGGGCAGGCGGCAGCGCCCGTACGAGCGGCAGCGCCCGGACCGGCGGACTCGCAGCCGCCCGTACCGCTGCGGCGCAACCTGCGGTTCCAGGCCCTGTGGGCCGGCACCTCCTGCGCGACCCTCGGCCTGATGATCGGCGAGACCGCCTTCCCCCTGCTGGTGCTCGCCCTCACCGGCTCGTCCACCGCCGCCGGGGCCTTCGGCGCCGTCCAGATGGCCGCCACCCTGCTGCTCGGCGTGCACGGCGGCTCGGTCGCCGACCGGTGGGACCGCCGCCGGGTGCTGGTCGCCTCCGACGCCGTCCGGCTGCTGGCCCTGGCCAGCGTCCCGGCGGCCCTGGCCCTCGATCGGCTGACCCTGGCCCACCTGCTGGTGGTCGCCGCGCTGGTGGGCGCGACGATCGCCTACAGCGGCCCGGTCCGGCTGCTGGCCCTGCGCTCGGTGGTCGCGCCGGAACAGCTGTCGCAGGCGCTCGCCCAGGACGAGGCCCGGATGAGCGGCGCCGCGCTGGCCGGCCCGCCACTGGCCGGGTTCCTGTTCGGACTCGGCCGCTCGGTGCCCTTCCTCGGCGCCGCGTTCGCCTCGCTGGTCGCGCTGACCACCGCACTGCTGGTGCGCTTCCCGGCCGGACCGGCGGCCGCGGCCGCAGCCGAGCAGCAGGGCCGGGAGGGCCGGGAGGGCCGGGCGGAGCAGGGCCGGGCGGAGCAGGGCCGGGCGGAGCAGGGCCGGGCGGAGCAGGAGGAGCAGGAGGAGGGCCGCGCACTGGCCGGCTTCCGCCTCCTCGCCGCCTCCCCGCTGCTGCGCCCCGCCCTGGCCGTACTGCTGGTGATCAACCTGACCGGGGCCGCGCTGCTGCTGCCCGTCATGGTGCTGCTGCGCGAACACGGCACCAGCAGCGGCGGGATCGGCCTGGCACTGGCCGGCGAGGCGGTCGGGGCACTGGCCGGGGCGACCCTGGTCTCCCGGCTGCACCGGCTGGCCGGCCCCGGCGCGCTGCTGCTCGCGGTGGCCTGGATCGCCGTGCCGGTCCCGCTGGCACCGCTGCTGCCCGGCGGGGCGGTCACCGTGTTCGCCGCGCTCTTCCTGGTCGGCGCGGGCACCCCGGCCCTGCGGGTGATGCTCGACCTGCTGGTCTTCCGCCAGGTGCCCGACCGGCTCCGCGGCCGGGTGATCGCCGCGACCATGACGCTGCTCACCGCCGGGATGCCGGCCGGCTCCTTCGCCGCCGGCCTGCTGCTGGACCGCTTCTCCCCCGCCGTCACGCTCGTCGCGATCGCCGCCCTGCTCGCCGCCGCCCTGCTGCCCGCCACCGCGAGCCGCACCCTGCGCCGCGCCGCCTGGCCCACCGCCGCGCCGGTGGCGGCCCAGCTGGACTGAGCACGGGTCACCCGCACGGCCGCCCGCCGCATGCGGCGGGCGCGGCAACCGGGTGAACTGACCGGGTACGGCCCGCCTCCGGGGCCCTTCCCCGGCGCCCTGGTCCCGCCCTGCCCCCGCCCTGCCCCCGCGCAGCCGAACGGGGCCGTACCGGAGGAGTCTCGATGAGTGCCACGGACGCGCCCCCGCCCGGCTCCGGGGGCGAGGCCGGCCCCGTCACCCGGGAGCGCGGCGGCTCGGTGGCCAGCCGACTGGCCGCCGCCCCGCGGATGTCCTGGATCACCCTCGCCCTGATGACCACCAGCTCGGTCGCCAGCCTGCGCTCCGCCCCGACCATGGCGGTGTACGGGCTGGCCTGCGTCTTCCTCTACCTCGTCCCCGCGGTGGTGTTCCTGCTGCCGACCGCGCTGGTCTCCGCCGAGCTGGCCTCCGGCTGGGAGGGCGGCGTCTACCGCTGGGTCTCGGAGGGCCTGTCGAAGCCGCTGGGCTTCCTGGCCGTCTGGTGCCAGTTCGCGATGACGATCTTCTACTACCCGTCCCTGCTGGCCTACGTGGCCTCGACCATCGCCTACGTGGTGAACCCCCGGCTGGCCAGCAACGGCCCGTACACCGCGGTCGTGATCATGGTGCTGTACTGGACCGGCGTCTGGGTCTCCGCGCGCGGGACGAAGGCGGTCGCCGGGCTGTCCTCGATGGGCCTGGTGATCGGCACCCTGATCCCCGGCACCCTGCTGGTCGTGCTCGGCTTCGTCTTCCTCGGCGAGGGCAACGCCTCCGCCGCCCCGATGGACGCCTCGCACCTGTTCCCGCAGTGGACCGGACTGGCCAGCCTGGTGCTGATCGTCAACAACTTCCTCAGCTACTCCGGCATGGAGATGAACGCGGTGCACGTCTCCTCGCTGCGCGACCCGGCCAGGGAGTTCCCGCGGTCGATGTTCACCGCCTCCGCGATGGTGCTGGCGATCTTCATCCTGCCGGCGCTGGCGATCAGTTGGGTGGTGCCGTCCAGCGAACTGAGCCTCACCGCCGGGGTGATGCAGGCCTTCGACGCCTTCTTCCAGTACTTCCACATCGGCTGGCTCACCCCGGTCATCGCGGTGGCCCTGATCGCCGCCTCGCTCGGCGGCATGCTGACCTGGCTGGCCGGGCCCTCCAAGGGGCTGCTGATGATCTCCCGTCAGGAGGGCTACCTGCCGCCGTTCCTGCAGAAGCTCAACCGCGCGGGCGTCCAGCAGAACCTGCTGGTCACCCAGGGCGTGGTCACCACCGCCATCGCCCTGCTGTACGCACTGATCCCGAACGTCTCCAGCGCCTACTGGATCTTCTCGGTGATCACCACCCAGGTGTACCTGATCGTCTACCTGCTGATGTTCAGCGCCGCGATCCGGCTGCGCCGCACCCAGCCGGACCACCCGCGCGGCTACCGGGCCCCGGCCCTGGTGCCGATCTGCGTGACCGGCCTGCTCGCCTCGGCCGCCGCGATGGGCATCGGCTTCGTACCGTCCTCGCAGTTCGGCAGCGGCAGCGTCTGGTCGTACATCGGGATCGTCGGCGGCGGCCTGCTGCTCCTCGGGCTGGTCATCCCCCTCCTCTTCCTGCGGCTGCGCAGGCCGAGTTGGCGCTCGCCCGAGGCGGCGGCCGAGCTGGCCGCCCAGGAGGCGCAGGAGCTGCGCCGGACCGAAGGAGGTACGACGTCATGACCACCGGCCTGATGGCCTCCCGGCACCGCTGGATCTACCTCGGCTCGATCGTGCTGCTGGTCGCGATGCTGGTCACCGGCCTGCTGTCGTTCACCCAGCTGCACGCCACCGACCTGGCGAACGAAAAGGCCAAGGAGCTTGCCACGAGGCTGGGTTCGGCCGGCTACCCGGTGCCCACCCAGGACCAGATCACCCACACCCTCGGCGAGGACGGCGGCGCGGTCTGCGCCGACCCGGCGAACGCGCTCAACCAGGCGCAGTGGACGTACGGGATGTCCAACGGCGCGGGCGGGCCGGGCCAGCGCCCGGTGCTGTCCGACCGCGAGGTCGTCAAGGCCGAGGCGATCGTGCTCTCGGTGTACTGCCCGGACCGGCTCGCCGCCGTCCAGGACAGCATCGACGACCTCGACCTGCGCGACACCGTCCGCAAGTAGGAGCCCCAGATGACCGACGAACTCGCCCGGCGGATCGACGAGTTGATGCCCCAGGCCCGGGCCGACCTGGCCGAGCTGGTGGCCATCCCGTCCGTCGCCGACCCCCGGCAGTACCCGCCGGAGAAGTGCCGGGAGGCCGCCGAGTGGGTCGCCGCCGCGTTCACCGGGGCCGGCCTGCGCGACGTCCACCTGGAGGAGACCCCGGACGGCAGCCACGCCGTGGTCGGCCACCGCCCGCCCCCGCCCGGCGCCCCGACCGTGCTGCTGTACAGCCACTACGACGTCCAGCCCCCGCTGGACGAGGCCGCCTGGACCTCCCCGCCGTTCCGGCTCACCGAGCGCGACGGCCGCTGGTACGGGCGCGGCGCCGCCGACTGCAAGGGCAACATCGTCATGCACCTCACCGCGCTGCGGGCACTCGGCGAGGACGTCCCGGTCGGCCTCAAGCTGGTGGTCGAGGGCTCCGAGGAGCAGGGCACCGGCGGCCTGGAGCAGTACGTGCCCCCGCACGCCGGGGAGTTGCACGCGGACGCCCTGCTGATCTGCGACACCGGCAACGCCGCCGTCGGCGTGCCCACCGCCACCACCTCGCTGCGCGGGGTGGTCACCGTGGTGGTCGGCGTCGAGGCGCTCACCGGCGACGTGCACTCCGGCATGTTCGGCGGCCCCGCCCCGGACGCCCTGGCCGCGCTGATCCGGATGCTGGACTCGCTGCGCGACGCCGACGGCGGCACCCGGATCGAGGGCCTGGACTGCACCGGCACCTGGAGCGGCGTCGGCTACGACGAGGGCACCTTCCGGACCGACGCCGGGGTGCTGGACGGCGTCCGGCTGACCGGCTCCGGCACCGTCGCCGACCGGCTCTGGGCCCGCCCCGCCGTCACCGTCCTCGGCATCGACTGCCCGCCCGTGGTCGGCTCCGCGGCCGCCGTCCCGGCCGCCGCCCGGGCCCGGGTGAGCCTGCGGGTGCCGCCCGGCACCGACGCCCGGGCCGCCCAGGACGCCCTGGTCGCCCACCTGGAGGCGGCCGCGCCCTGGGGCGTCCGGGTCACGACGGAGCGGGAGAGCGCGGGCGCGCCGTTCCGGGCCGACACCGGCGGGCCCGCGTACGCCGCGCTCGACAAGGCCGCGCAGGAGGTCTACGGCAAGCCGCTGTCCTTCCTCGGCCAGGGCGGCTCGATCCCGCTGTGCAACGTGCTGGCCACCGCCTTCCCGGCGGCGGAGCTGGTGCTGATGGGCGTCGAGGAGCCGCGCTGCCTGATCCACGCGCCGAACGAGAGCGTCGACCCGGAGGAGATCCGGCGGATGGCCCACGTCGAGGCGCTGTTCCTCCGGTACTTCGCCAACAGCCGCTGACCGTGGCGCAGTCGGGCGGCGTCGGCCAACATCGAAGGACCGGCACAGGACCCGGCACCTCAGAACCCGCACCGCAGAACCCGCACCGCAGGCCCGACCTCGAAGGACCCCGCATCGAAGGACCCCGCACCGCAGGACCCCGGACCAACCGCCCCACCCGGCCCCGAGGAGGAGCAACCGTGCCCCGTCCGTTCACCACCGAGGACCACGCCGCCCGGATGGCCCGGGCCACCGCCGAGGCGACGGCCGCCGGGCTGGCCGGCCTGGTGGTCGCCCCCGGCCCCGACCTGAGCTACCTGTGCGGCTACCGTCCCACCGCCGTCACCGAGCGGCTCACCGCCCTCGTCCTCACCCCCGGCCGCCGCCCCGCGCTGATCGTCCCCCGGCTGGAGCGCCCGGACGCCGAGAAGGCGCTCGGCGCCCCGGCCGTCGAGCTGCTCGACTGGTCCGACGGCGAGGACCCGTACGCCACCGCCCGCCCGCTGTTCGAGCCGGCCGGGCGCTACGGCATCTCCGACAACGCCTGGGCGATGCACCTGCTCGGCCTCCAAGCCGCCCTGCCCGGCGCCGGTTTCAGCTCGCTCACCGAGGTGCTGCCGATGCTGCGCGCGGTCAAGGACGGCGAGGAGCTGGAGCGCCTGGCCGCGGCCGGCGGCGCCGCGGACGCCGCCTACCGGGGCATCCTGGAGGTCGAGTTCGCCGGCCGCCGGGAGACCGACGTCGCCGCCGACCTCGGCGCGCTGCTGATCCAGTACGGCCACAGCCAGGTCGACTTCACGGTGGTCGGCTCCGGCCCCAACGGCGCCAACCCGCACCACGAGGCCGGGGAGCGGATCATCCGCACCGGGGACACCGTGGTGCTGGACTTCGGCGGCCTCAAGGACGGCTACGGCTCCGACACCACCCGCACCGTGCACGTCGGCCCGGACGTCCCGGACGAGGTGCGGCAGGTGCACGACCTGGTCCGGCTCGCCCAGCAGACCGCCTTCGAGGCGGTCCGGCCCGGAGTGAGCTGCCAGGAGATCGACCGGATCGCCCGACGGGTGATCACCGAGGGCGGCTACGGCGAGTACTTCATCCACCGCACCGGCCACGGCATCGGGATCACCACCCACGAACCGCCGTACCTGGTCGAGGGCGAGGAACAGCCGCTGGTACCCGGCATGTGCTTCTCGATCGAGCCCGGCGTCTACCTGCCCGGCCGGTTCGGGGTGCGGATCGAGGACATCGTCACGGTGACGGCCAACGGCGGACGACGCTTCAACAACACCCCGCATGAGCTCGGTGCCGTCGCCTGACCGGGGCGGCGAGGCCGCTCCGGCCGAACTTTCGCCCGGATCACGGGACTTTCGTCCGACGAGATTTGACCCGACCGTGGGATTTTCTTACGAGCCGGTCATGGTTCGCCCAGAGTCCTCCAAGCTTGCGTTGCTAGTTTCGCTGAACATGACGAAGCTGCTGAGCCCGGCCCCGCCGACCCCGGTGCGGGCCGGACGTCTGCGTCCCGCGACCGAACGCGACCGCCGGACCGGCCTGGCCAGACTGCGGCTGCTGGCCTGGCCGGCCTACCTCACCGCCTTCGTCTGGTTCCTCGCCACCCAGGGCATGGCCTTCGCCAACGACGTGGTCTTCCTCTGGCTGATCGGCGCCCTGCTCACCGCCGCCGTGCACAGCGGACACGGCACCCGCGGCTTCCTGCTGGTGCTGCGCGACTGGGTCCCGGTGATGGCCGTGGTCTGGGCCTACTCGCTGCTGCGCGGCTACGGCGCCCACACCCCCTGGGCCCCGCACTGGCTGCCCCAGCTGCGCTTCGACGAGGTGCTCGGCGCCGGGGAGACCTGGACGGTACGGCTCCAGCACGCGCTCTACACCCCCGGCTCGCCGCACTGGTACGACTACGCGGCGACGACCGTCTACCTCTCGCACTTCCTCGTCGTCTTCGTCCTGCTCGCCGTGCTGTGGCGGCGCGCCCACCAGCGCTTCCGTCAACTCCTCGCCTGCTACTTCACGCTGACCTTCGCCGGCTTCGCGACCTACCTGCTCTACCCGGCCGACCCGCCGTGGCTGGTCGGCCAGCAGGGCAACCTGCCCGAACTGCACCGGGTGGTCTGGGAGACCATCTCGAACCTGGGCCTGCCGCAGGCCGACTCGCTGCTGGAGAACGGCAGCCAGTTCGCCAACGACGTCGCCGCGATGCCCTCGCTGCACTCCGCCTACCCGGCGATGCTGCTGTTCCTGTTCTGGCCCACCGCCCGGCCCTGGCTGCGCGCCCTGCTGGTCGCCTATCCGCTCGCCATGGCGTTCACCCTGGTCTACGGCGCCGAGCACTTCATCATCGACATCCTGGCCGGCTGGACGTACGCCGCCGTGGTGGTGTTCGGCCTGCGGTGGCTGCGCGACCGCCGCACCGCACGGGCGACGACGGTCAGGGCAGAATCGGCCGGGTGCACTCCCCTTCCGTGAAGCCGACCCCGACGCCGATGAAGCCGACCCCCGAGCAGCTGCGGGCCGCCCAGGACACCACCATCCCGGACGTCACCGGGCCCGGGCTGCGGGTGCTGTTCTGCGGCATCAACCCGGGCCTGTGGTCCGGGGCCACCGGGCACCACTTCGCCCGCCCGGGCAACCGCTTCTGGCCCGCCCTGCACCGCTCCGGCTTCACCGAGCGCCAGTACCGCCCGGACGAGCAGGGCGAACTGCCCGCCCTCGGCCTCGGCATCACCAACGTCGCCCCGCGTACCACCGCCAAGGCGGAGGAGCTCACCGCCGAGGAGCTGCGCGCGGGGGGCGCGGCGCTGCGCGAGCGGGTGCTGCGACTGCGGCCGCGGGTCCTCGCGGTGCTCGGCATCGGCGCCTACCGGACGGCCTTCGGGCAGCGTCGGGCGGTGATCGGGCGCCAGCCGGAGGGCATCGGCGACACCGAGGTGTGGGTGCTGCCCAACCCGAGCGGCCTCAACGCCCACTACACCCTGGACGCGCTGGCGGCCGAGTTCCGCAAGCTCCGGGAGAGCCTCGACGACTGATCAGCTGATCAGCCCGGGCCGCGCTGATCAGGCCGCCGTCAGCCCGGCCGGCAGCGGCAGCTCGCGCAGTTCGCGGATCAGCGCCCGGACGGCAGCCGTACCGGCCAGCTCGGGGGTGGTGACGTACCCGACGAAGCGGCTGGGCGGCCGCAGGCCGAGGTCGGTGACGGCCAGCCCGGGCGGCGCGCCGAGCAGTGCCGTCCGGGGCATCACCGCCATGCCGAGGCCCTGGGCGACCAGTGAGAGCGCCACCGTGTCGTCCTCCGCGTCGACGGTCGCGGGCGGCAGCCAGTCCTGCCGCCGCCACCAGTCCCTGGTGTACGAGCCGCAGTTCTCCGCCCAGTCCACCAGCGGCAGCCGGCGGGGCTCCGGGTGGCCCTGCGGGTGGGCGAGGGCGTACGACTCCTGGTACAGCCGCACCGCGACCAGCCCGGGCACGGCCGGCGGACCGCCCGCGTCCAGGGTGGCCAGCCCGAGGTCGGCGCGCCCGTCCGCGACCTCCCCGGCGGTGCCCCGGCCGAGCTCCCGGACGATCCGCACCCGAGGGGTGAGCCCCGGGTGCTCGGCGGCGAGCCGGGCCAGCACGGGCGGCAGCAGGTGGGCGGCGGCGCTGCGGAAGGCCGCGATCCGCAGCGTGCCGGTCAGCGGACCCGCCGGGCCGGCGCCCGCGCCCCGCACTTCGGGGCCCATCACCGCCAGCAGCCGTAGGATCCGGCGGGCGTAGCCGACCGCCCGCGCGCCGGCCTCGGTGGGGCGCGCGCCGTGGCGCCCGCGGTCGAAGAGCACCGCGCCGAGCTTCCGTTCGCAGGCGCGCACGGCGTGCGAGACGGCGGACTGGGTCGTCTCCAGGCGCGCGGCGGCCGCCGTGAAGCTCCGCTCCTCGTCGACGGCGACCAGGACGCGCAGCTCGTGCGGGGCGAGTTCGGTCATACGGCGAACCTACCGTCCATCGAATCCGCTCATGGAAGGAGCCGATCCATCGCCGCCGCCCCCTGCCCGGCCGCTCCCCCGCTTCCTACGGTGATCACGTCCCCGCCGATCTCCCCCGTACGGAGCACCGCCGATGTCCCGCCCCACCGCCCGCGCCGTCCACCTGGTCTCCCGTCCCTCCGGCGCGCCGAGCGCCGAGAACTTCGCCTTCGTCGACGTGACCCTCCCGGCGCTCGCCGCCGGCGAGGCCCTGGTCGAGAACCTCTACCAGTCCGTCGACCCGTACATGCGCGAGGAGATGGACGAGGGCGGCTGGCAGCTGCACGCCCCGTTGGAGGGCCGCACCCTCGGCCGGGTGGTGGAGTCCCGGGCCGACGCGCTGCCGGTCGGCGCCCTGGTCTTCCACCGGCAGGCCTGGCGCACCCACTCGGTGGTGACCGCCGAGCGTGCCGACCTGCTGCCCGACTTCGCGGGTGTCCCGCTCAGCGCCCACCTCTCGATCCTCGGCGGCACCGGGCTGTCCGCCTGGGTCGGCCTGACCAGGATCGCCCGGCTCCAGCCCGGCGAGACCCTGTTCGTCTCGGCCGCGGCCGGCGGGGTCGGCACCGCCGCCGGCCGGATCGCCCGACTGCTCGGCGCCGGCCGGATCATCGGCAGCGCCGGCTCGCCCGCGAAGGTCGCCCACCTCACCGGGCACCTCGGCTTCGACGCCGCCTTCGACTACCACGACGGCCCGATCGCCGACCGGCTGCGCGAGGCCGCCCCGGACGGGCTGCACGTCTACCTGGACAACGTCGGCGGCGCCCACCTGGAGGGCGCGATCAGTGCGATGCGCGACCACGGCCGGATCGCCTGGTGCGGCGCCGTCGCCCAGTACAACAACCCGCTGGACCCGCCGCCCGCGCCGCGCAACCTCTACGAGGTGGTCGGCAGGAGCCTGCGCCTGGAGGGCTTCCTGGTCCGCAACCACCTGGACGCCCGCCCCGAGCTGTACGACTTCGCCGTCCCGCACCTGCGCTCCGGCGCCCTCGTCCCGGACGAGACCGTCGTGGACGGCTTCGACCACGTGGTGGACGCCTTCCTGGGCATGCTGCGCGGCGCCAACACCGGCAAGATGCTCGTCCGGATCTGACCCTCCCAGGGCGGGCCTAGAGCGGGGTGACGGCCTTCAACACCACCAGCAGCGCCACCGCCGCGTTGAGCGCGCACAGCGCCGAGGCCGCCGTGCCGACCGCGGCCACCATCGCCGCCAGGCCCGCCGGGGTCTTGGCCGGCGGCCAGTTGCGGGCCGTCGGCACCGGGCCGAGCAGCGCGGCCACCCGGCGCGGCACCGGGCCGGGCGCCGGGGCCGGAGCGGCGAAGGCCGCGAAGCCGGGCACCGGGGCGGCGTGCGAGACCAGCGCCGCCCGGGCCACCGCCCGGGCGGTGATCCGCCGGTCGCCCACCGCCTGGGCCGACTCCTCGTCCGCCCACCGCTCGGCGCTGAACGCCACCGCCTCCTGCAACGGCCGCAGGAACGGGTTGACGCAGGCGGCGAGCTGGGTGGTCAGCAGGTAGCGGTGGTGGTGGTGGCGCAGGTGCGCCCGCTCGTGCGCGAGCAGCGCCTCCCGCTCGTCCTCGGCCAGCCCGGCCAGCATCCCGGTGGAGACCACCACCCGCCCGGGCGAGCCGGGCAGCGCGTAGGCGTACGGGCTGTGGTCCGGCAGCACCGCGAGGTCGCCGGCCTCGGCCGGGGCCTCCGGCAGTCCGGCCAGCGCCCGCCGGGCCCGGGAGCGGACCCGCAGGTGCCGCACGACCGTCCGGGAGCAGGCGAAGCCGACCAGCGCCAGCAGCCACATCGCGGCGGTGCCGACCGTCTCGTGGTACGGCAGCGCGTGCCGCACCTCCGGGTCGGACCAGCTGTCCGGCAGCGGGTTGCCGGGGATCTGCGCCGTGCCCACCACGCCGATCAGCCCGAGGCAGAGCACGCTGCACACCGCCATCACGGCGCTGATCACGGTCATCAGCCGGGCGGCCCCGCGCGGGTGCAGGTGCTGCTCGGTCAGCCGGGCGATCGGCACCGCCGTCAGCGGCAGGATCAGCGGGAGGAAGACGAAGAAGCCCACGAGTCAGCTCTCACGGTCGGCCGCTGGGGGCTCCGCGGACGCGGCGTCCAACAGTGCCCGCAGCAGTTCCTCGTCGTGCGGCAGCAGCGCGGTGACGAAGCTGGCGAGGACGGCGTCCCGGTCCGCCTCGCCGTCGAGCATCCGGCGCATCCGCAGCGCGGCCAGCCCGGCGGCGTCGGCGGAGGCCTGCCACAGGTAGGAGCGGCCGGAGCGGCTCCGGGAGACGGCCTTCTTGGCGTGCAGCCGGGACAGGATGGTCATCACCGTGGTGTACGCCAGGTCGCCGTCGATGCGTTCCTGGACCCACCCCGCGGTGGCCGGGCCGGGCGCCCGCTGGAGCACCGCCAGCACCTGCGCCTCCAGCTCGCCCTGCCCGCGCCGTCGGGTCGGCGCGTCCCCGGACGCCGGGGCGTGCCTCTCGTCTGCCATGACGGCCCACTCCCTCCGGATGCCGCTCCCCGGACCGACGGGGGCGCGGGGTCATCCTAACGAGCCGGCGGCTCCTCCGGACGGCCCTGCGCGAGGGTTCGGGCCCGCACTACGCTCGGGCCCGCTGGGTGACCGCGATGCAGCCCAGCACCACCACGGCCGTCAGCGGCGCGGCCACCGGCAGGTCCTCGCCGAGCAGCAGCACCGACCAGACCAGCGTCAGCAGCGGCTGGGCGAGCTGCAGCTGGCTGGCCCGCGGCACCCCGATGGCCGCCATCCCCCGGTACCAGAACACGAACCCGCCGAGCTGGGAGACCGCCGCGATGTACGCCAGTCCGACCAGCGCCTTCGCACCGAGCCGGACCGGCTCGGCGGAGAGCCCGTAGGCGGCGGTCAGCAGCATCACCGGCGCCGCGGCCACCACCGCCCAGGCGATCACCCGGGCGCCCGGGAGGTCCCGGGAGAGCCGCCCGCCCTCCGTGTACCCGGCCGCGCAGACCAGCACCCCGGCGAACAGGTAGAGGTCGGCGACGGTCGGCCGGCCGTGGCTCTGCAGCAGGGTGAAGCCGAGCACGGCCGCCGCCCCGGCCAGCGCCGCCGCCCAGAAGGCCCGGGACGGCCGCCGGCCGGTGCGCAGCGCCGAGGCCACCGCGGTGGCCAGCGGCAGCAGGCCGATGACCACCGCCGAGTGGGCGGTGGAGGAGGTCCGCAGGGCGAGCGTGGTGAGCAGCGGGAACCCGACCACGCAGCCGGCCGAGACCACCAGCAGGCCGGGCCACTGCCGGGCCTTTGGCAACGGGACGCCGGAGGCCAGCAGGTAGAGCCCGGCGAGCAGGCCGGCCAGGGCGCCGCGCAGCCCGGTCGAGGTCCACGGGCCGAACCCGTCGAGGGACCACACGGTGGCCGGGAAGGTGAGCGAGAAGGAGGCCACCCCGAGGGCGGCGAGGGCCGTTCCGGAGGCGGTGCCGGGGGCGGTGCCGGAGGTACCGGTCCCGGGTGCTATCGCCACGGTCCGGGTAGCGCTATCTTGTGCCGTCATGAACGAGCGTAGCAGCGTGACCGAACTCGCCGAAAGCCTCCGGCGGGAGGTCGAGCGCTACCCGGAAGGGCGAAAGCTGCCGTCCAGCCGGGCCCTGACGGAGCGCCACCAGGTCAGCCCGGTGACGGTCTCCCGCGCCATCGCGGTGCTGGTCGCCGAGGGACTGGTGGTCTCCCGGCCGGGTGCCGGGGTGTTCCGGGCGGCGGCCTTCGCCGCGGCCCCCGACTCCCCGGCGGCCCCGGCCGCCCGGCCCGGCGACCTCTCCTGGCAGGAGGTCGCGCTCAGCGCCGACTCCGGCCCGCGCGACCTGCTGGCCGCACCGGTGTTCGCCACCCTCCAGGTGCCGCCGCCGGACGTCATCGACCTCAACAGCGGCTACCCCCACTCCTCGCTGCTGCCCGAGCGGCTGCTCGCCGCCGCCCTCGCCCGGGCCGGCCGCCGCCCGGGCGCCTGGGACCGGCCGCCCACCGACGGCCTCACCGAACTGCGCGGCTGGTTCGCCCGCGACATCGGCGGCCACGCCGGGCCGATCAGCGCCGGGGACGTCCTGATCACCGCCGGCGGGCAGGGCGGCCTGACCGTGGCGATGCGCTCGCTGGCCGCGCCCGGCTCCCCGGTGCTGGTCGAGTCGCCGACCTACTCGGGCATCCTCGCGGTGGTACGGGCGGCCGGGCTGCGGCCGGTGCCCGTCCCGGTCGACGCCGACGGCGTCCGCACCGAGCTGCTGGCCGACGCCTTCGAGGCCACCCGGGCCCGGGTGTTCGTCTGCCAGCCGCTGTTCCAGAACCCCACCGGCGCGGTGCTCTCGCCCGCGCGCCGGGCCGAGGTGCTGCGGATCGCCCGGGCCGCCGGGGCGTTCGTGGTCGAGGACGACTTCGCCCGGCTGCTGGTCCACGCGGACGCCCCGGCGCTGCCGCGCCCGCTGGCCGCCGACGACCGGGACGGGGTGGTGGTGCACCTGCGCTCGCTCACCAAGGCCGCCTCCCCCAACCTGCGGGTCGGCGCCCTCACCGCGCGCGGCCCGGCGCTCGCCCGGCTGCGGGCCACCCAGGTGGTGGACAGCTTCTTCGTGCCCCGGCCGCTCCAGGAGGCGACCCTGGAGCTGGTCTCCGACCCGGGCTGGGCCCGTCACCTGCGCACCCTCGGAGCCGAACTGCGCGACCGCCGCACCGCCGCCGTGGCCGCCCTGCACCGCGAGCTGCCCGGGGTGCTCGGCGCCCACCGGCCCGGGGGCTACCACCTGTGGCTGCGGCTGCCGGACGGCACCGACGACGGCGCCCTGGTCGCCGCCGCCCGGCGCCGGGGTGTCCAGGTCACCCCCGGCCGGCCGTACCACGCCGCCGAGCCCCCGGCCCCGCACCTGCGGCTGAGCTACGCCGCCGCCGACAGCCCCGCCCAGGTCGCCGAGGGCATCCACCGCCTGCGGACGGCCTACCAGGAGTCGACCGGCTGACCGCGCCGCCCCCAGCCCCGGCCCCGCGCAGCGGCCGCTACGACCGGTACCCGGCCATCCGCTCCAGCCGCGCGATCCGCTCCGCCATCGGCGGATGCGTCGAGAACAGCCGCGCCCCCGCCTCCCCCGGCCGGAACGGGCTGGCGATCATCATGTGGCTCGCCGTCTGCAACTGGGGCTCCGGCGGGAGCGGCAGCTGGCGGGTGCCGGCGTCGAGCTTGCGCAGCGCACTGGCGAGGGCGAGCGGGTCGCCGGTGATCCGGGCGCCGTCGGCGTCGGCCTGGTACTCGCGGGAGCGGCTGACGGCCAGCTGGATCAGCCCGGCGGCGATCGGCCCGAGGATCATGATGGCGAGCATCCCGAACAGCCCGGGGCCGTCGTCGTCCTCGTTCCGGCCGAACGGGATCAGCCAGGCGAAGTTCACCAGGAACATCACCACCGAGGCCAGCGCCCCGGCGACCGACGAGATCAGGATGTCCCGGTTGTAGACGTGGCTGAGCTCGTGCCCGAGCACCCCGCGCAGCTCGCGCTCGTCCAGGATCTGCAGGATGCCCTCGGTGCAGCAGACCGCCGCGTTGCGCGGGTTGCGGCCGGTGGCGAAGGCGTTCGGGGCCGGCGTCGGGGAGATGTAGAGCCGGGGCATCGGCTGCCGGGCCGAGGTGGAGAGCTCCCGCACGATCCGGTACAGCACGGGCGCCTCGAACTCGCTGACCGGCCGGGCCCGCATGGCCCGCAGCGCGAGCTTGTCGCTGTTCCAGTAGGCGTAGGCGTTGGTCCCGAGGGCGACCAGCAGGGCGATCACGAAGCCGGTCCGGCCGAAGAATCCGCCGATCACCAGGATCAGTGCCGAGAGGCCACCGAGCAGGACGGCGGTCCTCAGTCCGTTGTGCCGGCTGTGCACGTCAGGCCCTCCAGTGGTGCGGTGGGGAAGCCCTTTCTGCCTCGTCCCTCTTGCCCGCTCAACGGGCGGGCCCCGGGACCTTGTTCCCTTGTGACCGACGCGACACCCGGTCGGCGGCTCAGAACAGCGAGCCGCCGGCCACCTGGAGGACCAGCTGCGGGGCGACCGAGAGCACCACCGCCGCCGAGGCGGTGAGCCCCAGGGTGGCGGTCAGGCTGACCGGCAGCCGCCGCTCGGCGCCGTCCGCGGTTGCGTCCGCGTCCGCAGCCGCGTCGGCCGGGGTGAACAGCCGAGCCGTCCACAGCAGGTAGTAGTACAGGGCGACGACCACGTTGACGGCCATCACCACGGCCAGCCACCCCAGCCCGGCGTCCACGGCCGCGCGGAACACCACGACCTTGCCGAACAGGCCGATCACGCCGGGCGGCAGCCCGGCCAGGCAGAGCAGGAAGAAGGCCAGCGCGAGCGCCGTCCAGCGGTTGCGGGCGAACAGGCCGCGGAAGTCGTCCACGCTGGTCCCGGCCCGGCGGCCGACGGCGGCGACCACCCCGAAGGCACCGAGGTTCACCACGCCGTAGATCAGCGCGTACGCGGCGGTCGCGCCCAGCGGATCGGCCCCGGTGGGGGCGTAGCCGGCCGCGGCGAGCGGCACCAGCAGGTACCCGGCCTGGCCGACCGAGGACCAGGCCAGCAGCCGCACCGCGCTGTACCGGGTGTCGAAGCGCTGCCGCAGCGCGCCGACGTTGCCGACCGTCATGGTGACGGCGGCCAGCACGGCGAGCACCAGGCCCCAGGTGTGGGCGTACGGGCGGAACGCGACGGTGGTGGCGAGCGCCAGCCCGGACAGGCCGGCCGCCTTGCCGACCACCGAGAGGTAGCCGGCCACCGGCAGCGGGGCGCCGGTGTAGGTGTCGGGCACCCAGAAGTGGAAGGGGACGGCGGCGACCTTGAAGGCGAAGCCGACCAGGGTCAGCACCGCCCCCGCCTCGGCCAGCGCCTTGAGCTGGGCGGGCGCGTGCTCCAGCCCCTGGGCGACGGCGCCGAGGTGCAGGCTGCCGCTGGCCGCGTAGACGAAGCCGATGCCGAGCAGCATCACGGCGGTCGCGGTGACGGAGGAGACGAAGAACTTGAGCGCGGCCTCCGCGCCCCGCCCGTCCCGGCGCAGCGCGACCAGGGCGAAGGCCGGCAGCGAGGCGACCTCCAGGGCGATCACCATGGTGGCGAGGTCGCGGGAGGCGGGCAGCAGCGCGGCGC
The DNA here is from genome assembly GCF_040637885.1 of Kitasatospora sp. NPDC028055. Taxonomy (NCBI): domain Bacteria; kingdom Bacillati; phylum Actinomycetota; class Actinomycetes; order Kitasatosporales; family Streptomycetaceae; genus Kitasatospora; species Kitasatospora sp. NPDC028055. The sequence continues at coordinate 163,859 of NZ_JBEZXE010000001.1, read as the reverse complement.
CGGTGGCGCTGGAGAGCAGCAGGAACCAGTACTCGCCGCGGGGCAGCTTCTGGTCCTCGACGGTGTGCATCGACAGCAGCGCCGCGATCAGCGCGCCGCCGAGGGCCAGCAGCTGGAAGACCAGCGCAAAGTGGTCGGCGACGTACGAACAACCGCCGGTGTCAGTGGCCCCTGCTACGTTCCGGAGGCAGAAGGTGGCCCGGGGTGATCCCCCGGTGAGCGGAAGGAGGGCGAGCAGGGCGAGGGCGAGTCCGGCGGCGGTGAGGCGGCCGAGCCAGCGCTTGTGCCGTTCGGGCAGGAAGAGGTCGGTGACCAGCACCGCGAGGGCGGCCACGGCGGCGATCAGCGGGGGCGCGATCGCCACCCAGTCCACGGACTGGATCAGGCTGCCCGGGTGGGCTACGGCGAGGGAGGTCACAGTGTGCTGCCCCGTGGAGTGAGGTCCGAGTGCGGCGGTGTGGGCTGCGAGCACGGTCAGCCACCCCCGAGGAGGTGCTTGACGGCCGGGTCGGAGAGCCCGAGCAGGAGGGCGGGCCAGAGTCCGGCCACCAGGGTGAGCGCGGCCAGCGGCGTCCAGCTGACGGCCTCGTACGGCCGCAGGTCGGGCACCTCGGCCACCGGCGCGGGCTGCTCGGGGTCGCCCATGCAGACGCGCTTGACCACGATCAGCAGGTAGCCGGCGGTGAGCAGGGTGCCGAGGCCGGCCAGGACCATGTACGTGACGAAGGCCGGGCGGGAGAGCCCGGCGGCCGGGTCGAAGGCGCCGAACATGGCGAGCAGCTCGCCCCAGAAGCCGGCCAGGCCGGGCAGGCCGAGGCTGGCGACGGCGGCGAAGGCGAGCAGCGCGCCGATCCGGGGTGCCCGGCCGTACAGGGCCGCGCCGGTGGCCCCGGAGAGGGTGTCCAGGTCCGCCGTGCCGTAGCGGTCCTTGACCGCCCCGACCAGGAAGAACAGCAGGCCGGTGATCAGACCGTGGGCGATGTTGGCGAACAGCGCGCCGTTGACGCCCACCGGCGTGAGGGAGGCGATGCCGAGCAGTACGAAGCCCATGTGGCCGACGGAGGAGTAGGCGATCAGGCGCTTGAGGTCGCCCTTGGCCCCGGGGCGGGCGAGCGCCAGGCAGGCCAGCGAGCCGTAGACGATGCCGACGGCGGCGAAGGCGCCCAGGTAGGGGGCGAGCGTCGTGGTGCCGTCCGGCACGACCGGGAGGAGCACCCGGACCAGTCCGTAGGTGCCCATCTTGAGCAGCACGCCGGCCAGCAGCACCGAGCCGACCGTCGGGGCGGCGGTGTGGGCGTCGGGGAGCCAGCTGTGCAGCGGCCAGGCGGGGGCCTTGACCGCGAGCCCGACCATGATCGCCAGCGCGGCGACCACCTGGGTGGTGTGGCTCAGGCCGTTGCCGTGCCCGGCGGCCAGCGCCTGCATGTCGAAGGTGCCGGCCTTGCTGCCGATCAGCAGGAAGCCGAGCAGCATCACGGCCGAGCCGAGCAGCGTGTAGAGGATGAACCGGTTGGCCGCCGGGGTCCTCGCACCGCTGCCCCAGCGGGCGATCAGGAAGTACATCGGGATCAGCACGATCTCGAAGGACAGGAAGAAGAGGATCAGGTCCAGCACCGCGAAGGTGGCGAGCATGCCGACTTCGAGGAGCAGGAACAGCCCGACGAAGGCCTGCGCCGAGGGCCGGTGCTCCTCAGCGGCTCCGCCCCGGGCTTCCCCGCCCGGCAGCCGCTTCTCCGAGTACAGCGCGCAGAGGAAGGTGAGCAGCGCGGTCAGCACGATCAGCGGCAGCGAGACGCCGTCCACCCCGAGGTGGAAGCGCACGTGCAGGGCCGGGATCCAGTCCAGGTCGGTGGTGGCCTGCATCCGGGCCGGCGCGTCGTGGTCGAAGCCGGCCGCGAGGACGACGGAGAGCAGCAGCACCGCGCCGGTGAGGACGGAGTTCAGCCGCAGCGCCCGGCGGCCGGCGACGGCCTGGTCCGGGCCGAACACCGGCGCCAGGGTGAGCGCGGCGCCGAGCAGTGGCAGCACCAGGAGGGCGATGAGGACCGCGTTCATCGGGGGCTCCTCGGGGCGGCGGTGGAGAGGACGGGGATGGGGGAGAACGGCACCGGTTACACCGCCACCAGGACGGCGAGCAGGACGACCCCGGCCAGCAGGGCGCTGAGGTAGGTCTGCGCGTTGCCGGTCTGCGCGAGCCGGACGGCCCGGCCGAGCAGGTTGGCGCCGATCCCGCTGCCCTGCACGTAGCCCTCGACGACCTCGCGGTCGAGGAAGCGGACCAGCCGGGCCGCCACGACCACCGGCCGGACGAACAGCAGGTGGTAGAGCCGGTCGACGCCGAAGCCGTGCCGGGCCGGACCGAACAGCGGGCCGAGCAGGGTGCGCCCGGGGTCGGCGACGACCACCTCGGCGGCCGGGGCTCCGGCCTGCTCGGGCACCCTCCCGGCGGCGGCCGGGGCGGGCCGGCCGGTGGTCAGCCGTGCGGTGGCCGAGCGCCAGGCGCCGTACGTGGCGAGCACACCGACCACGGCGAGCCCGGTGCCGGTCACGGCGGTGACGCCGGTGGGGCGCAGCGAGCCGCCGTCCAGCAGCGCGGGCAGCCAGTCCGAGCGCAGCCCGGCGACGCCGAAGGCGATGGTCGGGACGGCCAGCACCCACAGCGGCCAGCGCATCGCGGGCGGCTCGGCGGTGGTCGGGTCGGCCTCGTCCGGCTCGGGCGAGTACGGCGCGTCGGCCTCGTGCTCGGCCGGAGCGGCCTGGGCCGCCTGGGCGGCCCGAGCGGGCGCGGCCGCGCCCACCGGGCTGTGGAAGGCGACCAGGAACAGCCTGGCCGCGTAGGCACCGGTGAGCAGCGCGGTGAGCGCGGCCGAGATCAGCACGATCCAGCCGGCCGCCTGCGGCACCGCCGAGGCCGGGCCGAGGCCGTTGGTCAGCGCCTCGCCGTTGGCGGCGTGCTCGGCCGCGGTGAGCACCGCTTCCTTGCTGAAGAAGCCGGAGAACGGCGGCAGCCCGGCCAGCGCGAACAGCGCGATGCCCATCGTCCAGTGGGCGTCCGGGACGGTCCTGCGCAGGCCCGGGATCCGGGACATCGCGGAGATCGAGTTGGTGTGCGCGGCGTGGATCACCACACCGGCGGCCAGGAACAGCAGCGCCTTGAACGCGCCGTGGCTGACCAGGTGGAACACCGAGGCCTCGCGGTCACCGCTGGCCAGCGCGCCGGCCATGTAGCCCAGCTGGCCGACGGTGGAGTAGGCCAGCACCCGCTTGAGGTCGTCCTGGGCCAGCGCGCAGAGCGCCGAGCCGATCATCGTCACGGCGGCCATCACCGCGAGCACCACCAGTGCCGCCCCCGACTGGAGGAACACCGGCAGCAGCCGGGCCACCAGGTAGATGCCGGCCGCGACCATGGTGGCGGCGTGGATCAGGGCGGAGACCGGCGTCGGACCGGCCATCGCGTCCGGGAGCCAGGTGTGCAGCGGGAACTGGGCGCTCTTGCCGGCCACGCCGGCGAGCAGCAGCAGCGCGACCAGCGTCGGGTGGCCCAGCCGGCCCTCGGTCGCGGCCGACAGCACGTCGGTGATCCGGAAGCTGCCGGCGTCCGCGCCGAGCAGGAAGATCCCGAACAGGAACGGCACGTCACCGAGCTTGGTGACCAGGAAGGCCTTGAGCGAGGCCGACCGGGCGTCGGCGCTCTCCCAGTGGTGGCCGATCAGGAAGTACGAGCAGACGCCCATGACCTCCCAGCCGACCAGCAGCACGACGAGGTCGCCCGAGTAGACCACCAGGAACATCGCCGCGGTGAACAGCGAGACCAGCGCCGCGTACGAGGGGTAGCGCCGGTCCTCCTTGAGGTACGCGGTCGAGTAGACCTGGACGCAGGTGGCGACCAGGCCGACCAGCACCGAGATCAGCGAGGTGAAGCCGTCCAGGTGGACGGAGAGCGCGATGTCCGGGCCGCCGGTCGGGGTGAGCCGGGTGGCGGCGTCCAGGGTCCGGCCGGTGCCGAGCTGGAGGGCGACCACCAGGGCGAGCACGGCCGAGACGGCGACCGGGACGACCGCCAGCGGCCGGGCCAGCCCGGGCGCCTTCTTGCCGACGGCCAGGGTCGCGGCGGCGCCGAGCGCGGGCAGCGCGGGGACGAGGACGGGCAGGGCGAGGTTCATGCGGTGGCCCGGCCCTTCAGTGCCTCGGCTGCGACCGGCTCGTCCTCGGCCGGGGTGTGCGGCTCGGCCGGGTCGCCGAGCGCGGTGGCCCGGTCGATGTCCGCGGTGCCCCGGGCCCGGAACAGCAGCAGGACGATGGCGAGCCCCAGCCCGATCTCGGCGGCGGCGATGGTGATGGTGAACAGGGTGAGCGCCTGCCCGGCGTGCAGCGAGTCGCGCAGCCAGGCGTCGAAGGCGACCAGGTCGAGGTTGACGGCGTTGAGCATCAGCTCGACGGACATCAGTACCAGGACGGCGTTGCGCCGGGCGAGCACGCCGTACACGCCGACGCTGAACAGCAGCGCGGCGAGGACGACGGGGTAGACGAGGTGCATCAGCTCTCCTCCGACGCGGACGACGCGGACGACGCGGGCGCGGAGGGCTTGGGCGTGGTCGCGGCCACCGTCCCGTTCGACCCGACCGGCCGTCCGGCCCGCAGCTTGCCCGCCCGGGGCGTCGGCACCCGGCGCCCGGACCCGCGCGACAGCACGATCGCGCCGACCAGCGCCGCCAGCAGCAGCACGGACAGCGCCTCGAAGGGCAGCACCCAGTTGCGGAACAGGCTGGCGCCGGTCACGGAGGCCGAACCGCCGCCCGCGCCGAGGTCGATCCAGGAGGTCCGGAAGGCGTCGACCACCAGGGTCACCAGGGTCCCGGCCGCGGCCAGCGCCACCACCAGGGCGACCCAGCGGTTCTTGGAGTCGGCGTCCGGCGAGCGCCCGATCGGCGCCTTGGTGAGCATCAGCCCGAACAGCACCAGGACGACCACCGAGCCCAGGTAGATCAGCACCTGCACCCAGGCGATGAACTCGGCCGTGAGCAGCAGGAACTCCACCGCCAGCCCGCCGAGCGCGACCACCAGCCAGAGCGCGGCGTGCACCAGCTGCTTGGTGGTCACCGAGACCACCGCCGAGCCGAGCACCGCGATGCCGACCAGCAGGAAGACGACCTCCTGCCCGGTCGGGGACAGGAACGAACGGGCGGCCGGCTCCAGGGAACCGGTCGCCGCGAGAAGCGTGGCAGCGGCGTTCACGCGTCGTCACCCTTCTCCTCGGCGGCCTCGACGGCCTCAGCGGCCTCGACGGCGGCGGCAGCCTCGGCCGCCGCGGCGGCGGCGAGCTTGTCCGCCGCCTTGCGCGCGGTGGCGATCTCCTTGGGCTCCTCGGCCGCCGGGTCCAGCGCCGGCGGCGCCGGGACGGTCCACATCCACTCCCGGAGCTTCTCCCGCTCGTGGGTCAGCTCGTGGATGTCGGTCTCCGCGTACTCGAACTCCGGCGACCAGAACAGGGCGTCGAAGGGGCACACCTCGATGCAGATCCCGCAGTACATGCAGAGCGAGAAGTCGATGGCGAAGCGGTCCAGCACGTTGCGGGTACGGGCCCGGGCGTTCGGCTCGGCGGCCGGCAGCGTCTCCTTGTGGGAGTCGATGTAGATGCACCAGTCCGGGCACTCGCGCGCGCAGAGCATGCACACCGTGCAGTTCTCCTCCAGCAGCGCGATGACGCCGCGCGAACGCGGCGGCAGCACCGGCTGGACGTCGGGGTACTGCGCGGTGACGGTCTTCTTCGTCATCGTCCGCAGCGTCACGGCCAGGCCCTTGGCGAGACCGGCACCGGGAAAACTCATGCGATCGCCACCTTGATGATGCCGGTGAGGGCCAGCTGGACGAGCGCGAGCGGGATCAGCACGATCCAGGCGAAGCGCATCAGCTGGTCCTCGCGCAGACGCGGGTAGGTGACCCGCAGCCAGATGACCAGGAAGGCCAGCGCGAAGGTCTTGAGGAGCATCCAGAGCCAGCCGAGCTGGTCCGCCATCGGCCCGTGCCACCCGCCGAGGAACAGCACCGCCGTCAGCGCCGACACCACCAGGATGCCCGCGTACTCGGACAGCAGGAACAGCGCGAAGCGCAGCCCGGTGTACTCGGTGTAGGCGCCGAAGATGATCTCCGAGTCGGCGACCGGCATGTCGAACGGCGGCCGCTGGAGCTCGGCCAGGCCGGCCGTGAAGAACACGAAGGCGCCGATGAGCTGCCAGGGCAGCCAGTACCACTGCCAGGCGTCCAGGATGCCGGGCAGCGACAGGGTGCCGGCGGCCATCGCCACCGAGGCCGCCGCGAGCACCATCGGCAGCTCGTAGGACATCAGCTGGGCGGCCGTGCGCAGGCCGCCGAGCAGCGAGAACTTGTTCGCCGAGGCCCAGCCGGCCATCAGCTTGCCGATCACGCCGACGCCCATCACGGCCAGCACGAAGAACAGCCCGGCGTCGACCGCCTGGCCGACGAAGCCGTTCGGACCGACCGGGATCGCCAGCAGCACGAACAGGTACGGCAGCAGCGAGACGGCGGGCGCCAGCTGGAAGACCCGGCGGTCCGCGCCGGCCGGGACGATGTCCTCCTTCTGGGCGAACTTCACCCCGTCCGCGACGAGCTGGGCCCAGCCGTGGAAGCCGCCCGCGTACATCGGGCCGAGCCGGCCCTGCATGTGCGCCATCACCTTGTGCTCGGTCTGGCCGATGAGCAGCGGGAAGACCAGGAAGACGACCAGGGTGGCGACGCAGCGGAGCACCGTGTCGAGCAGGTTCACGCGCCGTCTCCGTCCTGGTCGGCCGCTCCGGCCGGGTTCTCGTCCTTCGCCCCACCGGGCTCCTGCCCGCCGGCCTCGCCCGACGGCTTCTCCTCGTGGGCGGGCACCGGGTTGTGCCAGGGCGCGTCGGAGGACCGTGGCCGGGCCGGAGCCGGAGCCGGAGCCGGGGCCGGGGTCTGGGGCTCGGCCGCCGGCTCGGCGGCGGCGTCGGCCGCCTGGCTGACCGAACCGTCGGACACCGACCGGGTCCGCCGCGGCCGGTCGGCCCGCACCGGCGGAGCGCCCTCGGCAGCGGCAGGAGCAGCGGGCACGTCCGAAACAGCAGGCGCGCCCGGAGCAGCAGGCACGTCCGAAACAGCAGGCACGCCCGGAGCAGCCGAGGTCCCCGGCGCCGCCGCGGCCTCGCCGCCCGCCTGGCTCGCCGAGCCCTCGGAGACGGACCTGGTCCGCCGCGGCCGGTCCGCCCGCACCGCCGGAGCGCCCTCGGCGCCGGGTGCGCCGGCCCCGGCCCCGGCCGCCGCCGCGCCCGCCCGCGGGGTGCGCGCCGCCGCACCGGCCGCCCGCGCACCACGCGCGGGCCGCTCGGCGACCGGCGGCAGGGTGCCCTTGAGCGGCCCCCACTCGTTCGGGTCCGGCACACCGGCCGGCTGCATCTTGCGCCGGGCCGGGCCGCCGCCGTGGTCCGACTCGCCCGGCTCCTTGGCACCCGGCCAGTCCTTGGCGACCCGCGCCGCGAGCACGAACTCCTTGCGCAGCGGGTGCCCCTCGAAGCCGTCCGGCAGCAGCAGGGTGGCCAGGTGGGGGTGCCCGGGGAAGTCGATGCCGAACATCTCGTGGGTCTCGCGCTCGTGCCAGGCGGCCCCGGCGTACACCGCGACGGCGCTCGGCAGTGCGGCGCCGTCCCGCGGCACCCGGGTGCGCAGCGCGAGGTGCCGCACGCCCGGCGCCTCGACGGCGGCCAGGTGGGCGACCACGGAGAAGCCCTCGGCGAGCTCGTCGACGGCGCTAAGCCAGTCGAAGAAGCCCAGGCCCAGCACGTCCCGGGCGGTGGTGAGCGCCTCGATCCAGCGCTCGGCCGGCACATCGACGGTGATCAGCCCGTACGCCTCGGCGCCGGTCGCCCACTCCCCGACCGACGCCGCGTACTGCTCCGCCGTGAGCGTCTCGACAGGTCGCTCGCCGCGCTCGCTCACGACACTCCTCCATCGGTCGGGGGCCCCGCCACCAGCGGTCGGCGCAGCACCGCGGCGGGCGCGGTGTAGCGGCCGGGCAGGGACTCGGCGGCGATCTTCTCCTGGAGCTTGAGGATGCCCTGGAGCAGCGCCTCCGGCCGCGGCGGGCAGCCGGGCACGTAGACGTCGACCGGGATGATCTGGTCCACGCCCTTGGTGACCGAGTAGGAGTCCCAGTACGGGCCGCCGGAGTTGGAGCAGGCGCCGAAGGAGATGACGTACTTCGGCTCGGGCATCTGCTCGTAGAGCCGCTTGACGGCGGGCGCCATCTTGTCGGTGACCGTCCCGGAGACGATCATCAGGTCCGCCTGCCGGGGGCCGGGCGCGAACGGGATCACACCCATCCGGATGAAGTCGTGCTTGGCCATGGACGCGGCGATGAACTCGATCGCGCAGCAGGCCAGGCCGAAGTTGAAGCACCACAGGCTGTAGCGGCGGCCCCAGTTGAGCACGACCTTGACCGGGTCCGGCGCGAGCCGGGCCAGCGGGCCGATGCTCCGGCGCTCGACGGCGCCGGGGCGGGCCGGGTCGGGCAGTCCGAGCGGGACGGGACCGCCCTGGCCACCGTGCGAGTGGGTGTGCGTCACGTCCATTCCAGAACGCCCTTCTTCCAGGCGTAGAGCAGTCCGACCGCGAGGAAGCCGATGAAGAGGAACATCTCGATCAGCGTTCCGGCGCCGTACCCGGCGGTCGCGAAGACGGTCGCCCACGGGAACAGGTAGATCGCGTCGACCGCGAAGATCACGTAGAGGAAGGCGTACACGTAGTAGCGGATCTGGGTGTGCGCCCAGTCCTCGCCCACCGGGTCCACCCCGCACTCGTAGGCGAGGAGCTTCTCGGGGGAGTACACCACCGGCCGGAGCAGCCGGTTGGCGGTGAACGCCACGGTCACGAAGAGCACCCCGATGACGGCCAGCAGGCCCATCGCGGCGTACGCGTCGAAGTAGCCGCCGCCGACCGCCGGGTCGGCCGCGACGGCAGCCACCTGCTGCCCCTCCATGCCTTCGCCTCCACCTCGGCCGCGAACCCGCCCTCAAGACAGTTCTACGACTTTTCCTCACACGGTCTTAACCATGGCCAATGCGTGAGTCTAAGGGGAGGGCTCCACTCCCCCCGAAACCTGCCCGCTCCGCAAGACGTCCGGTGGACAACCCGGTGAACGCCCGGGGGCCCGCCGGGGTGGGGATAACCCCCGCCCGGGAAGATGTATCACCCCCATGGCACACCCCCTCCCCCGTTAGGGATGCTGGGGGCCGCCAGCTCGAACGAGGGGACGGATGATCCGATGAAGTCGCTGAACCGCGCCGTGGACGCCATCAAGGAGCAGGACGCTCGGATGGAGCGTCCGCCGCTGTACGGCGCGCGGATGTGGCGCCAGGTCGGACACCTGATGCTCAACCTCCCGCTGGGCATCGCCGGCTTCGTGCTCTCGGTGACCGCGCTGTCGGTCGGCCTGGGCCTGTCGGTGACGGTGATCGGCCTGCCGGTGCTGGCCGCAGGTCTGGCCGGATCCCGTGCCCTGGGCGCCCTGGGCCGCAGCCGGGCCCGCTCGGCGTACGGTTCCGCGATCGACGATCCGCAGCCGGTGAAGCAGCGCCGCCCGGGCGTGGTCGGCTACACCATCGCCCACCTCACCGACCTGCTGAACTGGCGCTCGGCGCTCTACAACGTGCTGATGCTGCCCTGGGGCATCCTGAGCTTCACCCTGACCCTGGTCTCGGTGGTCACACTGTGGCCGGTGCTGCCCTTCATGGTGCGTGCGATGGCCGCGGTCGACCGGATCCTGATCGAGTCACTGCTCTTCCCCGGCGCGCTGGCCGAGCGGGTGCGCGAGCTGGAGGACGACCGCGGCACCGTGGTCGAGACCGCCGCCGCCGACCTGCGCCGGATCGAGCGCGACCTGCACGACGGCGCCCAGGCCCGGCTGGTCGCGCTGGCGATGGACCTCGGCATGGCCAAGGAGCGGCTGCGGGAGGTGGAGACCCAGGAGGACATGGCGGTCGCCACCCGGATGGTCGACAACGCGCACGGCGAGGTGAAGCTGGCCCTCCAGGAGCTGCGCGACCTGGCCCGCGGCATCCACCCGGCGGTGCTCACCGACCGCGGCCTGGACGCGGCGCTGTCCGCGGTGTCGGCCCGCTGCACCGTCCCGGGCGGGGTGAAGGTGAACGTCGACCTGGCCGGGCCGGACGGCGAGCCCGAGCGCCCGGACTCGGCGGTCGAGGGCATCGCGTACTTCACCGTCAGCGAGCTGCTGACCAACGTCTCCAAGCACGCCGGCGCCACCACCGCCTCGGTGGACGTCTGGCGCTCGGACGACCAGCTGATGGTGCTGGTCCAGGACGACGGCCGGGGCGGGGCGGCCCCCTACCCGGGCAGCGGCCTGGCCGGGCTGGCCGAGCGGATCCGGGCGGTGGACGGGGTGTTCCTGGTGGAGAGCCCGGAGGGCGGCCCGACCACCGTCACCGTCGAGCTGCCCTGGCGCACCCGCACCGCCCGCCGCTAGGAGCCGGTCCGGGAACGCGAAGGCGCCCGGACCGCGAACGGGCCCGGAACGCGAAGGGGCGCCGGGACCCGTCGAGGCAGTGGACGGGTCCCGGCGCCGGTCCGGTGCGGCGGCCGCCCCGCGGAACCCTTGCGCGGTGTACGGGCCGGCCGGCGTACCGGGGTCGGGGGGCGGCTAGGAGCTGCTCTCCAGCGTGCCGAGGGTGACGTCGGCGGTCGCGTTGTTGCCGTCCCTGGTGTAGCTGACGGTGACCTTGGTGCCCGGGGTGAGCGAGGCGAGCGCGGTGGTGAGCGCGTTCAGCGAGTCGACCGGGGTGTCGCCGATCCTGGTGATGACGTCGCCTGCCTGGAGCCCCGCCGAGGCGGCCGGGCCGCCCTGGCTGACCGCCACGATGACCGCGCCGGCCGGCTGGAACTGCTGGTTGAAGCTGGTCCGGGCGGTGATGCCGAGCGCGGCCCGCCCGGAGTTGGTGACCTTGCCCTGCTTGATCAGCTGGTCGGTGATGTTGGTGATGGTGGACGCCGGGATGGCGAAGCCGATGCCGGGGGCCGCCGCGCCGTTGCTCTGCGGCTCGGTCGCGGCGAGGGTGTTGATGCCGATCACCTTGCTGTCCAGGTTGACCAGCGCGCCGCCGCTGTTGCCCGGGTTGATCGCGGCCGAGGTCTGCACCATGTTGCCGATGGTGGCGCCCGGCGAACCGCCGCCGCGGGGCTCGGAGACGGTCCGCCCGGTGGCCGAGACGATGCCCTGGGTGACACTGCTGGAGAGCCCGAGCGGGCTGCCCATGGCCAGGGTGATCTGGCCGAGCTGAACCTTGCTCGAATCGCCGAAGGCAGCCGGCTTGAGGCCACCGGGCGGGTTGCTGAGCTTGATCACCGCGAGGTCGGCGTCCGGGTAGCTGGCGACCAGGGCGGCGTCCAGCGCCTTGGTGGAGTTGGCCAGCGTGACGGTGAAGGTGGTCGCCGAACCGACCACGTGGGCGTTGGTGACGATGTCGCCCTTGTCGTCGTAGACGATCCCGGAGCCGAGGCTGTCGCCGGTGGTGATCTGGACCACCGAGGGCAGCACGTCGGCGATCACCTTCTGGTACGCGTCCTGCAGCTGGTTGGCGCCGCCCGGCTGGGCGGCGGGCGCGGCGGAGGCCTGCTTGCTCGCGCCGGCGGAGGAGGCGGTCGAGGACGAGGTGGCCTTGGAGGAGGAGGACGAGCTGCTGCACCCGGCCAGCGCCAGGGCGAGCGCCGTGACGACCACGACCCCGCCGGGCACGAGCAGCCGCCGGTGCGCCGCCTTGGGGCCGGTCGGCCGGGGGCCGGCCGGGAGCGGTCGGTTGTGTTCCTTCTTTCGGCTCACCTGGCTGCCTCCGATTCGTCACCGCGCGAGGGCGCGGGGCATGAGAGCACGGAAATCTTTGTCAGCATTTCACCGATTTGTCCGTTTTGACGTCCCGACTCGCCCGACGACGGGGGTTTGAAGACGGGCCCTAGGATTGCCGCATGACTTGGTTGATCACCGGCGGTGCCGGATACATCGGCGGACACGTCGTCCGCCAGCTGCTCGACGCCGGTGAGCGCGTCGCCGTCCTGGACGACCTGAGCACCGGCGACGCCTCCCGGGTGCCGGCCGGCGTCCCGCTGATCGAGGGCTCCACCCTGGACCGCGCCGTCCTGGACGCCGCGATCCGCGAGCACGGCATCGAGGGCATCCTGCACTTCGCCGCCAAGAAGCAGGTCGGCGAGTCGGTCGAGCAGCCGTTCCTGTACTACCGGGAGAACATGATCGGCCTCCAGACGGTCCTGGAGGCCGCGGCCGAGGGCGGCGTCAAGCGCTTCCTGTTCTCCTCCTCCGCTGCCGTCTACGGCATGCCGGACGTCGACCTGGTCACCGAGTCCACCCCGTGCGCCCCGATGAGCCCGTACGGCGAGACCAAGCTGGCCGGCGAGTGGCTGGTCGCCGCGGCGGGCAAGGCTTACGGGATGTCCACCGTGGCCCTGCGCTACTTCAACGTGGCCGGCGCCGCCTCGCCCGAGCTCTCCGACACCGGGGTGTTCAACCTGATCCCGATGGTCTTCGAGCGGCTGACCGCCGGCCAGGCCCCGCGGGTCTTCGGCGACGACTACGCGACCCCGGACGGCAGCTGCGTCCGCGACTACATCCACGTCTCCGACATCGCCTCGGCCCACGTGGCGGCCGCCAAGCGGCTGGCCGCCGACCCGGCCGGCGAGACCGCGCTGGTGCTCAACATCGGCCGCGGCGAGGGCGTCAGCGTCAAGGAGATGATCGAGGTCATCGGCAAGGTGACCGGCTACGACACCACCGCCGAGGTGACCCCGCGCCGCCCCGGCGACCCGGCCCGGGTGGTGGCCGCCGCCGACCTGATCCACCGCGAGCTGGGCTGGAGCGCCGGCCACGACGTCGAGGACATGGTCTCCTCCGCATGGGAGGGCTGGTGCAGCCGCCACCCCGGGGCCCGCAAGGCCTGACCCTCGGGTAGCAGCACCGTACGGCGGTGTCCGCCCCGCTCAGCGGGCGGGCACCGCCGTGCCGTAGTAGGCGTCCAGCGCGTACACGCAGCGGTCCTTGGAACCGACGAAGACCCGCCCGCCGACCGCCACCGGGGAGCCGGTGAGCTCGCCCTTGGTGCCGAGCTCCCAGCGCAGCTGACCGGTCGCCAGGTCCAGGGTGTGCAGCGAGTGGTCCCGGCTGCCCAGGTGCACCAGGCCGTCGGCCACCGCCGGGGAGCCGACGATCTCGCCGCGCGTGGTGTAGCGCCAGCGCTCCCGGCCGGTCGCCGCCTCGAAGGCGTACAGCACCTCGCCGCTGCCGACCAGCACCATGCCGTCCCCGACCACCACCGGCTCGGCGCCCTGGCGGCTCCCGGTGACCCCGCGCCAGCGGTCCCGGCCGGTGGCCGCGTCCAGCGCGTAGACGGTGCCCAGGTAGTCGGCCACGTAGACCGCGTCGCCGTCCAGCGTCGGCGGGGTGAACAGCACCACCGGGGCGTCGAAGCGCCAGCGCTCGGTGCCGCTGGCCGCGTCCAGCGCGTACACCCGGGTGCCCGCCGTCACGTACAGCACGCCGCCGCGCTCGACCGGGTGCGCGGGCACGTCCTCGCCGACCTGGAACGACCAGCGCAGACCGGCCCCGCGCGGATCCACGCAGCGCAGCCGTCCGGCGCCGAAGTAGTAGGCGGCGCCGCCCACCAGGACCGGACCGGACTGCGGGTTCTCGTAGTCCTGCTGGGCGTCGTCGGCGCGCCACAGCTCGGCGCCGGTGGCGGCCGCGCGCAGCTGGACGCCGCCGCCGCGCACGCCGCAGCAGAGCACGCCGTCGGCGGCGGAGAGCGAGTAGACCCAGCCGTCCAGCGAGGTGCGCCAGCGCTCGGTGCCGTCCGCGACGTCCACGGTGTACAGGTGCGGGCCGTCCGCGGCGTGCACCCGGCCGGCGTCCACCGCGAGCGCCCAGGCGACGTCCCGGGTCTTGTAGCGGCGCTCGCCGGAGGCGATGTCCAGCGCGTGCACCTCGAAGCTGGAGACGAAGAGCGTGCCGTCGGCGACCACCGGGGTGCCCCAGACGTCGTTGGACATCCGGAACCGCCAGGGGCGCCAGCGGGCCGCCGCGGCGGGCGGCGGGGTCGGAGCGGGCGGCGGGGTCGGCGCCGTCCGGCGGACCCAGTCGGTGGTGGCCGGGGCGGTGCTCGGACCGGGCTGCTCGTGCTCGGCCCGCGGCCCCGGGCCTATCCGCACCGAGGCGCCGGACAGCTGCACCTCGACGGCCATGCCGCCGGTGGGCGCGCGGTGCTTGTTCTTGGAGGGGATCTTCGCGGTCGGGATCCCGTCGTCCTGGCCGGGGCGCGGCCCGGCGTGCACCGGCCCGGTCGGCGGGGCGTGCCCGGCCCCGGGGTAGGTGCGCGGGTCGTCCGGGCCGGGGTGCTGCGGCGGCACGGGCGACTGCTGCGGCAGGCCCTGGGCGTGCGGCGGCCGCGGCGGCTCGGCCGGACCGGCGTACGAGCGGGGCTGGGCGCTCGGGCGGCGGCCGCGCTTGCGCTCGATCAGCTCCAGCGCGTGGGGCGGCAGCCAGTCGCCGACCTCGCCGGCGGCGTCGTCCCGGGAGAACAGGTGCGGGGCCAGCTCGGCCTGGATCTGCGCGGGGGTGGGCCGGCGCTCGGGCGCCTGCTGCATGCAGGCCCGGACCAGGTCCATCAGCTCGGGCGCCATCCCGGTGAGGTCCGGCTCCTCGCGCAGCAGCTGGAACACCGTCTCGACCGGGTTGGAGCCGCGGAACGGGGGGTGCCCGGTGGCGCAGAAGACCATCAGCGAGCCGAGCGAGAAGACGTCGCTGGCGCCCCGGACGGTACGGCTGTCCCGGGCCTGCTCCGGGGACATGTAGGCGGGGGTGCCGACCGCGACGTTGGTCATGGTCAGCCGGGTGCTGGAGACCCCGGCCGCGATGCCGAAGTCGATCACCTTCGGGCCGTCCTCGACCACCAGCACGTTGGAGGGCTTGAGGTCGCGGTGGATCAGTCCGGCCGCGTGGATGGACTGCAGCGCCTCGGCGATGCCCGCGACCAGCCAGCGGGTGGCGTCGACCGGCAGCGGCCCGCACTCCTCGACCAGGTCCTCCAGGGAGGGCGCCGGGATGTACGCGGTGGCCAGCCAGGGCACCCGGGCGTCCGCGTCGGCGTCCACCACGGCCGCGGTGTAGAAGCCGCCGACCGTCTTGGCCGCCGCGATCTCCCGGGCGAAGCGGACCCGGAACAGCTCGTCCTCGGCCAGCTCCCCCCGGACGGTCTTGATGGCCACCCGGCGCCCTGAGGCGGAGCGCGCCAGGTAGACCAGCCCCATCCCACCCGCGCCGAGCCGCCCCAGCACCTCGAAGGGCCCGATCCTCCTCGGATCGTGCGCCGTCAGCTGGTCCACTCCGCAGCCACCTCCCCGTCGTCCGCACCCGCCGCGTGGTGCCGGACCCGATTCTCCAATGCCGCCCGGCGCAACTCCAACCTCCCCCACCGGGAGACGGCCGCCGCCCCGGACCGTCGGTCCGCTGGTCAGCGGTGACGGAACGGCCGGATCCTGACGCCCGTTCCGGCACCGGCTTGCGCCCCGGAGTCCGGACCGTCCACCGTCCGACCCCCAGTACCGGTCACGCTCTGTCACCCGACCACCCCTCAGCGGACTCGCCGTCACGCTATGGGGTCAAAAGCACACGGGGGGGCTTCAAGAGCGCCTTCGGAGCCCGGTGAATATCCGTCCGAAGTGGTTCAGGCCGCTATAGCGCCCCCCGTGCGGAGTAATAGTCGCATCACCGAATCGCGCCAAGATCTTGCCACGGTAAGCTGACGGCATGACAGGACAAGTTCGCACCGTCGACGGTCGCGTCGCCGGGCGACGCGGACAGGAGACGCGGCAGAAGCTGCTCGACTGCCTCCGCGAGATGCTCAGCACGTCGCCCTATCGGGACGTCAAGGTCATCGACGTCGCCCGTATGGCGGGTACCTCCCCCGCGACCTTCTACCAGTACTTCCCGGATGTCGAGGGCGCAGTCCTCGAAATCGCCGAGGAAATGGCCAAGGACTCCGACACCCTCAAAGAGCTGGTGGCCGGAAAGTCCTGGGCAGGGAAGTCCGGACCGACCACTTCGGAAGAACTGGTCGACGGATTCCTCGCCTTCTGGCGCAAGAACGACGCCATTCTCCGAGTGGTCACGCTCGGTGCCGCGGAAGGGGACAAGCGGTTCTTCAAGATCCGCATGACCGTCCTCAACTCGGTCGCCAAGCCGCTCGCGGAAGCCGTCAAGGAACTCCAGGCGAAGGGTCAGGCCGACAAGACGCTCGACCCGAACGCCGTCGCCGGGGCCCTGGTCTCGCTGCTCGCCTCGGCGGCCGAGCACCAGAAGGCCTTCACCTCCTGGGGCGTCAAGGTCAAGGACCTCAAGCCCAACCTCGCTCCCCTGGTGTACCTGGGCGTCACCGGCAAGAAGGCGCCCAAGTAGGACCGTCCTCCGACCCACCATCCGCTCCGCGCGCAGCCCCGGCCTCCTGTCCGGGGAACGACGGACGGCGGCCGTGTCCTCGGGGGAGGTCCGCCGACGTACCGCACGCGCGCCAGACATGCCGGTGGGCGGGCACCCCTCACACAGGGTGCCCGCCCACCGGCATTGCTGCTGTTACTCGCCCGCTCGCCTGCTACCCGCCCGCCTTGAGCCGAAGGGGCGCGCCGGTGCCGAAAGGGAGAAGCGAGGGAGCGACGAAGGAGCGAGGGAGCGCCGACCGTCGGCACCGGGTCAGAGCGCCCCGGAGGCGAGCGGGCGAATCAAGGGCAGCGGACGACCTGGCCGGCGTAGGCGAGGCCGCCGCCGAAGCCGAAGAGCAGGACCGGGTCGCCCGGGGAGAGCTCGCCGCGCTCGACCAGCTTGGAGAAGGCGAGCGGGATCGAGGCGGCCGAGGTGTTGCCGGAGTCGACCACGTCCCGGGCCACCACCGCGTCGGCGAGGCCCAGCTTGGCGGCGATCGCGTCGATGATCCGCAGGTTGGCCTGGTGCGGGACGAAGCCCTTGAGCTCCGACGGGTCGATCCCGGCCCGCTCGCAGGCCTGCCGGGCCAGCGGGGCGAGCTGGGTGGTGGCCCAGCGGAACACCGACTGGCCCTGCTGGCTGATCACCGGGTCCCACCCGGTGATCACCACGGCGTCGCCCCGTTCCGGCTCGGAGCCCCAGACCACCGGTCCGATGCCCGGCTCGGCGCCCTCCTCCTGGGCCTCGACCACCGCGGCGCCCGCACCGTCGCCGAAGATCACGCAGGTGGAGCGGTCGGTCCAGTCGAGCGTGTCGGACATCCGTTCGGCGCCGATCACCAGCGCGCGCCGCGCCGCACCGGCCCGGATCGCGTGGTCGGCGGTGGCCAGCGCGTAGGAGAAGCCGGAGCAGACCGTGTTGATGTCGTACGCGGCGGGCGCGCGGACGCCCAGCCGGGCAGCCACCGCGGCGGCGGTGTTGGGGCTGCGCTCGATCGCGGTGCAGGTGGCGACCACGACCAGGTCGATCTCCGCCGCCGTCCGGCCACTGTTGGCCAGCGCCTTCTGCGCGGCCTCGGTGGCGAGGTCGACCAGGGTCTCGCCCTCGGCGATGTGCCGGGTGCGGATCCCCACCCGGGTACGGATCCACTCGTCGTCGGTGTCGACGAATGCCGCCAGATCGTCGTTGGAGAGCACCTTGGGAGGCTGGTAGTGCCCGAGTGCCACAATGCGCGAACCGCTCATGCTGCCATGGAACCGGGTTACCCGCTGGTCAGCCGGGCACGACCGGCTACAGGATCCACACCGGGGAACTGTAGGGGGTCCACAAGACCCTTGGGGCGCCTGGGCCCGGGTGTACGCCGAGGTCAGGCGGCCAGCGAAGTGGCGTCGCCCATCACGATGACCGGGTGGGCGGCCGGGTCCAGGGTGCGGATCAGCTGGGCCATCTTGTCCTCGGGTATCGACACGCAGCCGTGGGTCGGGCCGTCGTGGTCGACGTGCAGCCAGATGCCGCCGCCCTTCTTGCTGCCCATCGGACGGCGCATGTCGAGCGGGGAGCTGCCGGCGACCCGGTTGTAGTTGATCGCGACCACGTAGTCGAAGGAGCCGGCCAGCTGGTCGCCGAAGAAGCCCGTCCCGGAGACCACGAAGCTCGCGTCCTTGTCGTACGGGAGCTTGCTGCCGGGGTTGTCCTTCTTGCCGCCGGCGTCGGTGAGGTCGAAGACGCCGATCGGGCTGCGCAGGTCGCCCTCGTTGTGGTCGGTGGTCCAGCCGTTCTTGCCGTTGTGGCCCTGCCAGGTCTCACCGGCCAGCCAGCGGCCCTCGGGGGTGCGGGTCCACAGGGTGACGCTGTTCTTGTCGGTGTCCTTGCCCTGGCCGGTGGCGACCACGACCTGGGTGGTCGCGGCGGGGATCTTCGCGGTGAAGGCGGCCCCGAGGCCGGGTATCGCGGCCAGCGAGCCGTCCGGGCGGGTCTCGCTGCGGCCGGCGGCCGCGGGGGCGGCCTGCCGGTCGGCGGCGGCCTGGACGGCCGCGGGGGCGGGCGTGACGGGCTGGTCGGGCTTGCTGACGCCCTCCGGTCCGGGGCCGTCGGCGGCCGCGGCGACGGACTTGGCGCCGTCCTGGCCGACGGTGTACCAGCCGGCGGCGGCCGCGACCAGCAGCGCGGTGCCGGCCATCACGGCCTTGCCGTGGCGTTTCTGCTTCGCCTTGCGCCGTCGGCCCCGGGCGGCGGCCCGGCCACCGGGCGCGGGGGCCGCGGCGACGATGGGCGTGACGGAGGCGAGGGGCGCGAGGGGCGCGACCGGTTCGGGCTGCTGCTCGTACACCGGCTCCTCGTACACCGGCTCCTGATACGCCGGCTCCTCGTACGCCGGCTGCTCGTACAGCGGCTCCTGGTGGGCCGGCTCCGGCTCGACGACGTACGGCTGGAAGGGCTGGAAGGGCTCGAACGGCTGCTCGTACGCCCCGGAGTACCCGTCGGCCGGCTGGTGGTACTCGCCGTAGTACTCCTGCGGAGCGGGCTGCGGGACGGCCTGCGGGTACGGCTCGTACGCCTGGTACGGCGCCCCGTGCGACTGCTGCGGCACCCCGTACCCCGGCTCCGGCATCGGCTCGTACGGCGGGTACTCGGTGGCGCGATGGGAACCGGACATGCCGTCGATCCTGCCAAACGCCGTACCCGTTGGTAAACCCGGGTCGCGTGCGGGAGCGGTGAAGACGCCGCCGCCCGGGCCGCGGGTGCGGTCCGGGCGGCGGAAGTGCGCAGGTCAGAGGCGCATCGCCTGCGGGGTCTCGCGACGCGTCAGGTCGGGGCCGTCGTACTCGCGGATGACCTCGTAGCGGGTGTTGCGCTCCACCGGGCGGAAGCCGGCGTCCCGGATCAGGCCGAGCAGGTCCTCGCGGCCGAGCTTGTTCGGGGTGCCAAAGTTGTCCGCGTCGTGGGTGATCTTGTACTCGACCACCGAGCCGTCCATGTCGTCCGCGCCGTGGCTGAGCGCCAGCTGGGCGGTGGTGACGCCGTGCATCACCCAGAAGACCTTGACGTGCGGGACGTTGTCGAAGAGCAGCCGGGAGACCGCGAAGGTCTTCAACGCCTCGGCGCCGGTGGCCATCTCGGTACGGGCCATCAGCTTGTTGCGCACGACGCCGTCCTTGGAGTCGTGGAAGTCGTGCTGGTAGCGCAGCGGGATGAAGACCTGGAAGCCGCCGGTCTCGTCCTGGAGCTCGCGCAGCCGCAGCACGTGGTCGACCCGGTGGCGGGGCTCCTCGATGTGGCCGTACAGCATGGTGGCCGGGGTCTTGAGGCCCTTGCCGTGCGCCAGGCGGTGGATCCGCGACCAGTCCTCCCAGTGGGTGTCGTGGTCGACGATGTGCTGGCGGACCTCCCAGTCGAAGATCTCCGCGCCGCCGCCGGTCAGCGACTCCAGACCGGCGTCGATCAGCTCGTCCAGGATCTCGTCGGCGGGCAGGCCGCTGATCTTCTCGAACCAGTGGATCTCGGTGGCGGTGAAGGCCTTCAACGAGACGTTCGGCAGCGCCGCCTTGAGCTCCCGCAGCGAGCGCGGGTAGTAGCGCCACGGCAGGGTGGGGTGCAGGCCGTTGACGATGTGCAGCTCGGTGAGGGACTCGCTCTCCATCGCCTTGGCGAGGCGGACGGCCTCCTCGATGCGCATCGTGTAGGCGTCCTTCTCGCCCGGCTTGCGCTGGAACGAGCAGTACGCGCAGGACGCGCTGCAGACGTTCGTCATGTTGAGGTGGCGGTTGACGTTGAAGTGGACGACGTCGCCGTTCTTCCGCGTCCGCACGTGGTGGGCCAGCCCGCCCAGCCAGGCCAGGTCGTCGCTCTCGTAGAGCGCGATCCCGTCCTCGCGGGTCAGCCGCTCACCCGCGTAGACCTTCGCCTCCAGCTCGCGCTTGAGCCCTGCGTCCATGCGGTGCCCCGCCTCCTCAGACATTCGATTCCTTACCGGAGACGAGGTTACGCCTAGGCCGCGAGCAGCTCGGCGAGCAGGCCCGGGTCGATGTTGCCGCCGCTGACCACGGCGGCCACCGTCCGGCCGCCGGTCTCGGCGGCGCGGTGGAAGTACGCAGCCGGGGCGACCGCGCCGGAGGGCTCGGCGACCAGCCGGCCGCGGCGGGCCAGCAGGGCGACGGTGGCGCGGATCTCGTCCTCGGTGACGGTGACGATGTCGTCGACGTAGGCCGTGAGGTGCTCGTACGGCAGCACGCCCACCGAGGGGGTGCGCAGCCCGTCCGCGACCGTCCGGTAGGTGTCGGCGACCGGCCACTCCACCCGGCGCCCGGAGCGCAGGCTCTCCCGGGCGTCGGCGGCCAGCTCCGGCTCCACCCCGATCACCCGGACGCCCGGGCGGGTGAGCTTGAGCGCGGCGGCCGTCCCGCTGATCAGGCCGCCGCCGCTCACCGGCACCAGCACGGTGTCCAGCCCGGCCGGGGCGTCCTCGGCGATCTCCAGGCCCACCGTGCCCTGGCCGGCGATGATGAACGGGTCGTCGTACGGCGGCACCCAGACGAAGCCGTGCCGCTCGGCCAGCTCGCCGGGCAGGGCGTCCCGCTCCCCCGGTGGGACGAGGATCACCTCGGCGCCGAACGCGCGGGTGGCCTCGACCTTCACGGCGGGCGAGGTGTCCGGCATCACGATCACGGCCTTGAGGCCGAGCAGCTGCGCCGCGTAGGCCACCGCCTGCGCGTGGTTGCCGCTGGACTGGGCGACCACCCCGCGGGCGCGCTCCTCCGGGGTGAGCGCGGCCAGCCGGTTGTAGGCGCCGCGGGTCTTGAAGGCCCCGGTCGGCTGGAGGTTCTCGGGCTTGAGCCAGAGCCGCCGCCCGTCCTCGGACGCCCAGGGGGCGGGGACCAGCGGGGTGCGCACCGCGACCCCGGCGATCCGCTCCCGAGCGGCGTGCAGCTCCTCCAGACCGACCAGTGCCATGCCGTCACTCTCCTTCGGGGGGGAGCTCGCTCACCCGGTTCTCCCACTTCGTGGAGAGTACGACGGTGGTGCGGGTGCGGGCCACGCCCTTCGTGCCCGAGATCCGCTTGACCACCGACTCCAGGCCGGCCACATCGGCCACCCGGACCTTGAGCATGTAGGAGTCGTCACCCGCGATGAACCAGCAGTCCTCGACCTCGTTGAGGTCCTTGAGCCGGAACGCGACGTCCTCGTGGTCGGCTGCGTCGGTCAGTTGGAGACCGATCAGGGCCGTGACGCCGAAGCCGAGCGAGGCCGGGTTGACCGTCGCCCGGTAGCCGGTGATCACACCGGCCTGCTCCAGGCGGTTGATGCGGTCCGTGACGCTCGGGCCGGAGAGGCCGACCAGTCGGCCCAGCTCGGCGTAGGACGCACGGCCGTTCTCCCGGAGCGCCTGGATGAGCTGTCTGTCCACCGTGTCCATATACCGTCCGCGTCCTTCCGAACCTCACCAGACCCACAGATCATTATCCGGATTCAAAGGCGCCGTGCGCTGAACGACCCGGATATCGCAGAGAAGATACTCTCCCGCCCTCGCTCTCCTTACTCCCCCTCAGGTCGAGCGGCGTCCCCGTCGCCCGGCTTGCGGGCGGCCGCGCCCAACTCGCCCTCCCAGCGCAGGTACAGGGAGTGCGGCACGCCGACGGCGTCCAGCACCCGGCCGGCCACGAAATCCACCAGTTCGCGCACGGTGGAGCCGCCGGCGTAGAAGCCGGGCGAGGCGGGGAGCACGACGGCGCCCTGCGCGTCCAGCTCCACCAGGTGCTTCAACGTCACCCCGTTGAGTGGCGCCTCGCGCACGCAGACGACGAGCGGACGGCGCTCCTTGAGGGTGACGCTGGCCACCCGCTGGAGCAGGTCCTTGCTCAGGCCGAGCGCGATCCCGGCCACCGCGCCGGTGGTCGCCGGGACCACCAGCATCCCCTTGGCCGGGTACGAGCCGCTGGACGGGCCGGCCGCGAAGTCCCCGGCCGGCCAGTAGCGGACGTCGTCCAGGCCCTCGTCCGTCCCCAGCCACCGGGCGAGGTCGGCGCGCCAGTGGGCATCCCGGAAGGAGATCCCGGTCTCGTCCAGGATGGTGAGCCGGGCGGCCCGACTGACGATCAGGTCCACCGCCTCACCGGCGGCGAGCAGCGCCCGGATCACCGAGGCCGCGTACGGCGTCCCCGACGCTCCCGAGACCCCGACCACCCACGGCTGACGCTTCGCAGTTCCCATGGAGACAATTCTGTCCCGCCCCCACCTGCGGCTCCGCCCCGGGCACGGCGGAGCGGGCCCGCGCGGGCGCGCCCCCTGGGAGGATGGGCGCATGGCAGCGACCCTCGTCGACCTCACCCATCAGGTGACCACCGCGATGCCGGTCTACCCCGGCGACCCGGCCGTCCTGCTGGAGCCCGCGCTCACCACCGCCACGGCGGGGGTGAACGTGCTGGCCCTGCACCTCGGCTCGCAGTCCGGGACGCACGTGGACGCGCCGTACCACGTGGACGTCACCTGGCCGACCCTGGACGGGCTGCCGCTGGAGCGGTTCACCGGCCCGGCCGTGGTCGCCGACCTGCGCGGCTTGGAGCCCCGGACGGCCGTCACCCCCGACCTGCTGGCGCCCGCGCTGGCGCGCTGCGCCGAGGGCACCGTCCTGCTGCTGGCCACCGGCTGGGCCCGGCACTGGGGCACCGACGCCTACCTGGCCCACCCCAGCCTGACCGCGGCCGCCGCCGAGGCGATCGTGGCCGCCGGGGTGCGGACGGTCGGCGTGGACGCGCTGAGCGTGGACCCCACCCCCGACCCGGGGCCGGAGCACCCGGCGGTCGCCGCGCTGCTCGCCGACCTCACCGACGAGCACGACGGGCCCGACCCGGTGGAGGAGCCGACGCTGGCCGCCCACCGGGTGCTGCTGGGCGCGGACGGCGGCGGGGTGATCGCCGAGAACCTGACCGATCTGCGGGCGCTGCTGGCGGCGCAGGAGGCCGGTCGGCCGGTGGAGGTGTCGCTGTTCCCGCTGCGCCTGGTGGCCGCGGACGGGGCCCCGGTGCGGGCGGTGGCGCGGCTGGGCTGACCGGCCCGACCGGGGTCACACTTGGTCTAGACCAACTCCGATGGCGCCACTAGGCTTTCCGGCCATGGCTGAGATCATCGGAGTGATCGAGCGACTCTGGCGCTACCCCGTGAAGTCCACCGGCGGCGAGCGGCTCGACTCCGTCGACGTGGACGTGCGCGGCCTGGCCGGGGACCGCCTCTACGCCGTCCGCGACGCCTCCGGGAAGCTCGGCTCGGGCAAGAACACCCGCCGCTTCCGCCGGATGGACGGGCTGCTCCGGCTCTCCGCCCGGCTCGGCCGCCGGATCGACGGCCCCGAACTGTTCGACCCGCTCGGCCGCCGGGTCGACCACCCGACCGCCTTCCTACGCGCCTACCTCCAGCGCGAGGACGTCGAACTCGCCCGCGAGGACGCCGTCCCGCACTTCGACCGACTGCCCGTCAGCGTGCTCAGCACCGCCACCCTGGACTGGGTCCGCGAGGCCGTCCCCTTCGCGGTGGTCGACGAACGCCGGTTCCGCCCCAACATCGTGCTGCGCACCCCGCCGGGCACCCCGCCCTTCGTCGAGGACGCCTGGCTCGGCCGGCAGGCCCGCGGCGGGGGCCCGGACAGCGCCCGGCTCGCCTTCGTCTCCTCCAGCGAGCGCTGCGCGATGAGCGGTGCCCCGCAGCCCGGCCTGCCGCACGCGCCGGAGATCCTCAAGGCGATCGTGCACGCCCACGACGGCCGGCTCGACGCCCTCGCCGAGGTCGCCGCCCCCGGGCGGCTGCGGCTCGGTGACCGGCTGGTGCTGGACTGAGTCCTGGCCGCGGCGCCGGTGAAACCGCAGGTCAGAGCGGTTTCAAAGATTCTCCGAAAAAGTTCTGAACTCACCTGCAACCCCCCGGGCCCTTGCACGTCTATGTGAGTGAGCGGCGGGGGAACCCGCCCGAGCGGACCGCAGGCGACACCGGGGACACCACCCCGGACCTCAGGTCCGATCCGTACCGTGCTGATCGACCAGCAGCGGAAAGCTGCCGGTGAAACACCCTGGGGGGTATCCCGAATGTCCGTCGTGCGCGCACGCCGTTCCCGCTCCGCCGTCGTCACCGCCGCCACCCTCGGCGTGCTGCTCGCCACCGGCGCCGTGGTCTCCTCCCCGGCCGCCTACGCCGCCGACGCCCCGGCTGCCGCCACCGCCTCCGCCGAGCCGACCGCCCAGGCCGGCCAGCCGTCGCTGACGGTCAACACCCCTGAGTCGTTCGGCAACGGCGGGGAGCCGGTCGAGTTCTCCGAGACCGTCACCAACCCCGGCACCGCCGACGCCTCGTACAAGCTGTGGTTCGACGCGAGCAACCCGGAGGCCACGTCCGGGAACCAGCTCACCGTCGACTACCGCGACGCGGACGGCGCCTGGAAGCCGGTCGACCTGGCCTTCACCAACTCCGGCGGCCACTTCACCGGCGGGATCCCGACCGCTCTGACCGTCGCCGGCGGCGCCACCAAGACGGTCCAGCTGCGTCTCGGCCTCCCGATCAGCAACAACTGGGGCAGCCACGACCTGCCCATCAAGCTCGACTCCACCGTCCTCGACGCCTCCGGCCACACCGCGCTCGCCGAGAGCACCAAGACCGTGACGGCCAAGGCCCTCACGGTGCAGGTCGGGAACGCGCCGACCACCGCCGTCGCCGGCGGCGCCCCGGTCGAGTTCGACGTCACGGTGACCAACCCCAGCGCCGCGCGCTACACCGACGTCGCCAAGGTCATCGAGGCCGACCAGCGCAGCAAGCTCCAGGTGCAGAACGCGGACGGCAGCTGGGAGACCGTCACCGCGGCCCCCGACCAGTCGGGCCGGGTCCGCTACCACCTCACCGCGGACAAGACCCTCGCCCCCGGTGCCTCCTTCACCCGGCACGTCCGCCTCTCCTTCGCGGCCGACGCCCCGACCGGCACCACCTACATCCACCCGTGGGCCATGCTCGGCGAGGGCGGGGCGCTCGCGCCCGTCGTCTGCGGCCCGCAGTTCGTCGCGATCAACGTCACCTCCGGCCCGACCCTGTCGGTGCAGCCGCCGTCGTCCATCGGCAACTCCGGCAAGCCGGTCGAGTTCACCGAGACCGTCACCAACCCGGGCAGCACCGACGCCACGTACACGCTGAAGCTGAACGTCAGCAACCCGGCCGCGCGCAGCACCGGCCGCTTCGCCGTCGACTACCGCGACGCCGACGGCACCTGGAAGCCCGTCACGCTGAACTTCAGCCAGGGCGAGAAGACCTTCAACTTCAGCGGTGAGATCCCGGGCGTGTCGGTCGCCGCCGGCACCGCCAAGACCCTCCAGCTGCGCCTCTCCGCCCCGGTCAACAACGACTGGCCCAACGCGCACGGGACCGTCACGCTCCACTCCGCGATCGTGGACGGCGCGAACACGGTCGTGTCGGAGAGCACCAAGGACGTCGAGATGAAGAGCCTCGGCCTGACGGTCAAGAACGCGCCGAGCACCGCCGCGATCGGCGGCGCCCCGGTCGAGTTCGACTTCACCGTGGACAACCAGAGCGCCTCGGACTACGACAACCTCTCCCCCGTGGTGGTCGCCGACCGGAACAGCAAGCTCCAGGTGCAGCAGGCCGACGGCAGCTGGGCGGACATCACCGGCACGCCGAACGGCCAGGCCGGCGGTCCGCTGGTGTACCACCTCACCACGGACAAGAACCTCGCGGCCAAGTCCTCCTTCACCAAGCACGTGCGCCTGGCCTTCACCGCCGACGCCCCGATCGGCCGGGTCTACGTCACCCCGGCGGTCATCCTCGCCGAGCAGCCGGCCGGCAGCCAGTACGCGGACGCGTGGGCCAGCGCCCAGGGCTTCTCCCTCGACCTGACCGCCACCCCGGCCGAGTACACGGGCAAGGGCACCGACCAGGGCACCGGCACCGCCGTCAAGGCCGGTCTCACCAGCACCACCGACACCGGCAGCACGGCCGACAGCACCGGCGGCACCGGCGGCACCGCCACCACCGACACCCAGCTGACCGGCGGCTCGCTCGCCCACACCGGCTCGGACGGCATGCTGTCGGCCGCCGCGGCCGCCGCCGGCCTGCTGGCCAGCGGCATCGGCGCGATCTTCTTCTCGCGTCGCCGCCGCAACGCCTGATCCCCGCTCCGAACAGCACCCGAGCCCCGGCTCCCGGCATCGTCCGGGGCCGGGGCTCGGCCGTTCCGCGCGCCCCTCAGCCGCGGACCAGGCAGAACGGGTGGCCGGCCGGGTCGGCGTAGACCCGCCAGCCCCCGGCGTCGTGCAGCCGCACCGCACCCAGGGCGAGCACCGCGGGCTCGGCGGCGTCGAGGTCCGGCACGTCGATGTCCAGGTGGGCCTGCTGCGGGTGTTCGGCGCTGCCCCAGCGGGGCGGGCGGTGGTCGGCGACGGCCTGGAAGCAGAGCACCCTGCCGTCGTCCAGGTGCAGGGTGGACCAGGCCGTGCCGAGCGACCAGCGGCGGTCCGGGCGGTCGACCTCGCCGCCGAGCAGTCCGGCGTAGAAGCGGGCCAGCGGGCCCGGGGCCGGGCAGTCGAGCACCAGGCACTGGAGGGTGCCGATCACGGGTTCTCCTCGGGGTCGGTTCAGGGGTTCCGGTGGCCCGGCCCGGGCAGGGAGACCGCCCGGAGGTAGGCCTCGACGAACAGGTCCAGCGCCTCGTCCAGCGGCGGCAGTCCGGCGCCGAGCGCGGGCTCCAGCACCGGTCTCAGCAGGACGTGGTTGACCAGCGGGCCGAGCAGCAGCTGGACCAGCACCGGAAGCGGCAACGGGCGCAGCCGCCCCGCCTCGACGTGCGGCAGCAGCAGGCGGGAGAGGCCCTCGAACAGCCGCGGCAGGTGGGCCGCCATCATCCGGGCGGCGGGGCCGTCCGGGCGGCCGAACAGGTCGGCGAAGACCGCCGGGACGACCCTCGGCTCGCCGTCGAAGGCCGCGGCGAAGGTGCGGTGGATCGCCCGGACGGTGTCCTCCAGGCTCTCCGGCGGGTCCGCGGCCAGCGTCTCCAGGTCCGGCAGCGGGCCGTACTGGAGGAAGACGGCGGCGAACAGGCCGTCCCGCCCCTCGAAGACGGTGTGCAGGCTGGGCAGTGAGCAGCCGGCCCGGTCGGCCACGGCGTCCAGGGTCACCCCGGCGAGGCCGCGTTCGGCGACCAGTCGGCCCGCCGCCTCGATCGCCCGCTCCCGCACCGGCGGCCGTCCGCCCGGGTCGACGCCGGCCTGCCGGACGGCCTCGTCCAAGGGGGCCCGGGAGCCGCCGAGCCGGCGCAGCAGAGTGCTGCGCGACATCCCGGCCGCCGAGGCGATCGCCGTCAGCGGGACGTCCGCGACGTCCTGCCCCCGTTCCTTCGCCGCCGCCAGGGCGGCCGCCACCAGATCGTTCATGTGAGACATCGTACTACTTGACACCTGAGACGGTTCCAGAGATGCTCTATATGCAAGTTCCACCCGGGAGCGGCAAGGGATCGAAGGGGGAGAGCCATGAGCGTCGTCATCTCCGGAGGCGGACCGGCCGGAATGGTGCTGGGCCTGATGCTGGCCCGGGCGGGCGTCGAGGTGACCGTGCTGGAGAAGCACGCCGACTTCCTGCGGGACTTCCGCGGCGACACCGTCCACGCGTCCACCGTGCGCCTCATGGACGAACTGGGCCTCGGCCGGAAGTTCGCCGCCCTGCCGCAGAGCCGGCTCGGCAACCTGGTGGTACCGGTGCCCGGCGTCGGGGAGGTCGCGCTGAGCGCCTTCGACCGGCTGCCCGCGCCGTACAACTACATCGCCATGATGCCGCAGTGGGACCTGCTCAACTTCCTGGTCGAGGAGGCGAAGCGGGAACCCGCCTTCACCGTGCGGATGAACACCGAGGCCACCGGACTGCTCCGGGAGCACGGCCGGGTGGTCGGCGTCCGCTACCGCACCCGGGACGGCGAGGAGGGCGAGCTCCGCGCCGACCTCACCGTTGCCGCCGACGGCCGGCACTCCACCCTGCGCCGGGAGGCCGGCCTGGTGCCCGAGGAGTACCCGGTGCCCTTCGACGTCTGGTGGTTCCGGCTCCCCCGGCACGCCGACGAGCAGGCCGCGCCGCCCAGCCTCACCCCCGGCTTCGGCGAGCGCGAGATGGCCATCAGCCTGACCCGCGACGACTACTTCCAGATCGCCTACTTCAGGTCCAAGGGCTCCGACCCCCGGCTGCGCGCCGAGGGCATCGACCACTTCCGCGCCCGGATCGCCCGGCTCCTGCCGCAGTTCGCCGACCGGGTCGACCAGTTGGCCGGCCTGGACGAGGTCCACCTGCTCGACGTCAAGCTCAACCGGCTGGACCGCTGGTACGTCGACGGGCTGCTGCTGATCGGCGACGCCGCCCACGCGATGTCCCCGGCCGGCGGCGTCGGCATCAACCTCGCCATCCAGGACGCCGTCGCGGCCGCCACCCTGCTCGCCGAACCGCTGCGCCGCGGCCGGCCGACCGTGGCCGCACTGGCCCGGGTCCAGCGGCGCCGCTGGTGGCCGACCGTGCTCATGCAGCGCCTCCAGCGGGTCCTGCACGCCGTCATGTTCGTCCCGGTGCTCACCGGCCGGCGCGCCGGGCCGCCGACCGCCTTCGCCGCGCTCGCCCGCCGGGTGCCCGTCCTCCGGGTCGGCCTGTCCCGGCTGATCGCCATCGGGCCGCGCCCCGAACACGCCCCGGCCTTCGCCCGCCGGCCGTCCGCCTGACCGGGCGCCCAGCTACCGGCCCGACCACCGGCTCGTGCACCGGCTCGCCCACGCCCGCCCGAACAGCCCGCCCCGGACCGGCCGTTCGGGCGGGCGGTTTCCGGGGAACGACCCTCGGCATGACGATCCCTCACCGCCTGACCGGCACGGGCGCCCACCCCGTCCTCGTCCTGCACGACTGGTTCGGCACCAGCGCGGGCTGGGGCCCCTTCCTCGACTACCTCGACGGCAGGGCGTTCAGCTACGCCTTCCTCGACTACCGCGGCTACGGCGAGCGCAAGGACGTGACCGGCGCCTACACCCTGGCCGAGATCGCCGCCGACGCGCTCGCCCTCGCCGACCAACTCGGCTGGGACCGATTCTCGTTGGTCGGCCACTCGATGGGCGGCAAGGCGGCCCAGCAGGTCCTGGCCGAGGCCCCGCTACGGGTGCGCAAGCTGGTCGGCCTGTCGCCGGTGCCGGCCGGGGCGTACCCGCTGGACGAGGCGGGTGAGGCGCTGTTCTACGGCGCCGCCGAGGACCGCGAGAAGCGGTACGCGATCCTCGACCTGGTCACCGGGCAACGGGCGGGCCGGGTCTGGCTGGACCGGATGGTCGACCAGTCGCTGCGGCTGTCGACCGTCGAGGCCTTCGACGGCTACGTCCAGGACTGGACCACCGCCGACCTGGAGCACCGGATCAGCGGGAACCCCGTCCCGGTCAAGGTCATCGTCGGCGAGCACGACCTCGCGCTGACCGCCGACGTGATGCGCGGCACCTGGCTGGAGCACTACCCCAACGCCGAGTTGGAGGAGCTCGGCGGCAGCGGGCACTACCCGATGTACGAGGCGCCGGTGGCACTGGCGACCTCGATGGAGGCCTTCCTGCACAACTGAGCCGAGCGGCGGGGCCGACCCGTTCGGGAGGGCCCCGGCCGCAGGGGTCAGATGCCGAGGCCGCGGATGACCAGGTCGACCAGGGCGAAGAAGAACAGCGAGATGCCGACGAAGCTGTTCGTCTGGAAGAAGGCCCGGTTGAGCCTCGACAGGTCGTTCGGCTTCACGATGGTGTGCTCGTAGACGAAGGCGCCCGCGACGACGGCCAGGCCGATCCAGAACGCCGGGCCGGCGTGGGTGAGCACCGCGAACCAGCCCAGCAGCAGGGTGGTCAGGACGTGGCAGACCCGGGCGCCGCGGATGGCGGCCGGGACGCCGAAGCGGGCCGGCGGCGAACCGACGCCGTGCTCCCGGTCGGACTCGACGTCCTGGCAGGCGTAGATCAGGTCGAAGCCGCCGATCCAGATGCCGACCGCGACCCCGAGGACCACGGCCTCCCAGGACCAGCTGCCGGTCACCGCGAGCCAGGCGCCGACCGGACCCATCGCCTGGGCCAGGCCGAGGATCGCCTGCGGGAAGTCGGTGAACCGCTTGCCGTACGGGTAGACGACCATCGGCACCACGGCCACCGGCGCGAGGGCCAGGCAGAGCGGGTTGAGCAGGGCCGCCGCGCCGAGGAACACCACCAGGGCGACCGCCGAGCCGACGTACGCGGTCCTCAACGAGACGGCGCCGGTGACCAGTTCGCGCCCGGCGGTGCGCGGGTTCCGGGCGTCGATCTCGCGGTCGATGATCCGGTTGGCGGCCATCGCGAAGGTGCGCAGGCCGACCATGCAGACGGTGACGATGAACAGTTCGCCCCAGTGCACCCGCTTGTCCGCCAGGAACATGGCGGTCAGCGCGGCGATGTAGGCGAAGGGCAGGGCGAAGACCGAGTGCTCGATCATCACCAGGCGCAGGAAGGCCCGCGTGCGCCCCGGGGTCTCGACGGCGGCCGTGCTCACAGTCCGTACTCCTTCCAGCGACGGGTCACCAGTGCGGCCGTGGCCGGGTCCGAGGAGACCATCTCCGGCCAGCCGCCGTCCCGGGTGTAGCCCTCCTCGGGGAGCTTGCGGGTCGCGTCGATGCCCGCCTTGCCGCCCCAGAACTGCTGGTAGGAGGCGTGGTCGAGGTGGTCGACCGGGCCCTCGACCACGGTGAGGTCGCGGCTGTAGTCGACGTTCCCGAAGGCCCGCCAGGCGACTTCCTGGTAGTCGTGGACGTCGCAGTCGGAGTCCACCACGATGATCAGCTTGGTGAGCGACATCATGTGGGCGCCCCAGATCGCGTGCATCGTCTTCTGGGCGTGCTTGGGGTACTTCTTGTCGATCGAGACGATCACGCAGTTGTGGAAGCCGCCGGCCTCGGGCAGGTCGTAGTCGACGATGTCCGGGATGATGATCTTGAGCAGCGGCAGGAAGAACCGCTCGGTGAACTTGCCCAGCGGGCCGTCCTCGGTCGGCGGGCGGCCGACCACGATCGACTGCAGGATCGGCCGGCGGCGCATGGTCACGCAGTCGATCGTCAGCGCCGGGAACGGCTCCTGCGGGGTGTAGAAGCCGGTGTGGTCGCCGAACGGGCCCTCGGGGAGCATCTCGCCGGGCTCCAGCCAGCCCTCCAGGACCACCTCGGCGTCGGCCGGGACCTGCAGCGGGACGGTCTTGCAGTCGACCATCCGGACCCGCTCGCCCGCGACGAAGCCGGCGAACAGGTACTCGTCGATGTCGCCGGGCAGCGGCGCGGTGGCCGCGTAGGTGACGGCCGGCGGGCAGCCGAAGGCGATCGCGACCGGGAGGCGCTCGCCGCGCTTGGCCGCGACGGCGTAGTGGTTGCGGCTGTCCTTGTGGATCTGCCAGTGCATCCCGATGGTGCGGCGGTCGTGCCGCTGGAGCCGGTAGAGGCCGAGGTTGCGGACGCCGGTGTCCGGGTCCTTGGTGTGGGTCAGGCCCAGGTTGAAGAAGGAGCCGCCGTCCAGCGGCCAGGTGAACAGCGCGGGCAGCTCGTCCAGGTTGACGTCGTCGCCGGTGAGCACGACCTCCTGGACCGGGGCGTCGCCGGCCTTCACGTGCCGCGGCGGGACGTGCGCCATCGAGGCGAGCTTGCCGAAGGCGTCCCGGAACCCGGTGAAGCCCTGCGGCAGTTCCGGCTTGAGCAGGCCGGCGATCTTCTCGGCGATGTCCTCCGGGCCCTTGAGGCCGAGCGACTTGGCGAGGCGCCGCTCGGTGCCGAAGACGTTCATCGCGAGCGGCATCGACGAGCCCTTGACGTTCTCGAACAACAGCGCCGGGCCCTTGGCCTTCTGCACGCGATCGACGATCTCGCCGATCTCCAGGTGGGGGTCCACCTCCGCCTTGATGCGCTTGAGGTCGCCCTCGCGGTCGAGGGCCCGGAGAAACGAGCGGAGATCGTCGTATGCCATGCCTGTCAGTATCCGCCACCCGATAGCCTGGCTTGCGTCAAGGGCCCGGGAAGGCGCCCGCCGCTACCGCCCTCGACGGGGGAGATCGCAGCCGTGCTGAGGATTCTTCTGACCATCGTCCTGCCGCTCGCGCTGTGGGTGTGGGCGTTCATCGACTGCCTGGTCACGCCCGAGGGGGAGGTCAGGCACCTGCCCAAGCCGATCTGGCTGATCATCGTGCTGCTCTTCCCGCCGCTCGGCCCGATCGCCTGGCTGGTGGCCGGGAAGCAGCGCGGCTTCCTGCGCACGGGCGCGCCGGACGGGCGGACGGGCGCCGACGGCCGGAGCGGTTCCGCCGCCCCGCGCCGCGGACGGCCGGTGGCCCCGGACGACGACCCGGAGTTCCTGGCCTCCCTCGGGAACGAGTCCGCGAAGAAGGACGAGTCCCCGAGGAGCGGGTCCTTGCAGGGGAACGACAAGGACCACGAGGAGATGCTCCGCCGCTGGGAGGCCGATCTGCGCCGCCGGGAGCAGGAACTGCGCGGCGGGGAAGAGCCCGAGGACGGGCGAAAGAGCTGATCGGAGCGGTTCCGCCGCTCCCCCGGACAGCCCACCCGGCCAGCTGCGGGTGGGCTGCGGCCTTTTTGGCGCTTCCCTACGACCGGGAGGCCCCCGGCCCTGATCGCCCCGCTCCCGGCGGCGCGGTCCAGCCGTCCTCGAGCGGTACTCCGGACGGCCGTCCCACACTGCTGGAGGACGGTCCTGACCTGCGCTTTCCTTCATGCTCAGATCATCGGACCATCATCTGCCCGACAACCCCCGGTATTCGAACGGCCACCGAGCGCACAGGCCTCGGGTCGACCGCTTCTGTGCAGGCCTGACAGCTAAACGAACTCGACCTTGTACGGAATCGACGCCGAAACCTGCGCACGGCCCCTCGTAGAGTCATAAGTGAAGAAGTTGATTCGCAGCTGGGGGTACAGCAGACGCTGGCTGTCGGACAGTTCCCTCACCCTTGGAGTGGTTCGAGATGACGGTTGTGCATGAGGCGCCGGTCGGCGGCGAGGTCCCCGAGGTCCCGGCCGATGCCAAGGGGCGGGTCGCCGAGCTCCACGAGCTCCGCGAGCAGGTGCGCCGCGGCCCGAGCGACAAGGCCACCGAGGCCCAGCACGCGAAGGGCAAGCTGACCGCCCGCGAGCGCATCGACCTGCTGCTGGACGAGGGCTCCTTCCGCGAGGTCGAGCCGCTGCGCCGGCACCGCGCCCAGGGCTTCGGCCTGGAGGCCAAGAAGCCGCACACCGACGGCGTGGTCGTCGGCTGGGGCACTGTGCACGGGCGCACCGTGTTCACCTACGCGCACGACTTCCGGATCTTCGGCGGCGCCCTGGGCGAGGCCCACGCGCAGAAGATCCACAAGATCATGGACATGGCCATCGCGGCCGGCGCCCCGCTGGTCTCGCTGAACGACGGCGCCGGCGCCCGCATCCAGGAGGGCGTCACCGCCCTGGCCGGTTACGGCGGCATCTTCCAGCGCAACACCAAGGCCTCCGGCGTCATCCCGCAGATCTCGGTGATGCTCGGCCCGTGCGCCGGCGGCGCCGCGTACTCCCCCGCGCTGACCGACTTCGTCTTCATGGTCCGCGAGACCTCCCAGATGTTCATCACCGGCCCGGACGTGGTCCAGGCCGTGACCGGCGAGAAGATCAGCCAGAACGGTCTGGGCGGCGCCGACGTGCACGCCGGCGTCTCGGGCGTCTCGCACTTCGTCTACGACGACGAGCAGTCCTGCATCGAGGAGGTCCGCTACCTCCTGTCGCTGCTGCCGCAGAACAACCGCGAGATGCCGCCGTCCGTGGTCAGCGAGGACCCGGTCGAACGCCGCAACGACAGCCTGCTGGACCTGGTGCCCGTCGACGGCAACCGCCCGTACGACATGCGCAAGGTGATCGAGGAGATCGTCGACCACGGCGAGTTCCTGGAGGTCCACGAGCGCTGGGCCACCAACGTGCTCTGCGTGCTGGCCCGGGTCGACGGCCACGTCACCGGCATCATCGCCAACCAGCCGCAGTCGCTGGCCGGCGTGCTCGACATCAACGCCAGCGAGAAGGCCGCTCGCTTCGTCCAGATGTGCGACGCCTTCAACATCCCGCTGGTCACCCTGCTGGACGTGCCCGGCTTCCTGCCCGGCGTCGACCAGGAGCACGGCGGCATCATCCGGCACGGCGCCAAGCTGCTGTACGCCTACTGCAACGCCACCGTGCCGCGCATCTCGCTGATCCTGCGCAAGGCCTACGGCGGCGCCTACATCGTCATGGACTCCCGCTCCATCGGTGCGGACCTGTCCTACGCCTGGCCGACCAACGAGATCGCGGTGATGGGTGCCGAGGGCGCCGCCAACGTCATCTTCCGCCGCGAGATCAACGGCGCCGACGACCCGGACGCCATGCGCGCCGAGAAGATCAAGGAATACAAGAGCGAGCTGATGCACCCGTACTACGCGGCCGAGCGCGGCCTTGTGGACGACGTCATCGACCCGGCGGAGACCCGCCAGGTGATCGCCTCCGCCCTGGCGATGCTCCGTACCAAGCACGCCGACCTGCCCAGCCGCAAGCACGGCAACCCGCCGATGTAGCAGCGGCGCGGTTCGCAGCAGCAGGCCGTACCGAGCACCGCCACACACCACAGCAACCGGGGGAGAAACCAAGGACATGACCGCTTCCGCCGAACCACTCGTCCGCGTCGTCCGCGGCAGCCTCTCCGACGAGGAGCTCGCCGCCCTGACCGCCGTCCTGATGGCCCGCGCCGCCGTCGCGCAGCAGGCCTCGGCCGCCGCGCAGGTGGAGCCGATCGCCAACTGGCAGCGCCTGGAGCGCCGCCCGGCCTACTACTCGCCGGTCAGCTGGCAGCAGGCCGCCTGACGCATCCGGGCCCCGGGCCCCGAGAGTCCGACCGCGACGGCCGGTCACCCCCATCGGGTGACCGGCCGTCGGGCTGTCCGGCCCGTGCTCCGCCGGCCGCCGCGGCACCGGCACCCGGGCGCCCCGGCACCGTTCGTTCCCGTCCGACCGGGCCCGGAGCGGCTCGGTAGGATACCTACCGGACGGTTCACGCCCGTCGCCCCGTCGGCCCCCATAGGATCGGCCGCTGCCGAGGTACAGAACTTTCCAGGGAGGCTGCGATGGCCAGGCAGGCCCGCGCGCTGGCAACCCGCCAGGCGGTACTCCTCGCGGCGGCCGAGGTGTTCGACGAGCGGGGCTACGCCGCCGCCACGATGGCCGAGATCCTGGAGCGGGCCGGTGTCACCAAGGGCGCGCTGTACTTCCACTTCCACTCCAAGGAGGAGCTGGCGCTCGCCGTGATCGAGGGCCAGGGCGCCTGGATCGCCACCTGGGAGCCCTCCTCGGACAGCCCGGTGCAGACCCTGATCGACCTCGGGTACGCGTTCGCCCGCGCGCTCCAGGAGGACCCGCTGGTGCGCGGCAGCATCCGGCTGACGATCGAGCACGGCAGCTTCACCCAGCCGCAGATCGCCGCCTACCAGGGCTGGATGGACCTGGTGGGCGCGCTGTTGGAGCGCGCCCGGGAGGCCGGCGACCTCCACCCGGGGGTCGACCTGGTGGCGGCCTCCGGCGTGATCACCGGCGCGGTGACCGGGATCCAGCTGAGCTCCCAGGTGCTGGCCGACCGGCAGGACCTGATCAAGCGGATGGCCGACCTGTGGACGCTGCTGCTCCCGGGTCTCGTCCAGCCGCACGCCCTGGCCCGGCTGAGCGTCGCCGAACGCCGCTGAGCCCGGCTGAGCGTCGCCGAACGCCGCTGAGCGCGGCCGGGGCGCGGCTGAGCGCGGCCGGGGTGCGGGGCCCTGGTCGAATCCCGGTCAGACCCGGTAGCCCGCGCAGTC
Organism: Kitasatospora sp. NPDC028055; assembly: GCF_040637885.1. Classification (NCBI taxonomy): domain Bacteria; kingdom Bacillati; phylum Actinomycetota; class Actinomycetes; order Kitasatosporales; family Streptomycetaceae; genus Kitasatospora; species Kitasatospora sp. NPDC028055. The sequence continues at coordinate 127,438 of NZ_JBEZXE010000001.1, read as the reverse complement.
GTCCGGCCCCACCAGGGCCGGCAGGGCGGCCTCCCAGAGCCGCCGGACGGCCTCCGGCGCCGGTCGGCCCGGCTCCTCGGCGGCCAGCAGCACCTGGCCGGCCGCCACCGCGGTGAGCAGTTCGGCGCAGGCCCGCCGGTCCGCCCCGGGGCGCAGCTCCCCGGCCCGTTCGGCGCGCTCCAGCAGCCGCTGGACGACGGCGGCGAGGCTGCGCCAGGCGGCGCCCGGTCCGACGCAGCCGTCCGTCGGCCGCAGGCCCTGGCGGCCGAGCCGGACGCCGGCCCGCACCACCACGTCCTCGCGCAACAGCCGGGCCAGTTCGTACGAGAAGTCGATCAGCCCCTGGACGGCCCGGTCCTCGGTGCGCAGGGCGCGCAACGCGGCCGCACCGATCTCCCGCCCGGCGGCGGCCCGCACGCCGTCGGCCAGGGCCTGCTTGGAGACGAAGTGGAAGTAGAGGGCGCCCTTGCTCACCCCGGCCCGGCGACTGATGTCGACCAGGCTGGCGGCCTCGAACCCGGCCCCCGCGAAGGTGTCCGCGGCGGCGAGCAGCACGGCCTGCCTGGTCCGCCCCGCGCGTTCCTGCTTGACCACTGATCCCCCCGGACTCCGCCGGACGCGTTCCCCGCCCCACCGGCCGCTGTCGGCGCGCCCTCGGTCGGAGGCGACGCCTCGCATGCGGAGGGCACTGGCCGAAACCGCATGGTTGGTATCTAATCTAGCGCCTGTGTCGACCCCGCCGTCCAGCGGGGACCACCCCCCGCCCAAGGTCTGCCGTCCCCGCATCGGGCATTCCCGCAGACCAGAGGCCGGGTAGCGTGGTCAGTCCGGGTCTTGCGCCGGGCCACCCCCGGCCGCAGAAGACAAACCGGGTGGTATGTATGTTTTGCTGTGGGGCGTCCGTGGCGGACGCTCGACCGACACCCTGGAGCTGGGGCCAGTCATGCCATTGATCGTAGAGCCGGACGCCCACGGCCCGTACGCCCACCCCGGCACCGGCTACGGCACCCCCTCCGGCACCCACCCCGGCACCGGCTACGACTTCCACGACCGGACCGTCTCCCGGCACCTGGTGCACCGCGCCTCGGTCTCCGAGGTCTTCCTCACCGGCTGGCAGGCCACCGGCCCGTACGACTTCCTGCTCGGCGCCCAGTGGCCCCGGCTGCACGGCTTCTACCGGCTGCCCGGGGACCGCTACCACGACCCGGTGCTGATGGCCGAGACCGTCCGGCAGGCCGGGCTGCTGATCGGCCACGCGGGCTTCGGGGTGCCGCGCGACCACCACTTCGTCATGGAGGAGCTCGGCTACGCGCTCGGCGAGCCCGGCCTGCCCGGCCTCGCGGTGACCGCCGACCCGGCCTCGCTGATGCTCACCGTCGGCTGCCAGGACGTCCGGATGCGGCACGGCCGGCTGGCCTCGCTGCGGGTGCACGCCGAGGTCACCCGGGACGGCCTGCGGATCGGCCACGGCGCCGGCCAGCTGCGGGTGGTCACCCCCGCCTCGTACCGGCGGCTGCGCGGCCCCGGCCGCGGCGCCGTCACCCCGCCGCGCCCGCCGGAGCCGGCCGCACCCGAGCTGGTCGGCCGGGCCCAGGCCGCGGACGTGGTGCTCAGCCCGACCCTGCGGCCGGACACCTGGCTGCTGCGCGCCGACGCCGGGCACCCGGTGCTGTTCGACCACGAGCTCGACCACGTGCCCGGGATGCTGGTGCTGGAGGCCGCCCGGCAGGCCGCCCAGCGGCTGCACCACCCCGAGCCGGTGGTGCCGGTCGAGCTGGTGACCGCCTTCGACCACTACATCGAGCTGGACCGGCCGTGCTTCGTACGGGCCGTCCGCGAGCGGACACCGGACGGCCGCCGCACCCCCGTCCTGGTGCGGCTGCTCCAGGACGGGCGGACGGCGGCCGAGTGCCGGCTGCTCACCGAGCCGGTCGACGGTCCGCGGGTGCCGGTCCGGCGGGACGCCTTCGAGGGGCGCCCCACCGCGACCGGCCTGCTGCCGCTGGCGAGTTGAGGCCCGGCGGGCCGGTGCCGCGGCGGGCCGGGATCCTGGTTCAGGCGGCCACCAGTGCGGCGGGCCGGCGCCCGGCGTGCATCACGCTGAGGTTGGCCGCCAGCCGGACCGGGTCCTGGGCCAGCCAGAGCCGCAGCGCCGCGCCCAGGGCCGCGCTGGCCGACTCGATCCGGACCTCGGTGATCTGGGCGATCCGGGCCGCGCCGGGCACCAGCAGATCGGCCAGTGCGGTCGGCAGCCAGACCGTCAGCGCGCACGGCGCCGGCGTCGCGAGGGCGCCCAGCAGCCGGTAGGCGTCCCCCGGTGCGCTGAGCGTGGGGATGATGTCCAGCAGAGCGTCGGCCACCACTTCGGACACGTCGCTCCGGTGTCCCTGGGCGAGCCGTCGGAGCAACATGCGCTCGGCGGCGGTGATTCGGACGGTCAGCATGACCTCGTCGCACTCCATTGCGCGATCTCCTCCTCGTTCCTCCCCGTACCGGCACGGACGGCCGGCACGTCTTACCCCTGGTGCACCTCGGCCCGGCGATCTCGTGCGGAAAGCCGGGCCGGTGGGTGCGTGCCTCCGGTCAGATCCCCGCGTACGAGTGCTTGCCGGTGACGAAGATGTTGACGCCGTAGTAGTTGAAGAGCCAGCAGCCGAAGGCGGCCAGCGCCAGGTACGCGGCCTTGCGGCCCTTCCAGCCGGCCGTGGCGCGGGCGTGCAGGTAGCAGGCGTAGGCGACCCAGGTGATGAACGACCAGGTCTCCTTCGGGTCCCACTCCCAGTACTTGCCCCAGGCGGCCTCGGCCCAGATCGCGCCCGCGATGATGGTGAACGTCCACAGCGGGAAGATCAGGGCGTTGATCCGGTACGACAGCTTGTCGAAGGTGGCCGGGGCGGGCAGGCGGTTGCAGACCGACACCCGGACCCGGGCCAGCGCGATCCGGGCCTTGCCGTACTTCGCCTCGGCCGACCGCGCCGCGCCGGGCCGCAGGAACTCGTAGAAGCCGGCGTCGGCCTTCTTCCGGAACGAGTCCTGGAACAGGTACAGCAGCGTGGCGATGAATGCCGCGTAGAAGGAGCCGCCGCAGAAGATCGCGGTGGAGACGTGGATCGCCAGCCAGTACGAGTGCAGCGCCGGGACGAGCTGCTCCGAGTCGGTGTACAGCACCTGGGTGGCGATGCCGAGGGTCAGCAGCACCGCGACGACGACCGGCAGGCCGAGCCAGCGGACGTTCTTCCGCGCGGCCAGCAGGACCAGGTACGCCGCCGTCATGGCGAACGCGAAGGCGCACGAGAACTCGTACATGTTGCCCCACGGCCAGCGGGACACCGACAGGCCGCGGGCGACGATGCCGCCACCGTGCAGCAGCACCGCCAGGACGGTGAGCGAGACGGCGATCCGGCCCGCCAGGTCGGCCTTCTCGCTGGTGCCGGCCGCGCCCGGGCCGTCCTCCTCGTCCGCGCTGCGCCCGCTGGTGACGACCGTCGCGCCCTCGCCCGCCACCGCGGTGCGGGTGAGCGTGGTGGTACCGCCGGCGGCACCCGCCACGGTGACGGTGACCTTCTTCACCGCCTTGCTCGCGGCCGTCTGCTCGGCCGCGGCGACGGTCTCGGCCAGACTGCCCGCCTGCTCCTTCGAGCGGACGGCGACGGCACCCTTGCTGCCGAAGGTCCACTCGATCATGTGGGCGAACATGGCGAGCGTGTAGACCGCCATCGCCGAATAGATCAGCTTGTTGGAGAGGTCGGCCAGCTGTGGGTCGACTCCCGAGGCGAGGTGCACCGTCTACTCCTTGGAGTTCTGGTCGGCAGGGGCTGTGGGGTCTTCTGCTGCGGGGTCTTCCGGTACCGCGGGGTCGTCCGGTGCTCCGGGCTCTTCCGGTGCTCCGGGCTCTTCCGGTGCCACGGGCTCGTCCGGTGCCACGGGGTCGTCCTCCTCCGACGCCGGGGCGTCGTCCTGGAGGTCCACCGCGAGTTCGGCCAGCTCCTCGGCGATCTTCGCCGACTCGCTGCGGGCCAGGCCGGCCAGCTCCACCTGGGTGCCGCCGCCCGGCAGGGCCACCGCCCGCACCCAGATCCGGCGGCGCTGGATGAACAGCGAGCCGATCAGGCCGAGGATCGCCAGCACCGCGCCGGTCAGCGCGATCTCGTTGCCGGGGCGGTGCGAGACGTTGAAGCTCGCCCACTGCTTGTAGCCCTCGAAGGTGACGGTGCCGTAGCCGTCCGGCAGGGTCCAGCCCTGTCCGGGCTTGAGCAGCGCCTTGGCCGGCTGGCCGTCCTGCTGCAGCTGGGTGAGCTTGGAGGTGTTCAGCTGGTAGATGTTCTGCGGCAGGCCGGAGTCGGTGCCGAGGTCGCCGGAGAAGGCGTTCAGCACCAGCTCGGGGGCGGCGTCGCCGGGGAACAGCGAGATCGGGCCGGTGCCCGCGAAGCTCAGCGGGGCGGTCGGCAGGAAGAAGCCGGAGAAGCCCAGCTGGGTCCGGTTGCCGTCCGGGCCGGCGCCGTAGTCGGAGACCTTCACCACGCCGGTCGAGGTCAGGTTGGCGTCCTGCGGCAGGAACGGCACGACGTCGTGGTAGACCACGTCGCCCTTGCCGTTCTTCACGGTGATCACCGGGGCGTAGCCGTGGCCGATCAGGTAGACCTTGCTGCCGCCGATCTCCAGCGGGTGGTTGACCTCGATCGTGCCCTTCTTCATCTTCGACTCGTCGCTGCCCTCGTAGTACTCCACGTTCGCGGTGAACTGACGGGCGGCGCCCATCTGGTCACCGGTGTTCTGGAACTTCGAGGTGAAGTCGTCAAGCTTGAGGTAGAAGGGGTCGAGGTCCTGGTTGCCGTAGAACCGGGTGCCGGTGAAGTCGTCGAGCTGGGTGATCGTGTTGGAGTAGCCCTGGCCCTCGACCATCAGCTTGCCGCCGGTGCCGGAGGCCAGGCTGGCCCAGGCGAAGCCGCCGAGCAGCGCGAACAGCGACAGGTGGAACAGCAGGTTGCCGACCTCGCGCAGGTAGCCCTTCTCGGCGGCCACCGAGTCGCCGGACAGGTTCGCCCGGAAGCCGCGCTTGCGCAGCAGCCGGTGGGCGGCCGCGTTCACCTGCTCCGGCGCCGCCCCGGTGCGCCAGACCGCGTGCACCGGCATCCTGGTCAGGTTGCGCGGGGCGGCCGGGGGCTGGGAGCGCAGCACGCCGACGAACTGCCAGGTGCGCGGGATGATGCAGCCGGCCAGCGAGACGAACAGCAGGATGTAGATCGCGGAGAACCAGACCGAGCTGTAGACGTCGAACAGCTGGAGCTTCTCGTAGATCGGCGCGACCGTGGTGTGCTGCGCCTTCCAGGTCTGCACCTTGAACTGGTTCTGGCCGTTCTGCGGGATCAGCGAGCCCGGGATGGCGGCCAGCGACAGCAGGAACAGCAGGATCAGGGCGACCCGCATCGAGGTCAGCTGGCGCCACATCCAGCGCGCCCAGCCGAGCACCCCTATGCCGGTCGGCCCCTCGGACTCGACCGGCGCGCTGCTGAGCCGTTCGGCTGCGGCGTCGTCGTCCGGCGCCGGGGGCAGCTCGGTATCGGTCGTGGTCTTGCTCACGGTCAGATTCCGATCTGGGAGTCGGCGGTCCAGGACTGCAGTTCGCTCATCCAGGAATCCCAGATCCCGGTGACGAGCAGCAGACCGACCGCGACGAGCATGCCGCCACCGATCCGCATCACGAGCGGGTAGTGCCGCTTGACCCACCCGAAGGCGCCCAGCGCCCGGCGGAAGGCCAGCGCGGCCACGATGAACGGTACGCCGAGGCCCAAGCAGTAGAAGGTCATCAGCAGGGCCCCGCGCGCCGCGTCCGCCTGGTTCAGCGACAGCGTCTGGACGGCCGCCAGGGTCGGGCCGATGCAGGGCGTCCAGCCGACGCCGAACACCATGCCCAGCAGCGGCGCGCCGAGCAGGCCGACGGCCGGGCGGCGGTGCGAGCGCACCTCGCGCATGCTCAGGCCGGGGACCAGGCCCATGAAGGCCAGGCCCATCACCACGGTCAGCGAGCCGAGCACGATCGAGATGGCCCGCTTGTGCTCCAGCAGGGTGTTGCCGAACTGGCCGAACAGCGCCCCGCCGGAGACGAAGACCACGGTGAAGCCGAGGATGAACAGGGTCGCCCCGAGCAGCATCCGGCCGCGCCTGGCGCCGCGGGCGTCCGCGAGGTCGGCGGCGGAGAAGCCCGTCACGTACGACAGGTAGCCGGGCACCAGCGGCAGCACACAGGGCGAGAAGAACGAGACCAGCCCGGCCGCGAGCGCGACCGGCGCGGCGGCGAGCAGCGCCCCGCTCTGGACCGTGGTGAAGGTGTCGGCCAGCGGGAGTGCGGCGGCGTTCGGCGGCGCACTCACTGCTGCTGCTCCGCGACCACCGGCTGGACGATCGACTCCAGCGCCTCCTGGGTCGTCCCGCCGACGGCGCGGGCGGCCAGCTTGCCGTCGCGGTCGACGACCAGGGTGGTCGGGATGGACTGCGGGTTGAGGCTGCCCTTGGGGAACTTGAGCAGCTGGGTGCCGGCCGGGTCGAAGATGCTCGGGAAGGAGACGCCCTGCTCCTGCTCGAAGCGGACGGCGTTGGTCCTGTCGGTGTCCCGGGTGTTGATGCCCAGGAACTGGACGCCCTTGTCCTTGTACTCGTCCGCGACGGCCTGGAGGTTCTTCGCCTCGGCCCGGCACGGCCCGCACCAGGAGCCCCAGACGTTCAGCACCACGACCTTGCCGCGGTAGTCGGAGAGCTTGACCTGGTTGCCCTCCAGGGTCTCCCCGGAGACGTCGGGCGCGTCCCCGCGCTTGCCGGTGTCCGCCTTCGACAGGTTGGTCCCCTTGACGGTCACGAACCCGACCTGCCCCTCGCTGCTGCTCGACGAGCCCGAGGAGGAACAGCCGGTGAGGACGAGCGCAGCGGCGGCGACTGTGGCGGCGGCTGCGGCGACACGGGGACGGGGGCGCGTCATGGCAGACATGTGAAAAGTTTCGCATGGAGTTCCGGACGGGTTCGCCGGGGTCCTACCTTGCGCGTCGCACGCCCTCTGACCTGCGAAGACTTCGGGCCACCCGACGCTCGCCGGGTGACCCGAAGTCATACTTACGCACCGCTTACGGGCCTCAGCTCACGGCCCTCTGGTCGCGGCTCCCAGGTTGGGGGCCTCAGGCGCCGAAGCTCTTGCCCACCGGCTTGTCGCCCTTGCGGCCCTTGCCGACCAGGTGCGCGGGCAGCAGGTCACGGGCCGGCTCGCGGTACCCGACCGAGACGATGCTGTCGCCCTCGAAGGTGAAGCTGGTCAGCGAGGCCAGCGAGCACTGCCGGTTGCGCGGGTCGTGCCAGAGCCGGCGGCGCTCCACGAAGGAGCGGAGGATCCAGATCGGCAGCTGGTGGCTGACGCAGACCGCCTCGTGCCCGCGGGCCGCGTCCCGGGCGGCGCCGAGCGCACCCATCATCCGCACCACCTGGTCGAGGTACGGCTCGCCCCAGGAGGGCTTGAAGGGGTTGGTCAGGTACTTCCAGTAGCCCGGGTTGCGCAGCGAGCCGTCGCCGACGCCGAAGGTCTTGCCCTCGAAGACGTTCTCCGCCTCGATCAGCCGCGGGTCCGCCGCGACCTCCAGACCGTGCGCCTTGGCGATCGGCTCGGCGGTCTCCTGGGCCCGCTCCAGCGGGGAGGCCACCACGTGGGTGACGTCCCGCCCGGCGAGGTCCTCGGCGACCCGGTCGGCCATCTGACGGCCCAGCTCGGACAGGTGGTAGCCCGGCAGGCGGCCGTACAGCACGCCCTCCGGGTTGTGCACCTCACCGTGGCGCATCACGTGGACGACGGTGATCTCTTTGGCGCTCACTTCTCAACTGCTCCTGTGGTCGGGAGGGGGGCTCAGGCCGTGGCGGCGGCAGCGGCGCGGGCCGCGGCCGGCAGCGCGGCGGCGATCCGCTCGATCGCCCGGGCGTCGTGGGTCGACGAGACGAACCAGGACTCGAAGGCGGACGGCGGCAGGTAGACGCCCTCGGCCAGCATCGCGTGGAAGAAGGCGGTGAAGCGGAACGCCTCCTGGGTCTTCGCCTCGTCGTAGTTGGTGACGGCGGCCTCGGTGAAGAACACCGAGAACATGTTCCCGGCGGTCTGCAGCCGGTGCGCCACGCCCTCCTTGGTGAGCGCCTCGGAGACCAGGCCGGAGATCTCGGCGGAGACCTTGTCCACCGTCGCGTACACCGCGTCGGTGCAGCCGCGCAGCTGGGCCAGGCCGGCCGCGGTGGCGACCGGGTTCCCGGACAGGGTGCCCGCCTGGTAGACCGGGCCGGCCGGGGCCAGGTGGGCCATCACGTCGGCCCGGCCGCCGAAGGCCGCGGCCGGGAAGCCGCCGCCCATGACCTTGCCGAAGGTCAGCAGGTCCGGCGCCCAGCCCTCGTGCGCCGCCTCCAGGCCGTACCAGCCCGCCTTGGAGACGCGGAAGCCGGTCATCACCTCGTCGGAGACGAACAGCGCGCCGTTGTCCCGGCAGAGCCGGGCCAGGCCGGCGTTGAAGCCGGGCAGCGGCGGGACGACGCCCATGTTGCCGGGCGAGGCCTCGGTGATCACGCAGGCGATCTCGCCCGGGTGGGCGGCGAAGGCCTGCTCGACGGCGGCCAGGTCGTTGTAGGGCAGCACGATGGTGTCGCCGGCCTGGGCGCCGGTGACGCCCGGGGTGTCCGGCAGGCCGAAGGTGGCCACGCCGGAACCGGCGGCGGCCAGCAGCGCGTCCACGTGACCGTGGTAGCAGCCGGCGAACTTGACCACCTTCGCCCGGCCGGTGAAGCCGCGGGCGAGCCGGATCGCGGACATGGTGGCCTCGGTGCCGGAGGAGACCAGGCGGACCTGCTCGACCGGGGCGACCCGGGAGACGATCTCCTCGGCCAGCTCGACCTCGCCCTCACCGGGGGTGCCGAAGGAGGTGCCGCGGGAGACCGCCCGCTGGACGGCGTCGACCACGGCCGGGTTCGCGTGGCCGAGGATCATCGGACCCCACGAGCACACCAGGTCGACGTACTCGCGGCCGTCGGCGTCGGTGAGGTAGGGGCCGGTGCCGGACACCATGAAGCGCGGCGTGCCGCCGACCGCGCGGAAGGCGCGCACCGGGGAGTTGACGCCGCCGGGCGTGACCACGGAGGCGCGATCGAACAGCGACTGGGACTGGGGGGCTTCGTAGGGGTAGCTCACGGGAGACATGGTCTCAAATCGTGTCCTTGAGCTCTGCATGTCCGGCCCGATCATCTGGAACGATGATCCGGGCACCGTTGTCTGTACGGTTGTCCCTGACGGTCGCCCGTGGCGGTGGTGTACGGGCGGGGCCGCTGGTTGTTCCGTCACACGGACCAGTCAGACTGTGTGCACAGAGTGCGCGAGCGCTCCGGTTGTGTACAGGGGTGTGGAGAGGACTGCTGTGTGCCGCTGGTGGGTACGGCCCGCGAGTAGGCACGGCGGCGAATGACGGTAAGGAGCACGGCCGGCGGGACGCCGGTCGTGCGGGGGTCTGTCGATTCCGGCGAATTCCGGTGAGGATGGTCCGAGTGTCCGAGGCGCAGGACGGGTTCGACGAGGCAGCGGGTGGCCCCCGCAGGCCCGCCGAGACCGCACGCGGGGGTACGGGAGCGGGTACGGGTCGTGGTCGTCGCGGTGGCGAGAGGCGGGGTGAGGGACGCGTGGGGGTGACGTACAAGTACTTCGGCGCACCGGACCGCGCCACCGCCGCCAGAGTCCCCACCGCCCTCGGCCCGGGCGGACTCGGCCTGGACGCCGGCGAACTCGGCGCGCTGGGGCGGCTCGGCGACCTGATGGAGACCAGCGGCTCCCCCACCGGCCACCTCTCCACCAAGATCAAGCCGGAGACCATGAGCGCGATGGTCCTCACCGGCATCCAGGGCGTCCCGCTGCACCAGGTGCCGCCGCTGGAGCTCGTCGTCCTGCACCCCGACTACGCCGTCGTCCAACTCCCCCACAACGTGGTCGAACCGCTGCGCAAGGCGGACGAGACCGAACTCGGCGCGGCCGCCTTCATCTGGTCCACCGTCCCGGACCGCCGCGGGCCGCGGGACGCCTTCGTGATCTACAGCATGCTGCACGAGTGGCAGGACTTCGCCAACCGCCTCCACGACGCCGGGCACCAGCTGTACTGCCTGGTCTGGCCCTGAGGGCGCCACTGACCACTGGCCGCTGAACGCTCTTCGGGGCAACGGAGGTTGACGGTTCGTCAATCCGGTCCGACCCGGGACCGGCCCCCGGGGCGGGTCAGCCGCGGGAGCGGCGGGCCCGGCGGACGGTGCGTTCGCTCTCGACCGGCTCCGCCAGGTGCCCGTCCACCAGCCGGGCCAGGGCCGCGACGAAGACCTCCTGCTCGGGCTGCGGCAGCGCCTCCAGCAGCTCCCGGTGGACCCGGTCGGCGATCGCGGTGCCCCGCTCGACGGCGCGCTCGCCCGCCTCGGTGACCGAGATGATCCGGGCCCGCCGGTCGGTGGCGGACGGGCGGCGCTCGGCCAGGCCCGCCTTCTCCAGCTCGTCGACGGTGACCACCATGGTGGTCTTGTCCAGGTCCGCAAGCTCGGCCAGCTGGATCTGGGTGCGCTCGGCCTGCTGCGCGTGGAACAGCACGCAGTACGCGCGCGGGGTGATCCCGAGCTCGGTGAAGGCGGCCGCCATCCGGGTGGCCAGCACGTGGCTCGCGTGGTCCAGCAGGCCCGAGATGTCGCGGATCCGGCGCACGGGCGGGGTCGTCGTCATACGTCCGAGATTAGCAACGGCCCGTCTGCTGCCGGATGATCCCGTAGCCAACCAACACCGGGGTTACGGGATACCCAACTCGAACAGCGCATAGCCCGCGTACCAGCCCGCCGCGATGGCCGGCATCGCGAACAGCCCGATCAGCGAGGAGGTCCGCACCTTGCGCAGCGCCACCGCCAGGCCGATGAACAGCGGGAAGGCCGGCAGCAGGTAGCGGGAGATGTTGCCGAAGATCTGGTTGCTGCTCAGCGCGGTGAAGACGGTCAGCGCGGTGAAGACCCACAGCACCAGCGGCGGCCGGGCCCGCGCCAGCAGCACCAGCAGGCCGGGCAGGGCGATCAGCAGGGCGATCGCGATCAGGTCCGGCACCGGATTGGACTGCCAGAAGTCCCAGTGGCCGGTGATCACGTCCATCACCGTGCGCACGGTGGAGGCGCCGAAGTCGAAGTAGCGGTTCCAGGCGCCGCGCTGGAGCTTGAAGTAGCCGCCCCAGTCGCCCATCCGCCAGCCCACCCAGGCGACGAAGCCGAACAGGCCCCACGGGGTGATCAGCATCGCGGTCAGCGGGCGGGCCACCCCGTCGGTGCGGCGCACCAGGGCGACCAGCGCGGCGATCGACACCGCGGCGATCAGCGCGGCCGCGGTCGGCCGGTTCAGGCCCGCGACCAGGGCCAGCAGCCCGGCCGCGATCCAGCGGCGGGTCATCACGCAGTAGCAGGCCCAGGCCGACAGCGCGACGAACAGCGAGTCCGAGTAGACCGCCCACTCCACGCCCGAGCCCGGGAACAGACCCCAGATCACCGCGGCGATCACACCCGCCCGGAAGCCCCCGAGCCGCTCCGCGATCGCGAAGATCCCGGCCGCGGCGACCAGCGAGGCGAGCACCGAGACCGCTATCCCGGAGCCGTACGGACCGAGGCCGGTGACCGCGCCGACCAGCCGCATCAGCCACGGGTAGAGCGGGAAGAAGGCGGCGGAGTTCTCGTAGTAGGTGGCCAGCGGGAACCCGTGCAGCTCGATCAGCTGCGGGTCGTAGCCGTTCTCGGCGATCCGCTGGTACCAGATGCCGTCCCAGGTGCCCAGCACGTCCCAGGCGTGGGCGCCGCCACCCCGGCCGGGCTGCTTCTTCAGGTAGTCGCCGGTGTGCTCCAGCAGCATCAGGAAGACGGTCAGGCCGATCGCCTTGACCACCGCGTACGCGCCCAGCGCGGGCGCGAAGCGGTCCACCAGCGCCATGAACCGCCCGGGCGTACGGCCCGCCCGCTCCTCGACCGGCTCCCCCGGCCCGGCCACCGGCTCGGCGCTGGACGGTTCGGTGCTGGACGACTCGGTGCTCGATGCCGTGCTCATCTGCTCTGGGTACTCCCCGCCCCGCTCATGGTGCGCGCGGCTCCGGCGCAACGACGTTCCGGAGAGCCTACGGCACGCCCCCACGCCCCGCCCCGCCCCCGCCCGGCCCGGAAAACCCGTGGCGCCCGACCGTCGCCGCCCGGTTGGGGGCGGCGACGGCCTGAGGTCAGGGGTGGGCGCGGGCCTCGGCTCAGCTGTGGAGGTAGACGATGCCGAGCTTGGTGAGCTGCCAGAGCTGGGCAGGGGCGCCGGTGTCGGTGGCGAGTTCGACGTAGGGGTTGCCCTTGGCGTCGAGGGTGGTGCCGGCCGCCAGGACCTTGGTCGGGTCCGCCGAGTCGGCGATCTTGTAGCTGCCGTTGCCGGCCGGCGTGAACACCCAGTGCTGGTTGGCACCGCCGTTGCAGCCCCACTGCTGGATCCGGGTGCCTGGCGCGGTGGAGGCCGCGTTGGCGTCCAGGCACATGCCGCGGTTGCCGCTGAAGTCCAGCTCGTAGCTGCCGCCGGCCTTCGCCTCCAGGACGAAGGACTGGTTCAGCCCGCCGGTCGCCGGGTAGCTGATGGCGGCCCGGCCGTTGGTGGAGTCGCCGTAGCTGCCGCCGCCGCTGAGGTCCAGGGCGTTGCCGGTGGCCGCGTTGGTGAGCTGGTACCAGGAGCCGTCCTCGGGGGTGTCGCCGAAGGGCTTGCCGGGGGTGAGCGGCTGGATCGAGGTGGTGTTCTGCTGGTTGAGCGTGCAGTACGCCTCCGCCTGGTCGGGCCGGGCGAAGAACTGGCCGAGGCAGACGCCCTCACCGCGGTAGCCGGCCACCCGCAGGTGGTACGACTGGCGGACCATGTTCATGCACAGCCCGGGGATGCCGATCTGCGAGTCACAGCCGTTGCGGGTCCACTCGGAGAGGTTGATGACGTCCCCGTTGCTGTACTCGTACGGCGAACTCGTCCACTCCGCGCACACCTCGTGCCCGAAGGCGACCCTCCGCTGGTCCAAGTACCGTACGCCGGGCACCTGTTCGGCCGCGCCGCGGAGCGCGTCGCTGAACGTGGGGACCACCCAGTCGTGGCCCCAGGCGAGGTCCTCGGGGAAGGCCGGGCAGCCGTCGGCGATCTTGCCGAGGTAGTCGTTGCGCCGGATGTCCGGGGTGATCGGGTTGAAGTACGACTGGTAGACCAGCTGGTACGAGGAGTCGGCGTAGCCGGCCCGGCGCATGGTCTGCCGGATGTTCTGCAGCGCCGCGACCACCTTGGGCTGGACCGCCTTGGCCCGGCGGCGGATCTCGTCGCTGCCGATGGTGTCCCGGCAGCCCTGGTCCTTGGGGATCGGGAAGTACTGCGCGAGGCAGTGCATCATGATGCCGCTGAAGTCGAAGTCGTCGTTGGCGCCGATGGTGACGACGACCATCTTGACGTCGTACTTGGCCGCCGTGTCGGCGAGTTTGACGTCCTGTTTGGGCTCGCCGTAGTCGCCGCTGCCGCCACCGGTGATCTTGGCCAGTTCGGGGTCGCTGACCAGGTCGCCGGTCTGGGCGCCGGAGCAGGCCAGGTCGATCGGGGTGACCCCGGGGATGTCGGTGACGAAGATCTCCGACTTGGGGTGCCGGTGGCAGTAGTTGGTGGGGGTGTCGGTCTCCGGGAAGTAGCCGTCGCCGGTGTCGGTGCCGGCGCCCTCCCCGGAGATGGCGCTGTCGCCGAGGGCGACGATGGCGGCCGGGCGGGTGGGGGCCGGGGCGGGGGCCGGGGCGCTGTCGGCGAGCGCGGCGGGGGCGCCGGCCAGGCCGAGGGCGGCGACGAGGACGCCGGTGGCGAGCAGCGCGGCGGACCGGGACGAGCCCGTTCGCGCTCGCCGCGCAGCGGACGTGCGGAACCTGATCACACGCGACTCCTTGCGGGGGTGGGGGCCGCCGGGCCTGGGGTGCCGGGCGGTGCGGGGCAAGAGAGGTGCCGAAAAGGTGAGCAGGTCTCACATTCTAGGTACTGACAAGTAGTACAACAAGGCTCGTGACAGCACCGGGAACCCGGCCCCGGAACGGCGGCCCCACGGGCGGGCCCGCGCGGACGCGGCAGAACACGAGCGGACGCGCGAAAAGAGCCGCCGTTCCGCGCCCCAGGAGGGAAGCGCGGAACGGCGGCTCTCACCGGCCGAACCGGGGGTGGGTTCAGCCCAGGTTGGCGCAGTGGTTGCCGAACGCCGGGTTCAGCAGGCCGATCACGTCGACGCTGTTGCCGCACAGGTTGACCGGGATGTGAACCGGAACCTGGATCTGGTTGCCCGAGATGACACCGGGGGAACCGGCGGCAACACCCTCGGCGCCGGAGCTGGCCATGGCGGTGCCGGCGCCGGCGGCCACGATGCCCACCACGGCCGCGCCGACGGCGGCGGTCTTCTTGATGCTCATGTGAGCCTCCTGACTGTTCATACAGAGATGCACGGGGAGTGCGACATCTAGAACGAGACCCGTCCGGACCGGTTGCGAGGGTGCCCGCACTGTCACCCGTCCGGCCCAATCCGGCCGCCGAGCGGCATTCGGGTGATCACCGGACCGGACCGTTTCCCCGCGCGCGTTGCCTCGTTCTCCCTCACGAAGACGATCCATCAGGCCCTGCTCAACGAATCGAGTACCGCCCATGCACAGCTCGCCCACGGCCACGTCGGCACCGCGGCCCACGGCGGGCCGGTCGACGTGGCGGGCCCCCCAGAGCCCGGCGTTCGGCGACACCGCCTGAACGCCTGACCGGGAATTCCTGGTCGCACCTCTGTCCGGACCGTTCCCGGCCGTGCGGGAAATGTTCGCGAGGTGCCGGAAGAACGCGGCGGCTGCGTCGACGCCCGAGCCACGGGCGCAACACGCCGGTGTGCGCCGCCGGAGTGACATTCACGGCAATCCCTGAACCCTTCGGGTGAGTATTCGTGCTCGCCCGTTTCCCGACATTTCCCTTCCGTCGGGGCAGAAATCGGAGGAACAGACATGCGTAACCTCAAGAAGGCCGCCGCCCTGTCGCTGGCCGCCACCGGCCTGGTGCTCGGTGCCGCGGGCGGCGCGTTCGCCAGCTCGGGCGCCGAGGGCGTGGCCGCCGGCTCCCCCGGCGTGCTCTCCGGCAACCAGATCCAGATCCCGGTGCACATCCCGGTCAACGTCTGCGGCAACAGCATCAACGTGATCGGCCTGCTGAACCCGGCGTTCGGCAACTCCTGCGCCAACGTCGGCTGAACCCGCGGTCGCCGACCCGGCGACAGCTGATTCACCCGAGCCCGTGCCGCGCCCCGCAGCGCCGGGGCACGGCACGCTCCACCCGTGTGTGATCGAGGAGATCAACCCCCATGCAGAACGTCAAGAAGGTCGCCGTCCTCTCCGCCGCCGCTGCCGGCCTGGTGCTCGGCGCGGCTGGCTCCGCCGCCGCCAGCTCGGGCGCCGAGGGCGTGGCCGCCGGTTCCCCCGGTGTCGTCTCCGGCAACCAGATCCAGGTCCCGGTGCACGTGCCGATCAACCTGTGCGGCAACACCATCAACGTGATCGGCCTGCTGAACCCGGCCTTCGGCAACAGCTGCGCCAACGTGGACATGCACCCGAAGCCCGCGGACGACTGCTGATCCCCGATCGGCACGCGTTTCGGCCGTACTGCCCCCCGACCAGCCGGCCGGGGGGCAGTTCGCTTTCTCCGGACGGGACGTCCGGAAGCTCAGGGCCCGTCCCTCGGGTTTCGCCGGGCCGGGCCCCACTCCACCGAAGGGTGAACCGCATGGTTTCGAAGAAGGGCGGGGCCGGGCTGGCCGCCGCCGTGGGCGCCGCGGTGCTGCTCGGCGCCGGTTCTGCGCAGGCCGCTCCCGCCGCGGGGCAGCAGCCCGCCGCCGGCCCGGCCACGCTGGCGAAGACCGACGTCGGGCAGGCACTGAACGGGACGACGGCCGGCCTCGGCTACGGCGTCGCGCCGATCAAGAGCCTGCGCCTGGACCCGTGGGCCAACTCCTCGGCCGACGTGCTCAACAACGGTGCGACCGTCCAGCCGGACCAGGGCCTGGCCCCGGTGGGCACCGGCACGCTGACCGGACCGCTGAGCGCGGGCGGCGGGGTCAAGGACCTCCCGCTGGTCGGCGGGCTCTCCGGCGTCCTGCCGGGCTGACCGCGGACGCGCCGGAGCCCGGCACCCCTGGCCACCAGGAGGGGTGCCGGGCTCCGGCGCGTCGGGCGGGAGCTCGGAGCCCTGCTCAGCGCTGGGCTCGGAGCCGGGCTCTGAGCCGGGCTCTGAGCCGGGCTCGGGACCGGGCTCAGAGCTGGGTGAGGTCGGCCAGGCCGCTCTGCTGGACGAGGCCGGTGGCGGTCGAGGTCGCCGTACCGGTCGCGTCGGTCTGCCGCAGGACGCCGGTGGCGGTGGCCGTGGTGGTGTTGGCCAGGTCGTTCACCTCGTCGGTGACGGAGAGCCGGCGCTCGTCGCCGCCCAGGCTCGCGGTGGCCCCGGGGACGGTCTGCACGGCGCCGGGCACCAGCCGCGGGTCCACCTCGTCCACCCGGATCCGGCCGTCGGCCAGCTGGCCGGTGCCGTCGTGCACCAGGGAGAGCGGCTTGCCCACGTCCAGGCCGGGGGTCCTGGCCTGGAGCGGCGCGGCCGGGGCCTCCAGCAGCACCTGGCCGAGGTCGGCGCCCTGGTCGACCAGCGGCAGCGGCAGCTGGGCCTTGGCGCTCGGGCCGACCTTGCCGGTGGCCAGCTGGGGCACCAGGTGGTCCGGGAGCAGCCCGTTGTCGGTGGTCCGGCCGGCCACCGGCGGCATGACCAGCGAGGTGGGAATGCCGGCCGTGACGTGGCTGCCCAGCGGGGTGAGCGGCACGTCCGCCGGGACCTGCTGGGTGGCCAGCTTGTCCTCCAGGGCTCCGACCTGGTCGGGGCTTACCGGGGCGGCGGAGGCCGCTCCCTGGGAGGCGAGCACGCCCGCACCGACCGCCAGCAGCATCGCGCCGGCCCGCTTGGAGAACTTCATGCTTTTCACCGTTCCTTCGAGGAGGGCTGCGGGGCCGCAGCCGGAAAGCAATCTGCGCAACGAGTGACCAGGAGTTCGGATTGCGGGCGTTAGCCGATTCGGCCTAATAATCCGACCGGAAACCACCCCCGGACGCGCCTCCCGGACTCTTTTCAAAAATCCCCGTAACCTTCCGTGCCGTCATTCTTTGATCTGGACGTCAGTGACTGCAGACCGGGTCTGAGCGTTCGACGCGTTGCTACGCACGGAAACCGAAAGCATTTCAGAGAGGGATCTCCCCATGATCCAGAAGTCCTTCGCCGCCGCCGGCCTGGCCGTCGCCGCGCTCGCCGGTGCCGCCGCTCCCGCTTCGGCCATCGGTGACGCGGACGGCGCGGCCGCCTCCATCGAGGGCAACGGCGGCACCAACTTCACCGGGACGGTCGGGAACAACAGCCCGAACTTCCACTTCCTGGACAACGCGAACATCTGCCTCCCCGAGGTCCACAACATCGCCGTCGGTGTTCTCGGTGTGGCCGTCCCGGTCGAGGTCCCGATCGCCAACAGCGGTGGCAAGCAGTACTGCACCCAGGGCCAGGGCACCCAGAGCCACGGCGACGCGGGCGTGTCCCACCTGGTCGGCTGACGCTCCCCCAGCCCACCTCCGCACCACCCCCCTGAACCACCCTCGAATCGCTCCCCGATTCACCCTTGAGAGGAAAACCGGAAATGATCAAGAAGTCCCTCGCCGCCGCCGGCCTGGCCGCCGCCGCCATCGCGATGTCCGCCGGCTCGGCTTCCGCCATCGTCGACTCGGACGGCGCCGCCACCTCCGTCCAGGGCAACGGCGGCACCAACCAGACCGGCACCCACGGCAACGGCAGCCCGAACTTCCACACCCTGGACAACGCGAACGTCTGCCTGCCGGAGGTCCACAACATCGCCGTCGCCGTCATCGGCGTCGCGGTTCCGGTCGAGGTGCCCGTCCTGAACAGCACCCCGAAGCAGATCTGCAACGTCGGCCAGAACACCCAGTCCTCGGGCGACGCGGGTGTCTCGCACCTGATCGGCTGATCAAGGGGCACGGCACGGACGGAGGGCCCGGGGAGGAAGAGCTCCCCGGGCCCTCCGGGCTTCATCGACAAGAGTCGCAGCACCAGTCAGAGGACGGGCGCCCGCGGGGGCGCCCCCACAGAGAGGGCAGATCCATGAAGAGCACGCTGGCCAAGGCCGCCCTGACCGCCACCGCCGCGCTCGCGCTCGCCGGTGCCGCCACCCCGGCGTTCGCCCACGTCGGCCTGGTGGGCGGCGGCGGCATCGTCGCCTCCGGTGAGCAGCCGTTCGTGGCCGGTGGGGGCTTCGGCGTCGGCCACACCACCAACGTCGTCGCCGGCGGCTTCGTCGGCGGTGCCGCCACCGCGACCGACCTGGTCGGCGGCGGCGAGGGCTTCGCGCACATCAACGGCTGGAAGTAGTGACGAGGAAGGCCGGGCCGCTCCCCGCGGGGGGAACGGCCCGGCCTTCCGCCGTACGGGCTCAGCCCTGCTTGAGCATCGCGGCGGCCTCGACCGCCCAGTAGGTGAGGATCTGCTCGGCACCGGCCCGGCGCAGCGAGGTGAGCGTCTCCATGATCATCCGCTCCCGGTCGATCCAGCCGTTCGCGGCGGCCGCCTCGACCATCGCGTACTCGCCGGACACCTGGTACGCGGAGACCGGCACCGGGGAGGCGTCGGCGACCTGGCGCAGGATGTCCAGGTAGGCCATGGCCGGCTTGACCATCACCATGTCCGCGCCCTCGGCGAGGTCCAACTCCAGCTCGCGCAGCGCCTCGCGAGCGTTGGCCGGGTCCTGCTGGTAGGCCTTGCGGTCGCCCTTGAGCGAGGAGCCGACCGCCTCGCGGAACGGGCCGTAGAAGGCCGAGGCGTACTTGGCGGTGTAGGCGAGGATGCCGGTGTCCTGGTGCCCGGCCTCGTCCAACGCCCGCCGGACCACGGCGATCTGACCGTCCATCATGCCGGACGGGCCGACCAGGTGGACGCCCGCGTCGGCCTGCACCCGGGCCATCTCGGCGTAGCGCTCCAGGGTGGCGTCGTTGTCCACGCTGCCGTCGGCGGCCAGCACGCCGCAGTGGCCGTGGTCGGTGTACTCGTCCAGGCAGAGGTCGGACATGACCACCAGGGAGTCGCCGACCTCGGCGACCACGTCCCGGATCGCCTGCTGGAGGATGCCGTCCGGGTTGGTGCCCTCGCTGCCGGTCGCGTCCTGCACGAGCGGGACGCCGAACAGCATGACGCCGCCCAGCCCGGCCTCGGCCGCCTCGACGACGGCCTTGCGCAGGGTGTCGCGGGTGTGCTGGACCACACCCGGCATCGAGGTGACCGGGACGGGCTCGCTGACGCCCTCGCGGACGAACAGCGGCAGGATCAGCTCCGCCGGGTGCAGCCGGGTCTCGGCGACCAGCCGGCGCATCGCCGGGCTCTGCCGCAGTCGACGGGGGCGAACGTACGGGAATTCAGCGGACACGGCTTCTCTCTCCGAACGGTTGTGCAGTGCCGGGGGCGACCAACCGCCGCCCCCAGCAGCATGGTTGAGGGCTCAGCGGGCCTTGCGGCGGGATCCCGGACGGCGCTCGCTGGGCCGGTAGACCGGCTCGCCCGCGGCCGTCGCGGTGTCCCGGCGCTTGGCCCCGAAGTCTGCCAGCGCCTGGGCCAGCGCGGCCGCCGACGGCGCCGGGGCCATCACGTCGACCCGCAGGCCGTGCTCCTCGGCGGTCTTGGCGGTGGCCGGGCCGATGCAGGCGATGACCGTGACGTTGTGCGGCTTGCCGGCGATGCCGACCAGGTTCCGCACGGTCGAGGACGAGGTGAACAGCACCGCGTCGAAGCCGCCGCCCTTGATCGCCTCGCGGGTCTCGGCCGGCGGCGGCGAGGCGCGCACCGTCCGGTACGCCGTCACGTCGTCGACCTCCCAGCCGAGCTCGACCAGGCCGGCGACCAGGGTCTCGGTGGCGATGTCGGCGCGCGGCAGCAGCACCCGGTCGATCGGGTCGAAGACCGGGTCGTACGGCGGCCAGTCCTCCAGCAGCCCGGCCGCGGACTGCTCCCCGGAGGGCACCAGGTCCGGCTTCACGCCGAAGTCCACCAGGGCCTGGGCGGTGGTCTCGCCGACCGCCGCGACCTTGATCCCGGCGAACGCGCGGGCGTCCAGGCCGTACTCCTCGAACTTCTCCCGGACGGCGCGGACGGCGTTCACCGAGGTGAAGGCGATCCACTCGTAGCGTCCGGTGACCAGGCCCTTGATGGCCCGCTCCATCTGCTGCGGGGTGCGCGGCGGCTCCACCGCGATGGTCGGCACCTCCTGCGGCACCGCGCCGTACGAGCGCAGCTGCTCGGACAGGCCGTGGGCCTGCTCCTTGGTGCGCGGCACCAGGACGTTCCAGCCGAACAGCGGCTTGGTCTCGAACCAGGAGTGCGAGGCCCGGTGGGCGACCTGCTCGCCCACCACGGCTATCACCGAGGTCGCCGGGTCCACCGGGGCGGAGACCGGCGAGGGCAGCACCCGGGCGACCTTGAGGTCGGCCGCGATGGTGGCCAGCGTGGAGGTGAAGGTCCGCTGGCGGGTGGTGGTGCCGGACAGCGTGGCGCTCAGCGCCGAGTCCGGCTTGCGGCCGTTGGAGACCAGCGCGCTCGCGGTGGCCGGCAGCTGGCCCAGGGTGGTGCGGACCACCAGGGTGGTCTCCGGCGCGCCCAGGTCGACCGGGGCGCCGGACAGCAGCTGGCCGCCGTCCACGAAGCGGACGTCGGTGCCGGCCGCGCCGCGCAGCGGGACGCCCGCGTAGGCCGGGACGCCGACCGACTGGGCGACGCCCGGGATCACCTCGAAGGGGATCCCGTCGCCCGCGCAGCTGAGCATCTCCTCGGCGGCGCAGCCGTCCAGGCCCGGGTCGCCGTCGACGGTGCGGACCACGTGCTTGCCGGCCCGGACGGCCTCGGCGACCAGCTTGGCCAGGTCGAAGTCGGCGCCCTCGGCGGCCGGGGCGTGCACCTGCACGCCGGCCGGACAGTGGGTGCGCACGGCGGCCGCGGTCAGCGGGTCGGCGACCAGGACGTCGGCCGAGGACAGCACCTCGACCGCGCGCAGGGTCAGCAGCCCCGGGTCCCCGGGACCGGCTCCCAGGAAGGTGCACCGTCCGGTGGGCCGGCCGGCCGGGAAGAGGGCGTCGGTGGCGGCGGTGGGGCTCATCGGGCTCGCTCCCCCATCAGGGTGGCCGCGCCCGCGTCGAGCAGCCGGGCGGCCAGGGCGTGGCCGAGGGCCCGCGCCTGCTGCTCGGCGGTCTCGTCGAGGACGATCGGACCGTTGGCGGACATCTTCAGCAGGGCGGTGCCGTCGGGATCGCCGACCACGCCGTCCAGCCGCAGTTCGTACTCCCGGCCCCAGGTGGCCAGTGCGGCCACCGGAGCCGAGCAGCCGGCCTCCAGGGTGGCCAGCAGGGCGCGCTCGGCGGCCACGGCGACCCTGGTGGGGGCGTGGTCCAGCGCGGCGAGCGCGGCGGTCAGCTCCGTGTCGGCGGCGGCGCACTCGATCGCGAGCGCGCCCTGGCCGGGGGCCGGGATCATCAGCTCGGGGTCGAGGTGCTGGGAGATCTCCGCGCTGCGGCCGAGCCGGTTGAGGCCGGCCGTGGCCAGCACCACGGCGTCCAGCTCGCCGGCGGTCACGTAACCGATCCGGGTGTCCACGTTGCCGCGGATCGGGACGGTCTCCAGCTGGGCGCCGCGGGCCCGGGCCCAGGCGTTCAGCTGGGCCATCCGGCGCGGCGAGCCGGTGCCGATCCGGGCCGGGCGGCCGGCTCCGGCCAGCTTCTCCACCAGCTCGTCCAGGGCCAGGCCCTCGGCCGCGACCAGGGCGTCCCGGACGTCCTCGCGGGCGGGGACGGCGGCCAGCGCCAGGCCCTCGGGCGCGGCGGTGGGCAGGTCCTTGAGCGAGTGCACGGCGAAGTCGATCCGGCCCTCCAGCAGGGCGTCCCGCAGTGCGGAGACGAACACGCCGGTGCCGCCGATCTGGGCGAGCGCCTCCCGCGAGGTGTCGCCGTAGGTGGTGATCTCGACCAGCTCGACGGGGCGGCCGGTGAGCCTGGTCACCTCGCGGGCGACCATGCCCGACTGGGCCATGGCGAGCGGGCTGCGCCGGGTGCCGAGCCGCAGGGCGGCGTCCGGAGCCTGCTCGGTGAGCGGTTGACCATTCATGAGGTGATCGTCCCGGTGGTACTCGTGGGATGGCTGACGGTTCATCTGGTGCCCCCGGCCGAAGGCTGGGAACGGCCGCCGACGGGCGTACCCGAAACGGCGTGCACGGCCGCCGGGTCGAGGTCGAACAGCTCGCGCAGGGCGTCCGCGTAGGACGCGCCGCCGGGCTCGGCGGCCAGCTGCTTCACCCGGACGGTCGGGGCGTGCAGCAGCTTGTCGACGACGCGGCGGACGGTCTGGGTGATCTCGGCGCGGGAGCGCTCGTCCAGGTCGGGCAGCCGGGAGTCCAGCCGGCCCAGCTCGGCGGCGACCACGTCGGAGGCCATCGCCCGCAGCGCGACCACGGTCGGCGCGATCCGGGCGGCCCGCTGGGCGGCGCCGAAGGCCGTCACCTCGTCGGAGACGATCCGGGTGACCTCGTCGACGTCGCCGGCGCCGGGGCTGGCGGCGTGCGCGTGGGAGAGGCTCTCCAGGTCGACCAGCAGGGCGCCGTCCAGCTCGTGCACGGCGTGGTCGACGTCGCGCGGCATGGCGAGGTCGAGCAGCGCCAGCGGCTCGGGGGCGGTGCGCACGGCGACCGCGGCGGCGACGTCCTCGGCCCGGACCACCACGCCGGCCGCGCCGGTGCAGGAGATCACCAGGTCGACGTCGGCCAGCGCCTGCGGCACCTTGTCGAGGTCCAGGGTGCGGGCCACGTCCGGTCCGAGGATCTCCACCAGGCGCTCGGCGCGGGCCGGCGTGCGGTTGGCGATCAGCAGGTCGGTGACCCCGGAGCGGACCAGGGTGGCGGCGGCCAGCGAGCTCATCGAGCCGGCCCCGACCACCAGCGCGCGCTTGCCGGCGATCTCGCCCGCGCCCGCGGCGACCTGCTCCAGGCCGAAGGTGACCAGCGACTGGCCGGCCTTGTCGATCCCGGTCTCGCTGTGCGCCCGCTTGCCGACCCGCAGGGCCTGCTGGAACAGCTCGTTCAGGCCGCGCCCGGCGGTGTGCTCCTCCTGGGCCTTGGCCAGCGCGTCGCGCAGCTGGCCGAGGATCTGGCCCTCGCCGACCACCATCGAGTCCAGGCCGCAGGCCACCGAGAACAGGTGGTGGACGGCGCGGTCCTCGTAGTGGACGTACAGGTGGGAGGTCAGCTCCTCCAGGTCCACCCCGCTGTGGTGGGCGAGCAGCAGCGACAGCTCGGCGACGCCGCCGTGGAACTTGTCCACGTCCGCGTACAGCTCGATCCGGTTGCAGGTGTTCAGCAGGGCGGCCTCGGCGACGGTCGAGGACGCGGCCGCGTCGTGCAGCAGCCGGGTCGGGACCTCGCCGGTCAGCGCGGCGCGCTCCAGCACGCCGACCGGTGCCGTCCGGTGGCTCAGTCCGACGACGAGAAGACTCATGCCCGCCCCCCACAGCTCTCGGTGTTCACGCCGGCATCACCGCGGACAGCTCGCCCTCGCCACCCTTGGCGGGCTTGCCCTTGGCCGACGGCTCGGCCGGCTCCTTGGCCGCCGGCTCGGTGCCGGTGCGGCCCTTGCCGCTGCCGCCGGCCGCCCGGCGCAGCTTGGCCGCGGCCGCGCGGACCGGGCCGGGGGCGCGGTCCAGCACCGACTCGGTGCGGTCGGGCTCCTCGCCGGCCTTGCGCTGCTCGTGGAAGGCGAGGATCTGCAGCTCGATGGAGAGGTCCACCTTGCGCACGTCCACGCCGTCCGGGACGGTCAGCACGGTCGGGGCGAAGTTCAGGATGCTGGTGACGCCCGCCTCGACCAGTCGGTCGCAGACCTGCTGGGCGGCGCCGGGCGGGGTGGTGATCACACCGATCGAGACGTGCTGGCTCTCGACGATCGACTCCAGCTCGTCCATGTGGCGCACCGGCAGTCCGGCCGCGGTGGAACCGACCACGTTCGGGTCGGCGTCCAACAGGGCGGCGACCCGGAAGCCGCGGGAGGCGAACCCGCCGTAGTTGGCGAGGGCGTGGCCGAGGTTCCCGATGCCGACGATGACGACCGGCCAGTCCTGGGTCAGGCCCAGCTCGCGGGAGATCTGGTAGACGAGGTACTCGACGTCGTAGCCGACGCCCCGGGTGCCGTAGGAGCCGAGGTAGGAGAAGTCCTTGCGCAGCTTGGCCGAGTTCACTCCGGCCGCGGCGGCCAGCTCCTCGGAGGAGACGGTCGGCACCGAGCGCTCGGAGAGCGCGGTGAGGGCCCGCAGGTAGAGGGGGAGGCGGGCGACGGTCGCCTCCGGGATGCCCCGGGCACGCGCGGGTCGGCGCGCGGCGCCCTGGTCGGGCGTCTGCGAACTGCTCTGTGGTGATCGGCCGATTGCCACGGTGCTCCTGTGGGTGAAGCTGGGCTTTGGCAGCCAGGCTAAGCGTTTGTGAACGTGTGCACAAAGATGGTGTCCGATTTGTCCCGGCACAGTGACACGCATCACGCCGATGAGCTCATAGCACCGGCCTGCGTCAGGACCACTTCCGGGGCCTGGGCGCCGGGCAGCCAGGGGCCGTACGGCGCCTCCCGGCGCAGTAGTGGCACGGTACCGCCGGACGGCCGGGAACGGGCCCGGCCCAGCCGCGGCCAGGGCACCCGGGCGGCCTCGCGCAGCGGCCCGGTCCAGTCGTCCGGCGGGCAGGACGGGACGCCCGCGCAGTGCCGCAGCAGTTCCGCCGTCACCCGGGCGTCGCCCAGCGCGGTGTGCGCCGGGAACCAGCCCAGCCCGGCCGCCTCCGCGCAGGCCGCCAGGCCCTGCCCGCGGGCCTCCGGCAGGTGGGCGCCGGCCAGCCGCATCGTGCACAGCAGGGGGACGGGCGGCAGCGGCACCCCGATCCGGGCGAACTCGCGCTCCAGGAAGGCGTGGTCACAGCTGACGTGGTGACCGACCAGCACCCGGCCGGCCAGCAGCTCCAGCAGCCGGGGGGCGATCTCCCGGAAGCGGGGCGCACCCTCGATGTCGGCCTGGCGTATCCGGTGCACATGGGTCGGGCCGACCGGGCCCAGCGGGTCCAGCAGGGTGGCGAACTCGCCCTCGGGGCGGAGCCGCTCGTCCAGCAGCACCACCGCGACCTCGACCACCCGGTGCCGCCACGGACTGCGGCCGGTCGCCTCCACGTCCACCACGGCGAAGCCCGGGGCTGCGGGCAGCGCGGGGGTCGGACGGGGAAGCATGGCGGCACTCCTCGTGTGCTCAGCCCCCCACGGGCGCAAACGCGTTCGATCGTAAGCCGACCGAGGCGCCCGGCCCCACGCCGGAACGGAGTGTCTTCGGCAACGATTCGGCGAAGCTCCCCCGCCGGTCGGCGGGGGAGGTGGTGCACGCACGGGCCCTTCCTCAGCCGCCCAGGGCCTTGCGCAGGCGCTTCTCGTCGACCCGCCAGAAGTCGTGCTGGCGGCCGTCGACCAGGGTGACCGGGATCTGCTCCCAGTAGCGGCGGTACAGCTCCTCGTCCCGGGTGATGTCCTGCTCCTCGAAGGCCGCGCCCAGCTCCGCCGCCACCCGGACGATCACCTCCCGGGCCTCGTCGCACAGGTGGCAGCCGGGCTTGCCGACCAGGGTCACGGTACGGGCCGCCGGCTCGGGGCTCTTGCGTCGCAGCAGTGGGCTCACCTGCTCATTGTCGTCCACCCGCCCGCCCGCCTCCGGGGCGGTGGCCGCCCGGCAGCTGTTCACCGCACGGGCACGGCTCCGTCACGGCCGCTCCCCGCCCGGCTGGCTATGCTCGGTGGCATGGCCGTGCTCCGAAGGCTCACCAAGGCGAGACGCTCCACCACCGAGCGGAGCGCCCTGGCGGGCGAGGCCGCGGCAGCGGCGGCCGAGGCCGCGCTGCGCGCCGAACCGCTGCTCGCCGAACCGCTGCTCGCCCCCGCGACGGACGCCCCGGCGGCCGACGCCCCGGTGGCGGAGGAACCCGGGGCGGAGGAGACCGCGGCGGCCCCCGCCACCGCAGGGAGCCAGGCACCCGCCCGACCCGGGAAGACCCCCAAGGCCCCGGCCGGGAACCACACCCCGGACCGGGACGACCCGCGCGCCGCCGCCTTCTTCGACTGCGACAACACCATCCTGCGCGGCGCCGCGATCTTCTACCTCGGCGTCGGCCTCTACCGCCACGGCTTCCTCACCCGCCGCGACATCGCCCGCTTCGCCTGGCAGCAGGCGCTCTTCCGGCTGCACGGCACCGAGGACCCGGACCACATCTCGGACGCCCGCAACACCGCGCTGGGCCTCGTGGCCGGCAAGCGCACCGCCGACCTGGAGGTGATCTGCGAGGAGGTCTTCGAGCAGGTCGTCGCCGACAAGATCTGGCCGGGCACCCGCGCCCTGGTCCAGATGCACCTGGACGCCGGCCAGCGGGTCTGGCTGGTGACCGCCGCCCCGCTGGAGGTGGCCCGGATCATCGCCCGGCGGCTCGGCATGACCGGCGCGCTGGGGACCGTCGCGGAGGCCCGGGACGGCCACTACACCGGCCGGCTGGTCGGCGACCTGCTGCACGGCCCGGCCAAGGCCGCCGCGGTGAACGCGCTGGCCCGGCGCGAGCGGCTGGACCTGGACCGCTGCGCGGCCTACAGCGACTCGGCCAACGACATCCCGATGCTCTCGCTGGTCGGCCACCCCTACGTGGTGAACCCGGACGGCGCGCTGCGGCGGCACGCCCGGGCGCAGGGGTGGCGGGTGCGCGACTTCCGGACCGGGCGCAAGGCGGCCCGGGTGGGCCTGCCGGCGGCGGCCGCGCTCGGGGTGCTGGCCGGTGCGGCGGCGGCCGGGGTGGCGCTGCGGCGCCGCCGTCGGCGCGGCTGAACTCCCGCCCCAGCCCCTCCCCGGGCCCGGTCGAACACCCGGGGGAGCCGGGCCGAACTCCGGCTGAACGTCCCGCCGTTCGGCTTCGGACGGCCGCCCACGGAACCGTTTCTGCCCCTCCCCCGTGCGAGTGAGAGGCCGTCAATCAGCGGCCTGACCTGGCCCCTCGTACGGGCGAACTCCCGGCTCCGACACGGCCGTCCGGGCCGCCCGTGCGAACTTGTCACCCGGTGACCGGTTCTGATCGTTCGCCAGGCCGGGAAAGTCAGGGGTTGCGGAGCCTCAAGGCTGGGAAACCGCCCGCAGTACCGCCGAATTGGTCACCCTGGGCGCCCGAACGGTCACGTTGAGCCGGATGAACGCCGACACCTCCGGTCAGTGTCAGCCGAATATGCGCAACAAATGGATCCCAAACGACCACTTCGACCACACGGTGTAGCTGTCATTGCACAAAGCGTTATTCTCTCCTGGATGCACGTCACCCATGCGTCCCGCTCGAACGGATGCCATGGGGAGTGCTCTCCGCGCAGGCGGAGGTGATCCGTCCACAGTTCTGCCTCTGGGAGTCCCGTGTACCCACCCGTCCGGAACGACGCGCCTGCACCCTCCCGCCCGTCGTCCGCGCCCCTGCGCCCCCGCACCGGCCTCCGCGGCCGCCCGGCCGAGCGGCAGATCTCCACCGGCCTGGACCTGCTGCGCACCCTGCTCCGCAGCCAGCTCGCCGCCTCGCCCCAACTCGTGCCCGCCGGAGCGCCGTTCGGCCACCAGCACGGCCCCGGCATCGCGCTGCGCACCACCGCCGCCGGCTCCACCGGCACCGGCTCGCGCGGCCGCACCGGCAGCACCGGCGCCGGCCGCAGCCGTACCCGCACCGCGCCGAGCCCCGGCTACGAGACCGAGCACAACCCGATCATGGAGCTGGTCGAGCGGGCCCAGGCCGGCGAGAGCGAGGCCTTCGGCCGGCTCTACGACCACTACGCGGACACCGTCTACCGCTACATCTACTACCGGGTCGGCAGCCGGGCCACCGCCGAGGACCTCACCAGCGAGACCTTCCTGCGCGCGCTGCGCCGGATCGGCACCTTCACCTGGCAGGGCCGCGACTTCGGCGCCTGGCTGGTCACCATCGCGCGCAACCTGGTCGCCGACCACTTCAAGTCCAGCCGGTTCCGGCTGGAGGTCACCACCGGCGAGATGCTCGACTCCAACGAGTGCGAGCGCAGCCCGGAGGAGTCGGTGCTGGAGTCGCTCTCCAACGCCGCCCTGCTGGACGCGGTGCGCCGGCTCAACCCCCAGCAGCAGGAGTGCGTGACGCTGCGCTTCCTCCAGGGGCTGTCGGTGGCCGAGACGGCGCGGATCATGGGCAAGAACGAGGGCGCGATCAAGACCCTCCAGTACCGCGCCGTGCGCACCCTCGCCCGGCTCCTGCCGCCCGACGCGCGGTGAGGCGGCAGTGACCGAGGGAGCGATAGGGCCCCGCCGGGGCCCAGCCCGGCACCGGTCCGAGGGCCCGTCACCACTGTCACCCGGCCGACACGTCCGGGTGAACGGTCGGTCCGATGATCAGCCGTGCGTAACCGACCGCCCGTACCGCTCGTTGGCCAGCGTGCAAGCCCCCACCAGGCATACGGTCAAGCCGAATTGTGACCTATCACCCGATGGAGTGGCTTTGGCCCGCCGGGGCAACCGTCCGGCAGGCCGGGGTGTCGACAACGACGAAGGGAGGTGTGGCCCGTGACGGCAAACGTGCTGGAGCACCGACGGGCGAAGGCCTTCGCCGAGGCGCTGGAGGCCCACCAGGCGGAGCAACGCCGCGCGGCCACCGCCGAATCGGCCAACACCACTGCCGCCGAGTCCGGTTCGGTGGCGATGGCCGAACTGGTGGGTCTGGCCGACGCGCTGGGGGCACTGCCCGGACCAGCCCTGGACCGGGAGGTCCGGACGGTCCAACGCGCTCAGCTGATGGCCGCGTTCGAGCAGGCCTTCGCGGGCGGGCCGGGCGCCGCGGTGCCCCGCCAGCGCCGCCACCGGGCGATCCGGACGGCGCCGCGCGGCCGGTGGAGCCGCCGCTTCGCGATCGGCGGACTGGTCGCCGGGCTCGCCGTCGGCAGCCTGGCCGGCGCGGCCGCCGCAAGCACCAACGCCCTCCCCGGGGACACGCTGTACGGCATGAAGCGCGGTCTCGAAGGGCTCCGGCTCGACCTCGCGGACTCCGACTCGGAGCGCGGCGAACTGCTGCTCGGCAACGCCGCCACCCGGCTCGGCGAGGCCAACGCCCTGGTCGGGCAGGCCGGATCGACCACCGGGCTCAGCCCCGGCACGGTCGACCGGGTCCGCCGCGCACTGGACGACATGCACGCCGACGCCCTCAAGGGCCGCGAACTGCTGCGTTCGGTCTACCGCAGCAACGGCTCGCTGGGCCCGATGCGCGCGCTGGCCGGCTTCGCCCACGACGAGGACGGCCGCTGGAGCGAGCTGCAGGGCCGGCTGCCGGTCCAACTCACCGAGCAGGCCCACCTGGTGAACCAGCTCTTCGACGACATAACCGAGGACGTCGCGCCCCTGCGCCTGGCCCAGCCCCCCGCCAAGAGCGGTGGACCGGGCGGCACCGGAGCGGGCGACGACTCCTCCTCGACCGGCTCCCCGGCCGGCACCGGTCCCGACGGCTCCGGCGCCGCACCCGGCTCCGCGCAGCCCCAGGGCGGCACGGGCAGCCGCCCCGGCACCGACCGCGCCCCGGACACCACCGGCAACGGCAGCACGGCCGGCGGCGGGGCCAAGGGCGGCGGACTGCCGAGCACCCTGCCCAGCAGTGCCCCGGACGCCGTCAACGGCCTGGTCGGCGACCTCACCAGCGGGCTCACCGGCAACCGGCCCTCGCCGAGCGCCGACGCGGCCCCGCCGAAGGCGCCCCAGCAGCCGTCCGGCACGCCCAGCACGCCGAGCGGCGCCCAGCAGGGCGTGGACGTGCCTCCGCTGATCCCCGGCCTGCTGCCCGGGCTGCGGATCCTCGGCGGGAGCTGAGCGAGGCGGTGAGGGCCCGGCGGAACGCGTTCCGCCGGGCCCTCACCGCGTCAGGTCCGCGAAAAAGACGATCAGAGAGCCCCGGCGCCTAGAAGAACCCCGGCGCCTAGAAGAACACCGACCGCCGCTGCACCAGCAGCTGGTACAGGGTGTGCTGGATGGTCTCCCGCACCTCGTCGGCCAGGTCGAAGACCAGCATCGGGTCGTCCGCCGCCTCCGGCGGGTGGCCGTCGGTGGCGATCGGCTCGCCGAAGCGGATCGTCCACTTGGTCGGCAGCGGCAGCATCCCGAGCGGCCCCAGCCACGGGAAGGTCGGCGTGACCGGCACGTACGGCAGGCCGAGCAGCCGGGCCAGCGTCTTCACGTTGCCGATCATCGGGTAGGTCTCCTCCGCCCCGACGATCGAGCAGGGCACGATCGGCACCCCCGCGCGCAGCGCCGAGGAGACGAAGCCGCCGCGGCCGAAGCGCTGGAGCTTGTAGCGCTCGGAGAACGGCTTGCCGATGCCCTTGAAGCCCTCCGGCCAGACCCCGACCAACTCGCCCCGCTCCAGCAGCGCCTGGGCGTCCTCGTTGCAGGCCAGGGTGTGGCCGGCCTTGCGGGCCAGCTCGTTGACGCCCGGCAGCACGAAGACCAGGTCGGCCGCGAGCATCCGCAGGTGCCGGCGGTGCGGGTGGTGGTCGTGGATGGCCACCTGGGTCATCAGGGCGTCCAGCGGGATGGTGCCGGAGTGGTTGGCGACGATCAGGGCGCCGCCCTCGGCCGGGACGTGCTCGATCCCCTGGACGTCGATCCGGAAGTACTTCTCGGCCAGCGGGCGCAGCAGCGAGAGCAGCACCTCCTCGGTGAGCTCCCGGTCGAAGCCGAACTCGTCGACCTCGTAGTCGCCGGTGATCCGGCGGCGCAGGAAGGCCAGCCGCTCGGTGGCCCGGCCCTCCCAGCCCTTGCCGAACAGCCGGGTGGCCGCCGGGCCGAACTGCCCGGACAGCGCCCCGCCGACGGCCCCGGCGAGCCGGTCGGCCAGGCCGGGGCCCTCCGGCGAGCTCCAGCTGGGGGCGGACTCGATCGGGATGACCTTGGCCTCGCCCGGCGCGTTCTCGGCTGCGGCACTCATCGCGGGTTCAGCTCCTCGGGCGGCGGGTCGGTACGGCGTCGGTGGCCTCTTCGGGGCCGAGCAGGGCGGTCAGCCGGTCGGTGACGGCGGCCAGCCGCTCCGGCGGCAGCAGGCCGGGGCCCAGGGCGGCGGCGAAGTCGGCGAAGGCCTCCGGCGTGCTGAACGCCGGACGGTAGCCGAAGGTCTCCCGCAGCCGCGTGGTGTCCACCACCCGGCCGTGGGTGAGCAGCCGCAGCTGTTCCGGCGAGACGTCCACCAGCCGGGTCTGCCGGGCCAGTACGGCCATCCAGCTGACCGCGGGCAGCAGCAGCGGCAGGGTCGGGCGGCCGAGCCGGCGGGCGCACTGGGAGAGCAGCAGCACGCCCTCCCCCGCCACGTTGAAGGTGCCGGTGTTGACGGTGCCGGGCTCGGGCTCGCCGACGGCCCGGCAGAGCACCGCGACGGCGTCGTCCTCGTGCACGAACTGCAGCCTGGGGTCGTAGCCGAGCACGGTCGGCAGCACCGGCAGCGCGAAGTACTCGCTGAGCGGGGTGTCGGCGCCCGGGCCGACGATGTTGGCGAAGCGCAGCACCGTCACCGCGACGTCCGGGCGGCGCCGGGCGAAGCCGCGGACGTAGCCCTCCACCTCGGCCGCGTCCTTGGCGAAGCCGCCGCCGGGCGGGTCCTTCGGCTGGATCCGCTCACTGAACACCGCCGGGTCGCGGGGCGCGGAGCCGTAGACGCCGGTGGTGGACTTCACCACCAGCCGGCGCACCCCGGGTGCCTTCTGGCAGGCGCCGAGCAGCTGCATGGTGCCGATGACGTTGGACTCCTTCACCGCGGAGCGGTTGGTGGAGCCCAGGCCGGTGGCGCTGACGCTCAGGTGCACCACGGTGTCCACCCGGTGCTCGGCGATCACCCGGGAGACCGCGGGGCGGCGCAGGTCGAGCTGGTGGAAGGTGTACGGGGCGGCCGGTCCGTCCGGCTCCTCGACCGGCAGCCGCGGCGGCTGCACGTCCACGCCGACGACCCGGTCCACCCCCGGGCGGCGACGGACCTCGGCGGCGAAGCGGGCACCCAGATGGCGTGCCACGCCGGTGACGAGCACGACCACGCCCACGGTGCTGCACCCCATTCCCTCGGCCCGAGCGGCTGCGTGCACCGTACCGCGCCGCCCCACCGGGCCGTGAAACGACACCGCCCGCCCAGGCCGCGAGGGCCTGGACGGGCGGTGGAAGCGCTGGGCGCGCTGGGCGCGGCCGGGGGCGCTTACTTCTTGTTGCGACGCTGAACGCGGGTCCTCTTCAGAAGCTTGCGGTGCTTCTTCTTGGCCATACGCTTGCGACGCTTCTTGATGACAGAGCCCACGGAACAACCCTCGCTCACTGAGACTCTCGTCCGTGAGAGACGGAGTCCATACGACTGACGTGAGGGCCTAGCCTACCGTCCGCGTGGGCCGGGCCGTAATCGCGCTCCCCCGAAGCAGGAAACTCGCGGGAAATCCGGGGCGAACGGGGACGGATCCACGGGCTGTGGACCCGCCCCGGCCGACCCCGGTGCTACGCGCTCTCGAGCCGCACGTACGACTCCTTGAGGTACTCGTGCACCGCCTGCTGGGGCACCCGGAAGGACCGTCCGACCCGGATGGCCGGCAGCTCTCCGCTGTGCACCAACCGGTACACGGTCATCTTGGACACCCGCATGACCGCGGCCACCTCGGCCACGGTCAGGAAGACGACTTCCTGCAGGGGACGCTCGACGGAACTCATGACCATCACCCGACCCTTACCCGTGTGCAAGGCACCGGCTTCCCCTCCGGTGACTCCACCGGCACACGTGTATCCCCAGAGTAGTTATGGGTGGTACCAGTGGGAAGAGGGGAGGTGCAGTCCTCGTACGGTGAGAGATAGGACTGTTGCAGTACGTAGTCACTCGGCGGTTCGCCCCAGGGGGCGTACGCACGGCCCTTCCGGCGCGCGGCCGGGGTACGGGCCGGGGTACGGCCGGGGCGGCGGATTCAGGCCAGCAGACCGTGGTGGGGGAACACCGCGCGGCGGGCCGCGAGGATGGCCTGATCGAGCCGGTCGGCCGGATCGTAACCCGAGTCGAAGTCGCGCCAGGACGGGCGGGCGCCGTCGGTCATCCGCAGCGGGGCCGGGCGGCGGGTGCGGCGGTAGACCTCGGCGCGCCAGGACTCGGGGGTCTCGGTGGCCGGGTCGACGGGCCGGCCGGCGGCGGTGGCGACCAGGTGGGTCCAGCTGCGCGGGACGACGTCCACCACGGCGTAGCCGCCCCCGCCGGTGGCCACCCAGCGGCCGCCGGTGAGCCGGTGGGCCAGTCCGTGCAGTTCCTCGGCGATCAGCCGCTGGGCGTCCACCGTGACGGCGAGGTGGGCGAGCGGGTCCTCCAGGTGGGTGTCCGCGCCGTGCTGGGTGACCAGGACCTGCGGCCGGAAGGCGGTGAGCAGTTCGGGCACCAGGGCGTGGAAGGCGCGCAGCCAGCCGGCGTCGCCGGTGCCGGCCGGCAGCGGCAGGTTGGCGGCGGAGCCGGGGGCGTCCGGGCCGCCGGTCTCGGTGGGCCAGCCGGTCTGCGGGAAGAGCGTGGCCGGGTGTTCGTGCAGCGAGACGGTCAGCACCCGGGGGTCGTTCCAGAAGGCCTCCTGGACGCCGTCGCCGTGGTGGACGTCCACGTCGACGTAGGCGACCCGCTCGGCGCCGAGTTCGAGCAGCCGGGCGATCGCGAGGGCCGGGTCGTTGTAGACGCAGAAGCCGGAGGCCTTGCCGGGCATCGCGTGGTGCAGCCCGCCGGCGAAGTTGACGGCGTGCGGGGTCTCGCCGTGCCAGACCGCCTCGGCGGCGGCGACCGACTGGCCGGCGATCAGCGCGGCGGCCGAGTGGACGGCCGGGAACGACCAGTTGTCGTCGGTGCCGAGCCCGTGCCGGGGGTCCGACTGCTCGGGGTGGGCGGCGGCGTGCTTGACCGCCTCGACGTACTCCTTGGTGTGCACCAGCTGCAGGGTGGACTCCCCCGCCGCCGGTGCGGACCGCACGGTCACCCCGGGCCCGGTGGCGAGTCCGAGGGCCTCGACCAGGCGCATGGTCAGCGCGAGCCGGGTCGGGTCCATCGGGTGGCCGGGGCCGAAGTCGTAGGCGGTGACGGCCTCGTCCCAGTAGAGGTGCAGGCCGCAGGAGGTGTCACGCTCGGCTTCGGGCATGGCCTCCACCGTAGTGGGTGGCGGCGGCGGGCCCCGCCCGCCCCCACCGTCAGGCCAGCTCTACCGCCGGAGCGGGGGCGAAGCGCTCGGCCAGCGGCAGCACGGCGAGCACCAGCAGCATCGGGGCGAGCAGCGCCCAGCGGTAGGAGCTCGCGTCCGCGATCGCCCCGACCAGCGGTGAACCGATCAGGAAGCCCACGTAGTTGAAGAGGTTGAGCCGGGCCACGGCGGCGTCCGAGTCGGCCGGGAAGAGCCGGCCGCCGGCGGCGAACACCTGCGGGATGATCGCGCAGATGCCGAAGCCGAGCACGGTGAAGGCGGCGATGCCCGCCCAGGCGGCGGGCGCCAGCGCGGCCAGCGCGAAGCCCAGTGCGGCCAGCGCGGCGCCGCCGCGCACCACCGGCACGGCGCCGAAGCGCTGCACCGCGCGGTCGCCCAGGGCCCGGCCGAGCAGCATCGCGACCATGTAGCCGAGGTAGGAGAGCTTGGCGAGGTCCTCCCGGCTGCCCAGGCCGTCGGTGAGGTACTTGACGCTGTAGTTGGAGACCGAGGCGTCCGCGATGTACGCGAAGGCCATCGCCAGGCAGAGCGGCAGCAGCGGGCGCCAGGGGATGGTCCGGGCGGCGGCCTCGGCGGCCTCCCGGACGGCGTCGCCGAGTTCGGCCGGCCCGGCGAAGCGCGTGCCGGTCAGCACCGCGAGCGGGGCGACCACCGCCGCGGCCGTGCCGAACAGCAGCGGCAGCCCCAGGTCGTAGTGCGAGCCGAGACCGGCGATCGCGGCACCGAGGATGCCGCCGAGGCTGAACGCGGCATGGAAGCCGATCATGATCGAGCGGCCGTAGCGGTGCTGGAGGCCCACCCCGAGCATGTTCATACTGGCGTCCAGTGCCCCCACCAGCAGCCCGAACGCGCCCAGCGCGAGGGCGAGTTGCCACAGCGAGTCGCCCAGCCCGGCGCCCGCCAGACTGAGGCAGACGGCCGGCTGGACGACCCGCAGCACGGCCCGGGCGCCGGTGCGCTTCACCAGCTGCTCAGAGAGGATCGAGCCCACCCCGGCCAGGATCGGCACCGCGGCCAGGAAGACCGGCAGCAGGCCGTCGCTCAGCCCGTACCGGTGCTGGATCTCCGGGATGCAGGTGACCAGCAGCGCGAAGGTGGTGCCCTGGAGCAGGAAGCTGACGGCGAGCGCGGCCCGCCCGACTCTCAGGCCGGGCGGAACGGTCGGGGACACGACGCTCATGCGGGACCTCGCTACTGGCCGGTAGAACGATGTTGGCCGAGAGCGTAGGGGGTGCGCCGCCTTTGCGGGAGGGGTCGTGCAGCGGTCACTTCCCGCCGGAGGCCAGCTCCCGGGAGCGGTCCCGGGCCGCCTCCAGGGCGCCGAGCAGCGCGGCCCGCACCCCGTGGTTCTCCAGTTCGCGGATCGCCGCGATGGTGGTGCCGGCCGGGGAGGTGACCGCCTCGCGCAGCTTCACCGGGTGCTCGCCGGAGTCGCGCAGCATCACCGAGGCGCCGATCGCGGACTGCACGATCAGGTCGTGCGCCACCTGCCGGGGCAGGCCGAGCAGGATGCCCGCGTCGGTCATCGCCTCGACCAGGAAGTAGAAGTAGGCCGGGCCCGAGCCGGACAGCGCGGTGGCCGCGTCCTGCTGGGCCTCCGGCAGCCGCAGCG
The DNA here is from genome assembly GCF_040637885.1 of Kitasatospora sp. NPDC028055. Lineage (NCBI taxonomy): Bacteria > Bacillati > Actinomycetota > Actinomycetes > Kitasatosporales > Streptomycetaceae > Kitasatospora > Kitasatospora sp. NPDC028055. The sequence continues at coordinate 91,365 of NZ_JBEZXE010000001.1, read as the reverse complement.
CCTTGCCGACCGAGCTGAAGATCTGCTCGGCGCGCGCCAGGTGCTCCTCCCGGGCGTGCGAGCCGCCGGAGATGACGCTCATCCCCTCGTCCACCAGCACCGGCGTGTTGGGCATCACCCGGACCACCGGGGTGCCGGCCGCGAGCCGCTCCTCGAACCAGGCGGTGGGGACGCCGGCCGCCGCCGAGATCACCAGCCGGTCCGGGCTGATGTGCGGGGCCAGCTCCTCCAGCAGGGTGCCCATGTCCTGCGGCTTGACCGCGAGGATCAGGGTGTCGGCGAGCTTGGCGGCCTCGGCGTTGGAGACGGCCACCACGCCGTAGCGGTCGGCGAGTTCGGCCGCGCGCTCGGGGCGGCGGGCGGTCACCAGGACGTCCGCCGGATCGGTGCCGGCCCGCAGCAGACCGGAGAGCAGGGCCTCGCCGATCTTGCCGGTGCCCAGGAAGGCGATCTTCTGTCCGTGTGCTGCGCTGCTGCCCATGGTCCGCTCCTTACCTCGGTACTGCGGCCATCCTCGCACCGTGCGGCGGCGCCCGGCCGGACCGTCCGCTCCGTGGGCGGCGGGCCCGGCAGTGGACGGGAGGGGCCGGAAGGCCTGGGTGCTCTGCCCCTAGGGAGAAAACTCGGGGGTTTCCCCTATGGCCTCCGGGCCCGGGCGGGCGCACCGTGGAGCCATGGCACACGACGAGATGTCCCGACGTGAGAACCGGCAACTCGCCGCCGCCTCGGCGACGATGGGCCCGTGGCGGACGGCCGCGGGGGTCGGTGCGGTGGTGGGCGCGACCGCCCTGGGGGTCGAGGCGATCTCCGGGGACTGGTCACTGGCCATGCTGGCCGGACCGGCCGGCTGGGCCCTGTTCTTCCTCTTCCTGGTCGGCACCGTCGGCGGTCAGCTGCGCCGCGACACCACCGACCGGCGGCTGCGCCGCTGGGCCGACGCGCACCCGTGGCAGTCGGCTCTCCCGGCGGCCGGCGGGCTGCTGGTGCTGAACACCCTGGCGCAGTACTTCCTGGGCGACAGCGGGCTGTTCGGCTCCTTCTTCATCTCGCTGCTGCCGGCCGGCCTGCTGCTGGTGATCGCCGGAGTGGTGGGTTCGGTGAAGCAGGCCCGCCGCAAGGGCTGAGGCCTCCCCCGGCCGTCCCCCGGCCGTCCCCCGGCCGTCCCCTGGCCGTCCCCCCGGTCGATTCGGGGCAGGTTTCCGGACAAAGAGCGGTGAACCTTCCCGCCGGGCACACGGGTCCACCACAGGCCGTGCCCCCGATCAACGGATCGTCACACCCCGTCGGCATACTGGCGCGATGCCGATAGCCGAAGATCCGGAACCGCGCCCCTCCGAGGGTCGTGAGCCGGACGGGTCCAACCCGTCCGGAGCGGGCGGGAAGGACCCGTTCGCCGACCTCGTCCTGGACGAGGAGTTCATCAAGGGCGCCACCGTCAAGGAGCAGTCCGGGCGCACCAGGATGCTGTCCGCCCGGTGGAAGCACACCCCGCCGGTCGACCCGGGCGGCCGCCGCTCGGTCAACGACGGCCCGCCGCCGGCCAGGCGCCGGTTCGGGCGCAGGCCCAAGGTCCGGCCGGTCGACCCGTGGGGCAACGTCCGTCAGGCCAAGCGCCGGGGCGGCCTGGAGTGGCGCACCCCGCTGTTCGCCGTCCTGGCCGTCGCCGTGCTGCTGGCCGCGCTCAACATCGACGGGCTGCGCAACTGGCTGCACGACGGCGACTCCTCGGCGGCCCACGTGCCGGTGCCGACCGTCGCCCCGGAGACGGCCAGACCGACCACGGCCGCGCCGACCGTGCCCGCCGACCAGCCCACCGTGGCCCACCCCTGGGCGGGCTCCCCCGTCGAGGGCTGGCCGAACGGCGCGGACGTCTTCGTGCTGCCCGAGGCCAAGGCCACCGGGGTGTTCTCCGCCGACCAGGTCGCCGACCAGCTGCAGCTGGTCAAGGACTACCTGATCGCCGGCAACCTGGACCCGAAGGTGGTCGCGGGCGGCCGGCCGGACGCCGCGCTCGCGCTGCTGCAGCCGGAGGAGCGGGACATGGCCACCACCGCCCTGGACCACCCGTCCAAGGAGACCAACCCGACCAGCTGGTTCAGCCGCTTCGACCCGCGCGACGCCGTCCCGGTGGGCGAGGTGATCAAGGTGCAGGGCTGGATGACCTTCGAGGGCGACGGCGACAGGGGCGTCCTGGTCCACACCGACTTCAGCTACGTGTACCCGCTGCGCCCCGGCCCAGAGGCCGCCAAGCGGGCCATGACGCCGGTGCCGTCGGCCGGCGCCCCGCAGCCGGCCGCGCCCCAGGGCGGCACCGCCAAACCGGCGGGCCTGCTCACGCCGGTCGACGCCCCGTCCGGGGACACCTGGACCGCCCGCACCATCGTCCGCCGGGTGGACACCTTCCGCTTCTACGACCCGGCCCGCTACCGGGTCGCTCCCAAGAAGATCGCGTACGCCAAGAACCAGACCGACCCGGCCAACTCGGCCTGTGGCGTCTACGACGGCTTCTTCCACCCGGAGTTCGCGCAGTTCGACGAACTGCGCGCGGAGGACCCGGGCCCCCGGTCGACCGGTCCGGCGGAGGACCCGTACGACCGCAGCAAGGACATCCCGCAGACCGAGGGGTGCGGCACGGTCAGCCGCACCTGACGCTCAGCGCCTGCGCTTGCCGCCGGGTCGGCCGCCACGGCCGGCCCGGCGCTTCTCGTACTGCTCGACGGCCGTGCGGTGGGCGGCCCGCCGGACCGCCTCGCCGGGGGCCTCGACCAGGCTGCGGACGAAGTAGGCGGCCAGGCTGCCGGCCCCGCCGATCAGCCAGACGGCGCCGAGCGACTTCTCCTCGGCCATCCAGCCGGTCAGCTGGTCCCTGCCCACGGTGAGGACCTTCCAGGTGCGCCGGACGGCCATCATCGAGCAGACCGCGATGGCGGCGGTCAGCAGCCCGTTCAGGAAGCCGCCGCCGCTGTCGGAGAGCGCGACGCCCTCGACGCCGAGGCGCAGCACCAGCACGGCGGCGGCGGTGGCGGCCAGGGCACCGGCCGAGACGCCGACCCGGCGCAGCCAGTAGCCGTTGTCCCGGTTGAGCCAGGAGGTGCCGAAGAAGCGGATCGGCTCCGGCTCGGGGGCGCCGGCGGGCTTGGGGGCGGGGGTGGGGGGCTGCTCGCTCACGTCGTCGATTATCACCCGGGTGCCGGCCGTGGCACCGCGCCCGGTGGACGGACGGCGGCGGAGCCGTCCCGGACCGCGGGACGGCTCCGCCGTGGCCGGCCGGGCTCAGCCGAGCTTGCTGACGTCCCGGACCGCGCCCTTGTCGGCCGAGGTGGCCATCGCCGCGTAGGCCCGCAGCGCCTGGCTGACCTGGCGGTCGCGGTTCCGCGGCCGGTAGCCGTGCCCGGCCTCCAGCGCGCGGCGGCGCTCGGCGAGGACCTCGTCCGGGACCTCCAGGGAGATGGTCCGGGCCGGGATGTCGATGGCGATGGTGTCGCCGTCCTCGACCAGCGCGATGGTGCCGCCGGAGGCCGCCTCCGGGGAGGCGTGGCCGATGGACAGGCCCGAGGTGCCGCCGGAGAAGCGGCCGTCGGTGACGAGCGCGCAGGCCTTGCCGAGGCCGCGGCCCTTGAGGAAGGAGGTCGGGTAGAGCATCTCCTGCATGCCGGGGCCGCCCTTGGGGCCCTCGTAGCGGATGACGACGACGTCGCCCTCCTTGACCCGCTTGGCGAGGATCGCCTCGACCGCGTCCTCCTGGGACTCGACGACGACGGCCGGGCCGCTGAAGGTCCAGATCGACTCGTCGACGCCGGCCGTCTTCACGATGCAGCCGTCCTCGGCGAGGTTGCCGTACAGCACGGCGAGGCCGCCCTCGACCGAGTAGGCGTGCTCGACGCTGCGGATGCAGCCGCCGGCGGCGTCGGTGTCCAGCGACTCCCAGCGCTCGGACTGCGAGAAGGCCTCGGCGGAGCGCTTGCAGCCGGGGGCGGCGTGCCACAGCTCGACGGCCTCGGCGGAGGGCGAACCGCCGCGCACGTCCCAGGTCTTGAGCCACTCGGCGAGCGAGTCCGAGTGCACGGTGTGGACGTCCTCGTTGAGCAGCCCGCCCCGGTACAGCTCACCGAGGATGGCCGGGATGCCGCCGGCCCGGTGGACGTCCTCCATGTAGTACGAGCCGTTGGGCGCGACCTTGGACAGACAGGGCACCTTGCGGGAGATCGCGTCGATGGCCCGCTGGTCGAAGTCCAGCTCGGCCTCCTGGGCGGCGGCGAGCAGGTGCAGGATGGTGTTGGTCGAGCCGCCCATGGCGATGTCCAGGGCCATGGCGTTCTCGAAGGCGGCGCGGGTGGCGATCGCGCGCGGCAGGACGGAGGCGTCGTCCTGGCCGTAGTGGCGGTTGGTGATCTCGACGACCGTGCGTCCGGCCTTCTCGTACAGCGCCCGGCGGGCGGTGTGGGTGGCGAGGACGGAGCCGTTGCCGGGCAGCGAGAGGCCGATCGCCTCGGTGAGGCAGTTCATCGAGTTGGCGGTGAACATGCCCGAGCAGGAACCGCAGGTCGGGCAGGCGTTCTCCTCGATGATCGCGATGTCCTCGTCGGAGACGTTCTCGTTCACCGCCTGGGAGATCGCGTCGACCAGGTCCAGCTTGCGCACGGTGCCGTCGACCAGGGTGGCCTTGCCGGCCTCCATCGGACCGCCGGAGACGAACACGGTCGGGATGTTGAGGCGCAGCGCGGCCATCAGCATGCCGGGGGTGATCTTGTCGCAGTTGGAGATGCAGATCAGCGCGTCGGCGCAGTGCGCGTTGACCATGTACTCGACCGAGTCGGCGATCAGGTCGCGCGAGGGCAGCGAGTAGAGCATGCCGCCGTGGCCCATCGCGATGCCGTCGTCGACGGCGATGGTGTTGAACTCGCGCGGGATGCCCCCGGCCTCCTTGATCGCCTCGGAGACGATCCGGCCGACCGGCTGGAGGTGGGTGTGGCCGGGGACGAACTCGGTGAAGGAGTTGGCGACCGCGATGATCGGCTTGCCGAAGTCCTCGCGGGCTACGCCGGCGGCCCGGAGAAGCGCCCGGGCGCCTGCCATGTTGCGACCGTGGGTGACCGTACGGGACCTCAGCTCGGGCACTGTGCTCCACTCCTTCGGGGCTCTCGCCGGCGCCCCGCCGGTGAGGGGGCGCGGGGGCCGTTGTGGCTTACGAGCCTACGCCCGCCGTCCGGCCGGCGGACGGCGCGTCCGCGATGCGGGCAGTCGGGGCAGGGCCCCGGGCGGCGGACCGGCGGACCGGCGGCTCGCGGTCAGGCCGGCTTGACGGCCACGGTGAGGTCCAGGCTGAACGGTTCTGCGACCACGCCGTCCGGGAACTCGACGGCCATCGCCTCCCGCTCGGCGGCCAGCACCGGGGCGCGCTCCTCGGGGCTGAGCGAGGCCAGGTAGGAGCGGGAGGTCAGGTCGGTGAGCACGTGCTCGACGGTGACCTGCCGCTCCCAGTGCAGCACCGTCCGCTCGACCACCAGGCCGGCCGGGGCGAAGTGCCGGGTGTGGCCGCTGATCCCGCCGTAGCCGCGGTAGCGGCCGGGCAGCGCGGCGGCCAGCCGCTCGGCCCGGGCCCGGACCCACGGCACGGTCTCGTCGTGCAGGTTCCACCAGGTGGCCAGGGCGCCGCCCGGCCGCAGCACCCGGAGCGCCTCCGGGATGGACCGCTCGGGCCTGGTCCAGTGGAAGGCCTGGGCGTAGCCGATCAGGTCGGCGGAGGCGTCGTGGAAGGGCAGGTCGTCGCCCGTCCCGCGGACCAGCGGCAGGGCCGGCGAGGAGGCCAGGAACTGGGCGGCCATGCCGTCGCTGGGCTCGACCGCGACGACCTCGGCACCCCTGGCGGCCAGCAGCCGGGTGGCGATGCCCGTCCCGGCGCCGACGTCCAGGACCCGGGCGCCCTTGAGGCCGCGGCCCCAGAGCCGCTCCACCGCGTCGAACAGCTCGTCGGGGTAGCCGGGGCGGCCCTGGTCGTACTCGGCGGCGACCGCGCCGAAGCTCATGGCGAGTTCCCGGTATTCCCGATCCTCCGTCATGTATCCCCCTCCGAGCGGAAGTTCGGGCCCGGCCGGGCCCGGTGCTCAGCGTACGCGCGAGGGGGTGGCGAGGTGCAAGCGGGTGAAGGCGAGGGCCTCGGCCAGGTCGGCCTCGCGTTCGGCGGGGGACGCGGAGCGGCGGGTGTTGACCTCCAGCACCACATGGCCGTCGAAGCCGGTGCGGGCGAGGTGCTCCAGCAGTTCGGCGCAGGGCTGCTTGCCCCGGCCGGGGATCAGGTGCTCGTCCTTGCCGGAGCCGCTGCCGTCGGCCAGGTGGACGTGGGCGAGCCGGTCGCCCATCCGCTCGACCATCTCGAAGGCGTCGATCCGGGAGGTGGCGACGTGCGAGAGGTCGATGGTGAAGTGCCGGTACTCCTCCTCGGTGACGTCCCAGCCGGGGGCGTAGGCCAGCACCTCGCGGTCGCGGTAGCGCCACGGGTACATGTTCTCGACGGCGAAGCGGACGTCGGTCTCGCCCGCCATCCGGTTGATGCCCTCGACGAACTCGCGGGCGTACTGCCGCTGCCAGCGGAACGGCGGGTGCACCACGACGGCGCCGGCGCCGAGCTTCTCGGCCGCCGCCCGGGCCCGGACCAGCTTGGTCCACGGGTCGGTGGTCCAGACCCGCTGGGTGATCAGCAGGCAGGGGGCGTGCACGGCCAGGATCGGCAGCTGGTGGGCGTCGGAGAGGCGGCGCAGCGCCTCCAGGTCCTGGCTGACCGGGTCGTTCCAGACCATCACCTCGACCCCGTCGTAGCCGAGCTTGGCGGCCAGCTCGAAGGCGACGGCGGTGCTCGCCGGGTACACCGAGGCGGTGGACAGCGCGACCTTGGTGTCCGGGATGTGCAGGGTCGGGTGCTGGGGCAGCACCAGCCGGTCGGTGGTGCGCAGCAGCGGCGGGCGGGCGGCGTCGCGCTTGGCGGCCTTCACCGAGCGGACGGACTGGACGGCGGCCTTGGCGGCGCCGGCGGCCCGGGCGGTGCGGGTCTCCTTGGGCGGCTGCCCGGCGGTCCCGGTGGCGGCCTTACGGGCCGTGCTCCGCTTGGTCGGGGTCTTCGCGGTCTTCCCGGCCTTCCCGGCCTTCGCGGTCTTAGCGGCGGTCGGCTGCTCGCTCTGCTTCTGCTCCGTGGCGGCGGCCGTGGCCTTCTTCGCGGTGCGTCGGCCCGCCTCGACGGCCTCGGCCCCCTTGGCCGCCTTGGCGCTCTTGGCAGCCTTGGCAACCTTGACCTTGGCGACCTTGGCCACCTTGCCGGCCTGTGCCGCGGTGGCGCCCTTGACCGCCTTGCCGAGACCGGCCTTGCCGAGCCGGCCGCGCGGGCCGGCCGACCGCGGCTGCCCGTCCGCTCCGGGAGCGCGGCCCTCCTGCGTTCCGTCCTCGCCCGCTGGTTGCACCACGGGAGACAGCGTAAGCGGAGCGCGCCCCGAACGGGGGCGGACGCCCGGCGGAGTGACCGCCGGCACGCTCCCCCGCTACTGGGTGAGCGCGGGGCGGCGCCGGTCGGCGGGGCTGTCCATGGCGTCCAGCTCGCGCAGGATGATGCCCTCGCGCAGGGCCCACGGACAGACGTCCAGCTCGTCCAGGCCGAACAGGTCCATCGCGGCGTCCGCGACCAGGGCCCCGGCCAGCAGTTGCTTGGCCCGGCCCTCGGAGACCCCGGGGATCTGCGCGCGCTCGGCGACGGTCATCGTGGACAGCCTCGGCAGCCAGGCGGCGAGCCCGCTGCGGGTGAGCCGGCGCTCGGCGTACGGGCCGGCGTCGGCGGGGGCGGCGCCGGTCATCCGGGCCAGCTGCTTGAAGGTCTTGGAGGTGGCGACGGCGTGCTGCGGCGCCCCGAGCCGGGAGATCTCGCCGACCACGTTGGCGATCTCGGCGCGGACGTGCCGTCTCAACTCGCGCAGCGCGTCCGGTTCGGCGACGTCCCCGGGCAGCCAGCGGGCGGTCAGCCGCCCGGCGCCGAGCGGCAGGGAGCAGGCGACGTCCGGCTGCTCGTCCAGGCCGCAGGCGATCTCCAGCGAGCCGCCGCCGATGTCCAGGTTGAGCAGCCGGCCCGAGGACCAGCCGAACCAGCGCCGGACGGCCAGGAAGGTGAGCCGGGCCTCGTCCTGCCCGGAGAGCACCCGCAGTTCGATCCCGGTCTCGGCGGCGACCCGGCGCAGCACCTGCTCGCCGTTGGCGGCCTCGCGGACGGCCGAGGTGGCGAACGGCAGGATGTCGACCACGCCCTTGTCCTCGGCGACCCGCAGCGAGGAGGCGATGTGGCCGATCAGCCGGTCGACGCCGGCCTCGCCTATCGCGCCGGAACCGTCGAGCAGTTCGGCCAGGCGCAGTTCGGCCTTGTGCGAGTACGCGGCCAGCGGGGCGGCACCCGGATGGGCGTCCACCACGAGGAAGTGGACCGTGTTGGAACCTACGTCGAGCACACCGAGTCGCATAACTCTCCACGCTACGCGATCCGGCCCTGGAGGAGATCGGTTGTGACCGTATTCGCGCTGGTCCAGGTCGTTCCCGACCGTTCCGGGTGCGATCGGTGGGTGCTCCCCGACCGCCGTGCGCTCAGTGGCCGCGCGGGCCGGCCCGGCGCTCGGTGCGGCAGTTGGCGTCCACCCAGCGGCGGGCCGGGCCCGGGGTGTCGGTGATCAGGCCGTCGGCGTCCCGGGCGGTCATCAGCTGCCAGGCCTCGTCACCGTCCAGCGTCCAGACGTAGACCTCGCGCCCGGCCTTGCGCTCGGCCGCGATCCGGGCGGCAGTGGCCAGGCCCGCGTCCAGGGCGATGCCGTCCAGTTTGAGGTCCCCCGGGTCCTCGGCGATCCCGCCGCTCTGGATCAGCACCACCGGCAGGGCGGGGGCCACCGCGTGGGCCTGGCGCAGGTTGGCGACCGAGAAGGAGTAGAGCACGATGTGCGCCCGGCTGCCGGCCGCCATCCGGGCGATCCGGGTGACGTCCTCGGGGCGCTGCCACTTGAGCTCCATCAGCAGCGTGGCGCTGCTGGTGGAGAGCCGCGCGAGCAGTTCCTCCAGGGTCGGGACGGGCTGGGCGCCGCCCGGGCCGACGGTCACCCGCAGGGCGGCGACCTGGGCGGCGGTCAGGTCCGCGACGGCGCCCTTGCCGTTGGTGGTGCGGTCCACGGTCGGGTCGTGCATCAGCACCGGGACGCCGTCCCGGGTGGTCTGCACGTCGGTCTCCAGCCAGTCCGCGCCCTGCTTGAGGGCGGTCTCGAAGGAGGCCATGGTGTTCTCGGGCGCGTTGAACGGCGCACCCCGGTGCCCGATCACCACCGGGGACGCGCACACCGGCGGCGCGGCGGGCGAGCGGGCCTGCAACGCGGGACCGGCGGAGGCGCACCCGGCGGCCAGGACCGCGAGCGCGGCGAGGACGGCCGTCTGGGCGGCGCGGGGCGGGGCGGTCACGGCTCGGTGCTCCGGTTTCGGTCGCTCGGGGTCGGCTGGTACGGGTCATACGCGGTCATCTGATCCTTTGATCCTTCTGACAGCCCCGCACCGACGTCCGGTTCCCCGGTCCGCCGGGATCGCCGGGATCGGCCGGTTCGACACGGCCCGCGGCCGGATCAGAGCAGGCCGTCCCACAACTGTTCCACGATGACGGCCCACCAGTTCTCCGGATCGCCGTAGACCGTACCGTCCAGCTCCGCCAGCCCCCGCTGCAGGGCGTCCACCGCCGTGCCCGCCGCGGCCGGGTCCAGCCCGCGCAGGGTCGGCCACCAGCCGGCGAACAGCTCCAGGCAGCGGACGAAGGCCCGCAGGTCGGCGTTGCAGTGACGGGCCGTCGCGTAGTCCGGGTCCACCGCCCGGACGGCGCCGTCCGCCGGGTCGAGGGTGATCAGCGCCCAGCCGTCCGTCCCCAGCACCAGCTGCCCGGCCGCCGCCGTCCGCTCCCGCTCGGCCGCCCGGGTGCCGCGGCCGAGCGCGGCGAGGTACGGCGCGAGCGGGGGCAGCACGGTGCCCGGGCGGGAACCGTCCGCGATCGCCTCCGCGCCCGGGTGGTGCAGCGCGAAGAAGCCGTCCACCGCCTTCGGCAGCCCGACCGCCAGCAGCAGCGCCGCCGCCTCCCCGGGCAGCTCGGCGCGCACCACGTCCGCCGGATCGAAGCGCTGGACGCCCGCCGGACCGAACCGCTCGGCCAGCCGCTGCGCCAGGGCGGCGTCCGGCTCCGCCGGCAGCGGCGGCACCGCCCGCGGGAACGGCACCCGGTTGCGCCCCGGCCCGGCCGGCGCGTCCGGCGCGTCGTGCCCGGCGTGCCCGGCGTGCCCGGCGTGCCCGGCGTGCCCGGCGTGCCCGGCGGCCAACTCCCGTACGGCGGCGGCCCGGTGGTCGAAGCGCGGGCCGTACGGCAGGTCGAAGTCCAGCCGGACGTGCGGCAGTTCGGCCGCCAGCGCGTACGACCAGTAGCCGCCGGGCAGGGCCGCCATCCGCAGGTCGGTCCGCACCGCCAGCACGTCCTCCGCCGCGACGCCCCGCTCCCGCAGCCACCACCAGCCGCGCAGCGCCGGATGCGGCAGCCCGGCCGCCGAGCGCAGCGCCAGCGCGCGGGTGGCGCCGGTGCCGTCCCGGTAGGTCAGCTCGGCCCGGGCGCCCCGGCCGGTGGCCGGCGGCCGGGTCGGGTCGTGGCCGCCCGCGCCGACGAAGTCCCGGTAGAGCCCGACCACTTCCTCCACCGGAACCGACGGCCAGACCGTGAACCGCCCGCTCTCCCGGTCCACCACGGCGCACGCGGCCCCGACCTCCTCGGGCGCCCGCCGCTCCCCCGTCCGCGGGTCCACCTCCACCCGCGGCGGCTCCGCCCAGACCACCCACCCCAGCTCGAACTCGTGCGCGCACACCCGCCGCGCCACCCCGGCCCCCTGCGGCAGATCCCCGTTGATCCACCGGTGCCCCGCCTCCACCGCCTGCGCCCGTGCGATCACCCGTACACCCCCGTCGTCGAATCGGACCCCATCATCGTCCAGCCCCGATCATCCAGCCCCGATCGGCTACCGGGGGAATCCGCCGAAGGAGGACGCCGGTACCGGTCCCGCCCGACCGGGATCCCCGGGCACGGCCGCTCCGTCGGCGCGGGAAGTCGGCCGAACCGGCTTCCCGCGCGAACCCGATGGGGTGCCAGGGACGGGTGCCGCAAGGAGTTCAGGCCGCCACCAGGTCCAGCGGGCGGCCCTCCGGGTTCAGGGCGATGGCCCAGAGGCCCTGGGTGGCGGGGTGGAGGGGGGCGGGTCCACGGCGGGCGAGCTGGTGGTCGAGGTAGGTGACGGTGTCCCGGTGGTTGACGGCGTTCCAGGCGTGCGGGCGGCCGTAGGCGTCCAGGGTGAGCAGCACGGCCTGGGCGCCGTGCCCGGCCCGGCGGAGTTCGGCGGCGAGGCGGGTGAAGGCCTGGCCGCCGTCGCCGAGGTCGCGGAAGGGGGCGCCGAGTTCGCGTTCGGCGCGGTCGCGGCCGCCGCGTTCGCCGGCGTCGCCCTCGGTGGGGATGCGCGGGGCCGCGCAGGTGGGGCGGCCGGTGTAGGTGTCGACGGCGGAGAGGGCGATCTCCAGGCTGTTGTTGGCCCGGCCGGGTTCGCGGTGGCCGCCCGCGTTGACGGCCTCGGCCCAGCCGCCGGCCGCCGGATCGGGGTGGCGGGCGGGCAGGTCGTCCTGGTCGCGGGGCACCCGGCGTTCGAGTTCGGCCTGGTGCTGGGGGTCGACCGGGCCGAGCCCGCCGGGCCGTCCGTACGGGCGGCTGTCGGCGATGGTGCGCGGTCGGGGTTCTTCGGGGCCGTCGGCGAGCGGGCCGCGGCGGGCGCGCAGGGCGAGTTGGAGGGCCATCGCGTGGGCGGTGGCGACCGGGACGGCGCCCCAGGCGAGGGTCGGGTCGGCGAGGCCCGCGGCGGTGTCCCGGCGGCGGCCGTCGGGGTGGTGGGCCTCGGGCCGGCCGATGACCGGGGTGGTGCCGACGATCGGCGGCTCGGCCGGCGGCGGGGGTGCGGTGGCCGGGCCGTGGGTTCCGGCCGGGGTGCGGGGCGCGCCGGGCTGCGGTCCGGCGGCCACCGGGGCACCGACGACGGGCGCGCCGACGACAGGTGTCCCGGCCACGGGCGCGCCGGCCACGGGCGTACCGGCCACCGGCGTACCGGCCGCGACGCCGCCGGGCGCACCCGCCCCGACGCCGCTGCCGAAGGGCGCGGCCGGGTGCGCCGGGTATCCGCCGCCCACGGCGAGCGGGCCGGGCCCGACGGTGCCGATCGGGCCCGCCACCGGGTAGCCGCCCGAGTAGGCCGGTGTCCCGAACGGCCCGGGCGCACCCACCACGCCGACCACACCGACCGGCCGGACGACCGGGGGCGCGTCCGGCGCCGGGCTGTAGCCGGGTCCGCCGGTGGACGGCGCGGCGACGGGCGCGGGCGGCGCGGCCACGGAGTCGGTCCGTACGGTCACCGGCACGCTGCCGCCACCGCCGCCTCCCCCGGTGTGGGAGGGCGCCTGGAGTGGGTAGTCCCCGTCCGACCAGCCCGCCGCCACCGCCGAGCCGCCCTGGTGGGCGGGGGCCGCCGCCCGGACCGACGGCCCGTCGTCCCGGGCGGGCGGCGACCAGTCGGCGGCCGCGGCCACGGTCCGGTGCGAGCCGCCGTACGAGGGGCCGGTGGCCGCGGCGGCCGGGTCGGCCGTCGGTGCCGAGGACGGGACGGCCGTGGGGTCCGCGGAGGGCGACGCGGCGGCGAGCACGGACGGGACCACCGGCGCGACGGCCTGGTCCACCGTCGGCAGCACCCCCGCCCCCTTCGGGTCACCGCCGGGGGCCTTCCGGTCCCGCGGGTCGGTCAGGTCGGCGAGCGGCAGCCCGTGCAGGTCCTTCCCCGCCTGGTCGGTGAGCACCGGCTGCCCGTGCTCGTCGAGCCGGACGGCCAGGTCGGCCACCCCGACCACCGGCTTGCCGTCCGCTCCGGTCACCACCAGCAGCCCGGCGGCGTCGGCCACCGGTGTGCCGTCGGAGCGCAGGATGACCGGCTTGCCGTCCGCGCCGAGGACGGGCTGCCCGTGGGCGTCGAGCGCGACGCTGAGGCCGGGCACGCCGACCAGCGGCCTGCCGTCCTTCCCGGAGAGCACGACCAGTCCGGTGCCGTCCTTGCCGAGCACGCCCGGTTCGCGGAGGGCCGCGGGCAGTCCGGCGGAGAGCGGGTCGAAGCCGCCCGCGGTGCGGTAGGAGGCGGTGGTGACGCCGGGCGTGGCGGTGGTGCCGAGGCGCAGCAGGGCGACGGCGGAGGGGTCCTTGAGCGCGGTGGCCAGGGCGTCCTTCATGCTGCGGCCGAGTTCGGCGAGCAGTCCGGCGATCTTGAGGGCCGCGGTCTCCACCGCCACGGCCTCGATGCCCGCCGCGACCTGGCCGGCGGCGGCGTTCCTGACGCCGTCCGCGAAGCCGGCGACGGACTTCGCCAGCCCGCCGAACACCCCGGTCCGCCCCGTCTGCCCCGCCTGGTCCGCCTGGCCCGCCTGGTCGGCGGTGCGGGCCACCTCGGCCGCGGTCTGCTGGACCTTGGCGGCCTGCTCCCGGGCCTGCTGGAGTTCGGCGGCCAGGTTCCGCAGGGTGGCGATGATCTCGGCCTTGCAGCCGTCGACGTCCTTCGCGGCGGTGTCGAAGGCGGCGGCGACCAGCCCGACGGCGGTGTGGGCGTCCGGCAGGCGGCCCTTGCCGCCGTCGCTGTAGGTGCGCCAGTACGCGGTGAAGGAGTCGACGGCGTGGCCGGAGTTGTCGGCGGCCACCCGCTGGACGGACTCGCCGCCCCGGCGGGTGATCCGTTCGGCCTCGGCGGCGAACTCCCGCCAGTGCGCGGCCGCCTTGCGCAGGGCCTCCTCGTCGGCCTGCGGCCACGGGTGGCCGGTCCTGGCCAGGAGCGGGACCAGTTCCTCGGGCAGTTTCCGGGACACGCGCTTCTTCCCCCTTCGAGCCGGGCCGTTCAGACCGACATGTTCAGACCGACGTGTTCAGACCGACGTGTTCAGACCGACATGTCCTGGGGGACGGCCGGTGCCGCCCCCGGGGTTGCTCCGGTGCCCGAAGTCGTCGGCGGGCCCTGGTACACGGCGGGCCGGGCGACCGCCCCCGGGGCGGCTCCGGCCGGTCCGGTGGTCGCGCCGAAGCCGTCCGCCGTCGAGGTGTCGGTGTCGGTGGTCCGCTCGGCCATGCTGTGCAGTCCGGCCCCGACCTTGCCCAGTTGGCCGGCCAGGGCTTTCAGCCCGCCGAGGAGTTCACCGTGCGCCGGGCCGTAGACGGCGGCGAAGGCGCTGCCCGGCTGGTCGGCGCCCCAGGGCGTGCCGAGTGCGGCCAGGTCCTTCTCCAAGGTGCCCACGGCCTTGCCGAGTTCGCGTCCGAGCTTCTCGAACTCCCGCCCCTCGCCGTGGAGTTCCCACGGCTTGAGGGCGAACCCGGTGCCGTCACCGTCGGACCTGCCGGTGCTGCCGCCTGCCATCCCGTACCTCCCCGTAGCGGACCGCGGCCGCCATCCTAGGCACGCGCCCGGCCCCGCAGGCGCCCACGGCCGGACCTCTTCACCCCGCCTTCACCGCGTCCCGGGCGCGCGCCGGGCGTCGTCCACCGGCCCGTACGCCCCCGCGAAGCTCTACCCTTGCCGGGTGGCACCAGCAGAAACGTCCAAGAAGAAGACCAAGGCGAAGCCCCCGGCCGCCCCCGCTCCCGTCGACCTCGCGATGCCGACCCTGCGCCGCGAGATCCCGCGCGACGAGGTCCCGCTCGACTTCCCGCGCGCCTGGGTCGAGTTCGCCGACCCCGCCGACGAGGAGCAGGTCTTCCGCTGCGACCTGACCTGGCTGACCTCCCGCTGGTCCTGCGTCTTCGGCCAGGGCTGCCACGGCATCCGCGAGGGCCGCGGCGAGTCGGACGGCTGCTGCACGCTGGGCGCCCACTACTCGGACGAGGACGACGAGAAGCGCGTCCTCGGCCACGCGGCCCGGCTGACGCCCGAGCTGTGGGAGAACTTCGCCGAGGGCACCGACGCCAAGGGCCGGATCCGCTCCGACGGCGGCGTGACCATGCTGGACGAGGACGGCGACCGCCAGACCCGCCGGGTCAACGGCGCCTGCATCTTCGTGAACAGCCCGGACTTCGCGGGCGGCGCCGGCTGCGCCCTGCACGCGCTGGCCCTCAAGGAGGGCCGCGAGCCGCTGGAGACCAAGCCGGACGTCTGCTGGCAGCTGCCGGTCCGCCGCACCTACGACTGGATCGACCGCCCCGACGACACCCGCTACCTCCAGGTGACGATCGGCGAGTACGACCGCCGCGGCTGGGGCCCGGGCGGCCACGACCTGCACTGGTGGTGCACCGGGGCCCCGGCCGCGCACCAGGGCGCGGTGCCGGTGTACGTGAGCTACCGCCCCGAGCTCACCGAGCTGATGGGCCGCGAGGCGTACCAGGTGCTGGCCCGGCTCTGCGAGGAGCGGATCGCCACCAAGGGCGACCGCAGGGTGGCCCCGCACCCGGCGGACCCGGTCAGGAAGCCGAAGAAGGACTGACCCCGCCCGCCGGTACCGGCACGCCCCCGGTACCGGCGCACCCCCTGGGTACCTGCCTACTTGTCGATGTCGCCGACCACGAAGAACATCGACCCGAGGATCGCCACCATGTCGGCGACCAGTGTCCCGGGCAGCAGCTCGGTGAGCGCCTGGATGTTGTTGAAGGACGCCGAGCGCAGCTTGAGCCGCCACGGCGTCTTGTCACCGCGCGAGACCAGGTAGTAGCCGTTGATCCCGAGCGGGTTCTCGGTCCACGCGTAGGTGCTGCCCTCGGGCGCCTTGAGCACCTTGGGCAGCCGCTGGTTGACCGGGCCGGGCGGGAGGGTGGCGAGCTTGTCGAGGCAGGCGTCGGCGAGGTCCAGCGAGTTGCCGGTCTGCTCCAGCAGGCATTCGAAGCGGGCGAGGCAGTCGCCCTCCTCGCGGGTGACGACGGTGAGCACCTGCCGCAGCTCCTCGGAGCCGTACGCGAGGTAGGGCTCGTCGCGGCGCAGGTCGAAGTCGAGGCCGCTGGCCCGGGCGATCGGGCCGCTGACCCCGTACGCCTGCGCCTGGGCCGCGGTGAGCACGCCGACGCCGGCGGTGCGGGCGCGGAAGATCTCGTTGCCGAGGACGAGGTCCTCGAAGACCGGCAGCTGGGAGCGGACGGTGGCGACGGCGGCGCGGACCCGGCCGAGCCAGCCGGCCGGGAGGTCCTCCTTGAGGCCGCCGACCCGGTTGAACATGTAGTGCATCCGGCCGCCGGAGGCCTCCTCCAGCACGTGCTGGAGGTCCTCGCGGCCGGTGAAGGCGTGGAAGATCGGGGTGATCCCGCCGAGCTCCAGCGGGTAGGAGCCGAGGAACATCAGGTGGTTGAGCACCCGGTTGAGCTCGGCGAGCAGGGTGCGGATCCACACCGCCCGCTCGGGGACCTCCATGCCGAGCATCCGCTCGACGCCGAGCACCACGCCGAGCTCGTTGGAGAAGGCGGAGAGCCAGTCGTGCCGGTTGGCCAGCATGATGATCTGCCGGTAGTCACGGGCCTCGAACAGCTTCTCCGCGCCGCGGTGCATGTAGCCGATCACCGGCTCGGCGGTGACGATCCGCTCGCCGTCGAGCAGCAGCCGCAGCCGCAGCACGCCGTGGGTGGCCGGGTGCTGCGGGCCGATGTTGAGCACCATGTCGGTGGTGCCCGCCTCGCCGGTGAAGTTCTCGGCTCCCGCCCCGATGCCGACCGTGGTCTCCCTCATGACCCCAGAGTCTGCCATCCCGGCAGGGCCGCCAGGCTTTCCGGTACCGGCATGCGGACGGCTTGCAGGACCCATCCGAAGCCGCCCAGCCCGGCCGGGTCGGTGAGTTCGGCCCCCTCCCCGGCGCCGCTCAGCGCCCGCAGGTAGCCGGCCGGGTCGGTGGAGGCGAGCGCCAGCGGCGGGCGTCCGCCGCTGACCCCGAGCGCGCGCAGGGCCTCGCGTTGCGTCGTCCACAGGCTGTGGAGACCGGGGACGGCGACGGCGTCCAGCGCGACGTGCGCGGTCACGTCGCAGGAGCCGTCCGGCACCGGGGCCACCTCCCGGCCGTCCCGGAAACCGGTGAAGGTCCCGAACGGCGGCCGCCGCCCGGCCGTGTGCCCGTAGTCGACGGCGACGGCCAGTCCGCGCTCCAGCCCGGCCACCGCCCGGGCCCAGGCGGCGTCCCGGGGCGCCCCGAACTCCACCACCTCCCCGGGCTCGACGGCCGGCCACCAGCGCTCGGCCCAGGCCGCGTCGGCCGCCGAGACGGGTTCGCCGAGGCGCTCCTCACCGGTCGCGGTGTCCACCTCGCGGTAGCGCAGCACGCCGTCCCCGTCGACCTCCCCGGCGTCCAGCGGCACGTTGTCCAGCCACTCGTTGGCGAACAGCAGCCCGGTCACCCCGCGCGGCGGCTCCGTCGTCCACAGGGCTGTGGACGGAAGTCCGGCGGGCCGCTCGGCGAGCTCCACACCGTACGGGCGCAGCCGCGCGAGCACCGGCCCGGGCAGTTCGGCCAGCACCCCGGCCAGCAGTTCGCCGCGCCCGGCCCCGACGTCGACCAGGGCCAGCTCCTCCGGACGGCCGAGGGCCTCGTCAACCTCCAGCAGCAGCCTGGCCACCGCACGGGCGAACCTCGGCGAGGCGTGCACCGAGGTCCGGAAGTGCCCGGCCGGGCCCTCCGGCCTGCGGTAGAAGCCGCCGTCCCGGTCGTACAGGGCCCGTTCCATGGCGGGCGCCCACCGCATCCACGTCATGGGCCGGGACGCTACCCGGCGGCGCGCGGCCCCTTCCAACCGGAGCAGGGCCGTCTCCGACCTACGGAGTAGGACGGATCGCCCTACCGGCGGACCTGGGCACCTCGTACGACTGCCTAGGCTGGACACGTGCATCGACTCAACGCCTGGCTCCGCCGTCACCCCATGGTGGTCGACGCCGTCTGGGCGTCGTTCGTGCTCTTCTTCGCCCTGGTGTCCGACAGCTCCTCCGGCAGCGGCTGGCTCCTCAACACGCAGATCCTGATCGCGGTGCTGCTGCCGCTGCTGATGGTCTTCCGCCGGCGCTTCCCCGACGTCACCGTCGCCGCCGCCACCGGCGTCGGCCTCGGCCAGGTCGCCGCCGACATCGACCCGGGCGGCTCCTCCATCGCCTACCTGGTGTTCGCCTACACCGGGGCCGCCTTCGGCCAGAAGTGGACCTCCCGGCTCGCCCTGCTCGCCGGGCTCTCCGCCGGTCCGCTGGCCTTCTGGCGGATGCACCTGGTGAAGACGTCCACCACCGACCACACCGGGGTGTACGTCTCCCGCCCGTACGGCTTCGCCGAGGCGGCGCTGGTCACCGTGCTGATGAGCACCCCGTTCATCCTCTGCTGGGCCTGGGGCCGGCTGACCAGGGTGCGGCGGGCCTACCTGACCGAGCTGGAGGACCGCGCGGCCCGGCTGGAGCGCGAACGGGACGCCCAGGCCAAGGTCGCGGTCGCGGCCGAGCGGGCCCGGATCGCCCGCGAGCTGCACGACGTGGTCGCGCACAACGTGTCGGTGATGATCGTCCAGGCCGACGGCGCCGCCTACGTGCTGGACAACTCCCCGCAGCAGGCGAAGGAGGCGCTCGGCACGATCGCCTCCACCGGACGGCAGGCGCTGGTCGAGATGCGCCGCCTGCTGGGCGTGCTGCGCACCGCCGACACCGCCGAGGAGTACGTCCCGCAACCGGGCGTCGAGGAGCTGCCCGACCTCCTGGAGCAGGTCCGCACGGCCGGACTGGAGGTCGACTACGCGACCTCCGGGCACCCGCGCGAACTCCCCCGCGGGGTCGAGCTGACGGTCTACCGGATCGTCCAGGAGGCGCTCACCAACGTCCGCAAGCACGGCGGCCCCGACGTCCACGCCCGGGTCGCGGTCGACTTCGGCGAACGGGAGCTGGCCGTCCTGGTGGAGGACGACGGCCGCGGCAGCACCGACGAACAACTGGCCGCCGGCGGCACGGACGGTCTGGGCCACGGCCTGATCGGCATGCGCGAGCGGGTCGGCATGGTCAGCGGCAGCCTCGACGTGGGCCCCCGCCCCGGCGGCGGCTTCCGGATCCGCGCCGTCCTCCCGCTCAAGGCGGCGCACTAACCCCCCGCCCCCCTTAGGAGCCATCTTGACCATCCGCGTGATGCTCGTCGACGACCAGGAGCTGCTGCGCACCGGCTTCCGGATGATCCTCCAGTCGCAGGGCGACATCGAGATCGCCGCCGAGGCGGGCGACGGCGCCCAGGCCCTGGACCTGCTGCGGCACACGCAGGTGGACGTGATCCTGATGGACGTCCGGATGCCGCGCCTGGACGGGGTGCAGGCGACCCGCCGGATCTGCCTGGCCGAGGACGGCAGTCCGCTGCCGAACGCCCCGCACGTGCTCATCCTCACCACCTTCGACCTGGACGAGTACGCCTTCGCCGCGCTCAAGGCCGGGGCCAGCGGCTTCCTGCTCAAGGACGTCCCGCCGACCGAGCTGGTGGCCGCGATCCGCGCGGTGCACGGCGGGGACGCCGTGGTCGCCCCGACCACCACCCGGCGGATGATCGACCGCTTCGCCGAGGTGCTGCCGACCCCGCACAGCGCGCCCGGCTCGGACGTCCTGGGGCCGCTCACCGAGCGCGAGCGGGAGGTGTTCCTGCTGGTCGCCCAGGGCCTGTCGAACGGCGAGATCGCGGCCCGGCTGGTGCTCTCCGAGGCCACCGTGAAGACCCACGTCGGCCGGATCCTGGCCAAGCTGGGGCTGCGCGACCGGGTCCAGGCGGTGGTGCTGGCGTACGAGGCCGGGCTGATCCGGGCCGGGGCGTCCGACTAGGGAGGGCAGCCGGGGCCGCCCGTACACTGGGGCGGTACGTCCGGTACCCGACGCGGACCGGAACGGTCATTCAGGACAAGGGTGGACATGGATTCGTCCGACTTCGCCGACTTCGGAGAGTTCGCCCCGCTCGCCGACGGCCTCGGCGACCCCAGCAGCCGACCGGCCCGGCTCGCCGTCGGCGTGGTCGGCACCGGCCGGGTCGGCCCCGCGCTGGGCGCCGCCCTGCAGCTCGCCGGGCACACCGTGGTCGCCGCCTCCGGGGTGTCCAGCGCCTCCCGGCGCCGCGCCGAGTCCCTGCTGCCGGGCGTGCGGATCGTCACCCCGCCGCAGGTGATGGCCGCCGCCGACCTGGTGCTGCTGACCGTCCCGGACGACGCACTCGCCGACCTGGTGGCCGGACTGGCCGCCACCGGGGCGGTCCGCCCCGGCCAGCTGCTGGTGCACACCTCCGGCGCGCACGGCGTCGGCATCCTGGAGCCCGCCACCCGGGCCGGGGCGCTGCCGCTGGCCCTGCACCCCGCGATGACCTTCACCGGCACCTCGGTGGACCTCGCCCGGCTGGCCGGCTGCCCCTTCGGGGTGACCGCCCCCGAGGAGCTCCGGCCGGTCGCCGAGGCGCTGGTGGTGGAGATGGGCGGCGAGCCCGAGTGGGTGCCCGAGGAGGTCCGCCCGCTCTACCACACCGCCCTCGCCCACGGTGCGAACCACCTGGTCACCCTGGTCGCCCAGGCGATGGACCTGCTGCGTACGGCCGGCGTCGCCGAGCCCGGCCGGATGCTCGGCCCGCTGCTCGGCGCCGCCCTGGACAACAGCCTGCGCTCCGGCGACGCGGCCCTCACCGGCCCGGTCGCCCGGGGCGACGCGGGCACCGTACGGCGCCACCTGGCGCAGCTCAGTACGGTGTCCCCGGACATCCCGGCGGCCTACCGGGCGATGGCCCGCGCCACCGCGCAGCGGGCGCTCGCCAACGGGACGATCGACGACGCGTCGGCGGCAGCACTGCTGGACGTACTGAACGAGGAGAAGCACTGATGGCACGCGGGAAGCAGCCGAGCAAGGCCCAGCGGGCGCCGAAGGTCCACCGGGCCGTCGTCACCCACACCGTGGACGACTTCGAGGCCGCGTTCTGGCCGGACGAGAGCCCGGTGGACAACGCCGTGGTGATGACCATGGGCGCCCTGCACGAGGGCCACGCCGCGCTGATCCGGGCCGCCCGCAAGCAGGTCGGCCGGGAGGGCCGGGTCGCGGTCACGGTCTTCGTCAACCCGCTGCAGTTCGGCCCGACCGAGGACCTGGAGCGCTACCCGCGCACCCTGGACGCCGACGTGAGGCTGGCCGAGGAGAACGGCGCCGACGTGGTGTTCGCGCCGTCCGTCGAGGAGGTCTACCCGAACGGCGAGCCGCAGGTGCGCCTGGCGGCCGGCCCGATGGGCGAGCGCTTCGAGGGCGCCACCCGGCCCGGCCACTTCGACGGGGTGCTGACCGTCGTCGCCAAGCTGCTGCACATCACCGACCCGGACTTCGCCTTCTTCGGCGAGAAGGACGCCCAGCAGCTGGCGCTCATCCAGCGGATGGTCGCCGACCTGGACTTCGACGTCGAGGTCGTCGGCGTGCCGACCGTCCGCGAGGAGGACGGCCTGGCGCTGTCCTCGCGCAACCGCTACCTCTCCGAGGAGGAGCGCACCCGCGCCCTCGTCCTGTCCAAGGCCCTGTTCGCCGGCCGGGACGTCGCCGCGCAGGGCCCGAAGGCCGTGCGCGAGGCCGCCTCGGCCGTCCTGGACGGCGCCGAGGGCGTCACCCCCGACTACCTCGCCCTGATCGACCCGCACGACTTCTCGGAGGCGGCGGACGACTTCCAGGGCGAGGCGGTGCTGGCCGTCGCCGCGACGGTGGGCTCGACCCGCCTGATCGACAACGTCCGCATCATCGTCCGGTAGTACCGCAGTCAGAACCCCTCAGGCATGCACTCACAGGAGGCGTGACCCGCAATGCTCCGCACCATGCTCAAGTCCAAGATCCACCGGGCCACCGTGACCCAGGCCGACCTGCACTACGTCGGCTCGGTCACGGTGGACGAGGACCTGCTCGACGCCGCCGACCTGCTCCCCGGCGAGCTGGTCCACATCGTCGACATCAACAACGGCGCCCGGCTGGAGACCTACACCATCGCCGGCCCGCGCGGCACCGGCGTGATCGGCATCAACGGCGCCGCCGCCCGCCTGGTCCACCCGGGCGACCTCGTCATACTCATCGCCTACGGGCAGATGGACACGGCCGAGGCCAAGGGCTACGAGCCGAAGGTCGTCTTCGTGGACGAGCACAACCGGATCACCGGCTTCGGCGGCGACCCCGCCGAGGCACCGGAGGGCAGCGGACTGCTGCGCGGGGACACGGCGTACCGTGACGAGGACGGCGCGGCCACCGCGGCCACGCGCTGAAGGAGCCACTGAGCCATGTCCGTTACGCATCGCCTCACCGCCCCGAGCCCCGGGTGGACCGCCACCACCGACGTGGTCGTGGTCGGCTCCGGGGTGGCCGGTCTCACCGTCGCCCTCAACGTCCGCAAGGCCGGCCTGCGGGTCCTGGTGGTCACCAAGGCCGTGCTGGACGAAGGCTCGACCCGCTGGGCCCAGGGCGGCGTCGCGGCCGCCCTGGGTGAGGGGGACACCCCCGAGCAGCACCTGGACGACACCCTGGTGGCCGGCGCCGGCGTCTGTGACGAGGAGGCCGTCCGCACCCTGGTCACCGAGGGCCCGGACGCCGTCCGCCGGCTGATCGCCACCGGCGCCCTGTTCGACCGGGGCGAGGACGGCGAGATCCTGCTGACCCGCGAGGGCGGCCACCACCGCCGCCGGATCGTGCACGCGGGCGGGGACGCGACCGGCGCCGAGATATCGCGCGCCCTGGTCGCCGCCGTCCGCACCGACCCCGGCATCGAGCTGATCGAGCACGCGCTCGTCCTCGACCTGCTGACCGACGCCGAGGGCCGCACCGCCGGGCTGACCCTGCACGTGATGGGCGAGGGCCAGCGCGACGGCGTCGGCGCCGTCCGGGCCCGCGCGGTGGTGCTCGCCACCGGCGGCATGGGCCAGGTCTTCTCCGCCACCACCAACCCGGCGGTCTCCACCGGCGACGGCGTGGCGCTGGGCCTGCGGGCCGGCGCCGCCGTCACCGACCTGGAGTTCGTCCAGTTCCACCCCACCGTGCTGTGGCTGGGCCCGGACGCCGAGGGCCAGCAGCCGCTGGTCTCCGAGGCGGTCCGCGGCGAGGGCGCCCACCTGGTGGACGCGGACGGCGTGCGCTTCATGGTCGGACAGCACGAGCTGGCCGAACTCGCCCCGCGCGACGTCGTCGCCAAGGCCATCACCCGGCGCATGCAGGAGCAGGGCGCCGAGCACATGTACCTGGACGGGCGGCACTTCGGCGCCGAGATGTGGGAGCACCGCTTCCCCACCATCCTCGCCTTCTGCCGCGCCCACGGCATCGACCCGGTCACCGAGCCGATCCCGATCGCCCCGGCGGCGCACTTCGCCTCCGGCGGTATCCGCACCGACCGGCACGGCCGCACCAGCGTCCCCGGCCTGTACGCCTGCGGCGAGGTCGCCTGCACCGGGGTGCACGGCGCCAACCGGCTGGCCTCCAACTCGCTGCTGGAGGGCCTGGTCTTCGCCGAGCGGATCGCCGCCGACCTGGCGGGGCTGCACGCGGCCGGCGAGCTGCCCGAGCGCACGGTGGACGTCGCCGCGGCGCGGGCCGCGCACCCGGTGCCGCTGCCGGGCTCCGAGGCCCGGGCCGAGATCCAGCGGCTGATGTCGCGGGGCGCGGGGATCCTGCGCTCGGCCGCCTCGATGGCCGACACCGCGGCCGGGCTGGCCCTGATCGCCGAGCAGGCCCGCTGCCACGTGGCCGAGGAGAAGCCGGCCGACCCCCGGGTGGAGACCTGGGAGGCGGCCAACCTGCTGCTGGTCGCCACGGCGCTGGTCGCGGCCGCCGCGCAGCGCGAGGAGACCCGCGGCTGCCACTGGCGCGAGGACTTCCCCGAGCGGGACGACGCCCACTGGCGGCGCCACCTGATCACCACCCTCGCCGCCTCCGGCGACCCCGTCAGCACCCCCGAGGAGCAGTAGAACCATGACCCACGCGCACGAGGAACTCCCCCTGGCCGAGCAGGGCGGCTGCGGCGACGGCTGCGCCTGCGGGGACGGCGAGGGCTACGAGACCGGCCTGGACCCGCAGCTGGCCGAGCTGCTGGAGGAGGCCGGGCTGGACCCGATCGAGGTCGAGGACATCGCCACCCTGGCGCTGGCCGAGGACCTGGCCGGCGGCGAGGACGTCACCTCGGTGGCCACCGTGCCCGCCGACGCGGTCGCCACCGCCGACTTCACCGCCCGCCAGGCCGGTGTGGTGGCCGGCCTGCGGGTCGCCGAGGCGGTCGTCTCGCTGGTCTGCGAGGAGGAGTTCGAGGTCGAGCGGCACGTCCAGGACGGCGACCGGGTGGAGGCCGGCCAGGTGCTGCTGTCGGTCCGCTCGCGCACCCGCGACCTGCTGACCGCCGAGCGCAGCGCGCTCAACCTGCTCTGCCACCTGTCCGGCATCGCCACCGCGACCCGGGCCTGGGCGGACGCCCTGGAGGGCACCGGCGCGGTCGTCCGGGACACCCGCAAGACCACCCCGGGCCTGCGCGCCCTGGAGAAGTTCGCGGTCCGCTGCGGCGGCGGCGCCAACCACCGGATGGCGCTCTCGGACGCCGCCCTGGTGAAGGACAACCACGTGGTCGCCGCGGGCGGCGTGGCCGAGGCCTTCCGGGCCGTCCGGGCCGCGTACCCGGAGCTGCCGGTCGAGGTCGAGGTGGACGAGCTGGCGCAGATCCCCCCGGTGCTGGACGCCGGCGCGGACCTGATCCTGCTGGACAACTTCACCGTCGAGCAGTTGAAGGAGGCCGTCGCGCTGGTGGCCGGCCGGGCGAAGCTGGAGGCCTCCGGCGGACTGACCCTGGCCGGCGCGCGCGAGGTCGCCCAGACTGGTGTCGACTACCTGGCGGTGGGCGCGCTGACCCACTCCTCTCCGATCCTGGACATCGGCCTGGACCTGCGCGCCTGACCGTCAGGTCGAGAGCGGTTCCTGCCCCGATCCCGTCCCGACTCGCAGAAAGCGTTCCCGTGCTCCTCACCATCGACGTCGGCAACACCCAGACCACACTCGGCCTGTTCGACGGCGAGGAAGTGGTGGAACACTGGCGGATCTCCACCGATCCGCGCCGCACGGCGGATGAACTCGCGGTACTGCTGCACGGGTTGACGGGCAACCGCACCGCGGTCCGGGAGGCCGCGGTGGAGGGCCTGGCGATCTGCTCCTCCGTCCCAGCCGTGCTCCACGAGCTCCGCGAGGTGACCCGCCGCTACTACGGCGACGTCCCCGCGGTGATCGTGGAGCCCGGCGTGAAGACCGGGGTGCACGTCCTGATGGACAACCCCAAGGAGGTCGGCGCGGACCGGATCGTCAACGCGCTGGCCGCCAACCACCTGTACGGCGGCCCGTGCATCGTGGTCGACTTCGGCACCGCGACCACCTTCGACGCCGTCAACGCGCGCGGCGACTACGTCGGCGGCGCGATCGCCCCCGGCATCGAGATCTCGGTCGAGGCTCTCGGCGTCCGCGGCGCCCAGCTGCGCAAGATCGAGCTGGCCCGGCCGCGCAACGTGATCGGGAAGAACACCGTCGAGGGCATGCAGTCCGGCATCCTCTACGGCTTCGCCGGGCAGGTCGACGGCCTGGTCGAGCGGATGGCCCGGGAGCTGGCCAAGGACCCGGACGACGTCCAGGTGATCGCCACCGGCGGGCTCGCCCCCCTGGTCCTCGGCGAGGCCACCACCATCGACGAGCACGAGCCCTGGCTGACCCTGATCGGCCTGCGCCTGGTGTACGAGCGCAACCGGCCGAGCTGACCCGGCCCGTCTCCCCGCTGCCCCGCTGCCCCGCTGCCCCGCTGCCCCGCACCCCCGGCCACTCGGCCGACCCGGTGGGCGCGGGGCAGCGTCGTAGGCTCGGCGAAAGGTTTCTCCAGCAGGCCGACCGAGCGGAATTCCGCGCGACGTTACCGACAAATCGGATATTCCTCACGTAGTGTCAACCCATGCCTACGCCACACGGATCGCGCGGCGGCATGGCCTTCAGCGCCGACGAAGTCCGCGTGCTGCGCCGAGCCCTCGCCCAAGCCCTGCACCCCGCCGTCCCCGTCCACCTCCAGGGGCCCGACCGGACGGCGCTCGCCGGGCCGGGCGCCGAACTGTGGGCGGAGGACGTCCAGGACGCCCTGCGCCTGACCGAGGCGATCGACGAGGCCGTCCAGGAGGGCGGCCGGCTGCGCGCCTTCCTGCTGGCCGACCTCGGCCGCTACCGCGCCGCCCTGCCCGGCAGCGCCGCCGGCTACCTGGAGCGCCTGGAGGAGGCGGTGGCCGACGGCTACCTGCCCGGGCCCGAGGACCTCACCGCCCTGCGCGGGCTGACCCGCCAGCCCTGCGGCCACGGCGAGCGGGCCCGCCGCTCCCGGCTCGCCGGCCGCTGCCACGCGCTGGCCGAGGCCGCCGTCCGCGAGCGCCTGGCGCTCTCCACCGGGCACCCGCGCCACCTGGTGGCCGTACCGAACCCCGCCGCACCACCCAGCAGTCACCCCACCCCTGTAGGAGGACGGATCACGATGAGCAGCACCGACTCCCGGGACTCGCGCCCGGAGCAGCCCGCCGCCGCGCAGACCCCGCCCCGCCCGCACCGGATGCCCACCCCGGCCGAACTGTTCGGCCGCCGCCCCAAGCCTCCGGCCCGGCCCGCCCCGGAGGCCGGGCGGGACGAGGAGGAGGTCGAACTCGCCACCGGCACCGGCTGAGCCCGCCCGCACCCGCCCCGGAGGGGAGGCCGTCGATCCGACGGCCTCCCCTCCGGCGTCATCCGGTCGCGGAGCACGGCGTACGGCTGGCTACCCTTGTGGGGTGAGCGATCAGAGCCTTGTCCCCGCGACCGACGACCTTCCCGAGCAGATGCGCGTCCGGCGCGAGAAGCTGGACCGGCTCCGGGCGGCCGGGGTCGACCCGTACCCGGTCGGATTCCCCCGCACCAGCACCATCGCGGACCTGCGTGCCAAGCACCCGGACCTCGAAGCCGACACCGCGACCGGCGAGCGCGTCGGCATCACCGGCCGGGTGATCCTGTCCCGCACCGGCGGCAAGCTGTGCTTCGCCACCCTGCGCGACGGCTCCGGCGACCTCCAGGTGATGCTCTCCCTGGACAAGCTCGGCGCCGAGCGGCTGGCGGCCTGGAAGTCCGACATCGACCTCGGCGACCAGGTCGGCGTCGAGGGCGAGGTGATCACCTCCAAGCGCGGCGAGCTGTCGGTGATGGTGGACCGCTGGGAGCTCACCGCCAAGTGCCTGCGTCCGCTGCCGGACAAGCACAAGGGCCTGACCGACCCGGAGGCCCGGGTCCGCCAGCGCTACGTCGACCTGATCGTGAACCCCGAGGCGCGCGAGATCCTGCACCTGCGCAGCAAGGTCGTCCGCTCGATCCGCCGCACCTACGAGGACCGCGGCTACATCGAGGTCGAGACCCCGATGCTGCAGCCGGTGCACGGCGGCGCCAACGCCCGCCCGTTCAAGACGCACATCAACGCGTACGACATCGACCTCTACATGCGCATCGCCCCCGAGCTGTACCTCAAGCGGCTGGTGGTCGGCGGCGCCGAGAAGGTCTTCGAGATCAACCGCAACTTCCGCAACGAGGGCGCGGACTCCACCCACAACCCGGAGTTCACCTCGCTGGAGTCGTACGAGGCCTACGGCGACTACGACACCCAGGCCGAGCTGATCCGCGCGACGATCGTCAACGCCGCCCGGGACGCCCTGGGCACCACGGTGATCAAGGGCGTCGACCCGCACGGCGTGGAGCACGAGATCGACCTGGCCGAGCCGTGGGAGGAGGTCAGCGTCTACCCGGGCATCTCCGCCCGCCTGGGCGTCGAGGTCACCCCGGAGACCTCCGTCGAGGAGCTGCGCGCGCTGGCCACCGAGCACGGCATCCCGTTCGAGAAGAACTGGGGCCACGGCCAGATCGTGCTGGAGATGGTGGAGCGCCTGCTGGAGGAGAACGCCGTCCGGCCGACCTTCATCAAGGACTACCCGACCGAGGTCTCCCCGCTGACCCGCCAGCACCGCTCGATCGCGGGCGTGGCCGAGAAGTGGGACCTGGTGATCTTCGGCACCGAGATCGGCACCGCCTACTCCGAGCTGGTCGACCCGGTCGAGCAGCGCGCCCGCCTGACCGCGCAGTCCCTGCTGGCCGCCGGCGGCGACGTCGAGGCGATGCAGGTGGACGAGGACTTCCTGCGCGCCCTGGAGTACGCGATGCCCCCGACCGGTGGCCTGGGCCTCGGCGTGGACCGCCTGATCATGCTGCTGACCGGCAAGAACATCCGGGAGACCGTGCTCTTCCCGCTGGTGAAGCCGGAGCCGAAGGCTTCCGCCGTCGCGGCGGAGAAGACCGAGGAGGAGTGACCTGATGGACTACGTCAGCGCGATCGTGCCACCGCTGGTCATGGCGATCGGCTTCGGATTCCTGGTGCGGGCCATCTTCCGCAGCCAGGGCGGGGCCCAGAAGGCCAAGGAAGACATCGACTGATCGACTGACGCCGTCAGCCGCTCCGAACCACCCGCGCCGCCATTCCCGATTCCCGGGGGTGGCGGCGCGCCGGTTTGGCGCACTTCACAAGATTTGCCCCATTCACTCCCTATCCTGGCCGCACTATGGTCCGGCAACTCGGCGAACTTGAGAACGCCATCATGACCCGGGTGTGGCGGTGGAACCGACCGGTGACGGTTCGCGAGGTTCTCCTGGATCTGCGGTCGGAACGCGAAATCGCGTACACCACGGTGATGACCGTCCTGGACAAGCTGCACAGAAAGGGCTGGTTGCGCCGCGAGCGGGTGGGCCGGGCCTATCGATATGAACCGGTCTCCTCGCGTGAGGCGTACACGGCGGCTCTGATGAACGACGCCTGGGCCACCGGCGACAATCCCGCGGCGGCCCTGGTCCACTTCTTCGGCCTGATGTCGCCGGAGCAGCGCGAGGCCCTCCGGGACGCCTTGCGGGTCGCGGCCTTGTTCCCGCCCGATCCAGCGGCGGATCAGCCCGCCCCGGATTCCCCCGCGAACGGCCCGGATACCGGCGGAGCGGATACCGGGGAGACCCCGCCGGGCGCGGCACGATAACGTCCCGCCATGGAGGTCACCATCCGCCGCGCGCGGACCACGGACGTACGGGCCGTACGCGGGCTCATCGACACCTACTCGCGCGACGGCATTCTGCTCGACAAGCCCACAGTCACACTGTTCGAATCCGTCCAGGAGTTCTGGGTCGCGGAACGCGACGACAACGGCGCGGTGGTGGCCTGCGGCGCCCTGCACGTGATGTGGGAGGACCTCGCCGAGGTCCGTACGCTGGCGGTCGATCCGTCCTGCCGGGGCTTCGGGATCGGGCACCTGCTGTTGGAGAAGCTGGTGCAGACCGCCCGCTGGCTGGGCGTCCGTCGGATTTTCTGCTTGACGTTCGAGGTTCCGTTCTTCGCGAAACACGGTTTCGTCGAGATCGGGGAGCTCCAGGAAACCGATGATGGTACGACAGACCCGGCGGCGATCGCTACGGATGTCTATGAAGAACTCCTCCGCTCGTACGATGAAGGTGTCGCGGAGTTCCTCGACCTGGAGCGGGTGAAGCCCAACACACTGGGCAACTCGCGCATGCTGCTGCACCTCTGAGCGGCTCCGCGCCGGTCAAGGGTTTGTGTTTTCCGCAGAAAGGCGCTTTCCTTTCCTTAGGCAATGGGTCGTTTAGCGGAAAGGGAAGCCCGTGGCACAGAGGGTGCAGGTCATTCTTGAAGACGATCTCGATGGCGGTTCGGCGGACGAGACGGTGACGTTCGCGCTCGACGGCGTTGCCTACGAGATCGACCTGAAGAGCGCCAACGCGGACAAGCTGCGCGGTCTGCTGGCGCCGTACGTGGAGAAGGGCCGCAAGCAGAGCGGCCGGTTGGCCGGCGCCCGCCGCCCGGGCCGCGCCGCCGCGGCGCGCCCGTCCGGCAGCGCTCCCGACACCGCGAAGGTCCGCGCGTGGGCCAAGGAGCAGGGCATGGAGGTCAACGACCGCGGCCGGGTGCCGAGCACGGTCCGCGAGGCCTACGACAAGGCCAACGCGGCCTGACCCCGGCGCAACCACCGGCCCGCCGGAGCGGATGCGGGGCCCCGGCGGCCGCGTACGGCACCGACGACACACGCGCGGGGCGCGGAGGTGACACCTCCGCGCCCCGCGGTGCGCACCGGGCCGGCCGCCGCACCGGCGGCCCCGGGGCCCTGTCCGGCCCGGCCGGCCGGGAGCGCGGGCTCGGGCGGCGGAACAATCACGAGCTGTGCAACGCTGTAGGGGCGAAGCGGTAACGCGGACACCCCGGGATGGCGTACGACCGTCCCCGGCCGCCGTCGAACCACCGTCACCGCGGCCGGACTTCTCGCCAGGCGAACACCGCCACCGCGGAAACTGCGCGAGAACCGCCCCGATACCGGGTATGAATGCAGGTGGACGGGTTCTTCGACCCGTCCAGGGGCAGCATGTGCGACCGGCCGAAGAGGGTCCGGCTCCGCCCCGGCGACGCTTGTTCGCCGATGGCGTAGCGGTTTCCGGTGCATCCGGCCCACCTGTGGGAACACCGATTCCCAGCATCAGGTTGGGATTGGTGTCGGCTGGTCGCGCAGCATCTCGCTCCTCTACCGGGGAGTGAATCCGTGGGCCGCGCCGCTGAGCGGGACTAGCATGCGGAAGGACAGGGCGGGGACGGACCCCGAACTGCCCGACCGCTCTGAGGAGCGATAAACGATGTTCGAGAGGTTCACCGACCGCGCGCGGCGGGTTGTCGTCCTGGCTCAGGAAGAAGCCCGGATGCTCAACCACAACTACATCGGCACCGAGCACATCCTCCTGGGTCTGATCCACGAGGGCGAGGGCGTCGCCGCCAAGGCCCTGGAGAGCCTCGGGATTTCCCTTGAGGCCGTGCGCCAGCAGGTCGAGGAGATCATCGGCCAGGGCCAGCAGGCCCCGTCCGGTCACATTCCCTTCACCCCCCGGGCGAAGAAGGTCCTGGAGCTGTCGCTCCGGGAGGCCCTGCAGCTCGGCCACAACTACATCGGCACCGAGCACATCCTGCTCGGCCTGATCCGCGAGGGCGAGGGCGTCGCCGCCCAGGTCCTGGTGAAGCTGGGTGCCGACCTCAACCGGGTGCGCCAGCAGGTCATCCAGCTGCTCTCCGGTTACCAGACCAGCGGCGGCAAGGAGTCGGCCACGGCCGGCGGGCCCGCCGAGGGCACCCCGTCGACCTCGCTGGTCCTGGACCAGTTCGGGCGCAACCTCACCCAGGCCGCCCGCGAGGCCAAGCTCGACCCGGTCATCGGGCGCGAGAAGGAGATCGAGCGGGTCATGCAGGTGCTGTCCCGCCGCACCAAGAACAACCCGGTCCTGATCGGTGAGCCCGGCGTCGGCAAGACCGCCGTGGTCGAGGGCCTGGCGCAGGCGATCGTCAAGGGCGAGGTCCCGGAGACGCTCAAGGACAAGCAGCTCTACACGCTGGACCTGGGCGCCCTGGTGGCCGGCTCGCGCTACCGCGGTGACTTCGAGGAGCGCCTCAAGAAGGTGCTCAAGGAGATCCGCACCCGCGGCGACATCATCCTGTTCATCGACGAGCTGCACACCCTGGTCGGCGCGGGCGCCGCCGAGGGCGCCATCGACGCCGCCAGCATCCTCAAGCCGATGCTGGCCCGCGGCGAGCTGCAGACCATCGGTGCCACCACCCTGGACGAGTACCGCAAGCACCTGGAGAAGGACGCCGCGCTGGAGCGCCGCTTCCAGCCGATCCAGGTCGCCGAGCCCTCGCTGCCGCACACCATCGAGATCCTCAAGGGTCTGCGCGACCGCTACGAGGCCCACCACCGGGTCTCCATCACGGACGCCGCCCTGGTCGCCGCCGCCACCCTGGCCGACCGGTACATCTCGGACCGCTTCCTGCCGGACAAGGCGATCGACCTGATCGACGAGGCCGGCTCCCGGATGCGCATCCGCCGGATGACCGCGCCGCCGGACCTGCGCGAGTTCGACGAGAAGATCGCCGACGTGCGCCGCGAGAAGGAGAGCGCGATCGACGCGCAGGACTTCGAGAAGGCCGCGTCCCTGCGCGACGACGAGAAGCAGCTCCTGCAGGCCAAGGCCAAGCGCGAGAAGGAGTGGAAGGCCGGCGACATGGACGTCGTCGCGGAGGTCAACGAGGAGCTCATCGCCGAGGTCCTGGCCACCGCCACCGGCATCCCGGTCTTCAAGCTGACCGAGGAGGAGACCTCCCGGCTGCTGCGCATGGAGGACGAGCTGCACAAGCGCGTCATCGGCCAGAAGGACGCCATCAAGGCGCTCTCCCAGGCCATCCGGCGCACCCGTGCGGGCCTCAAGGACCCGAAGCGCCCCGGCGGTTCGTTCATCTTCGCCGGCCCGTCCGGCGTCGGTAAGACCGAGCTGTCCAAGACGCTCGCCGAGTTCCTCTTCGGCGACGAGGACGCGCTGATCGCGCTCGACATGTCCGAGTTCTCCGAGAAGCACACCGTCTCCCGGCTGTTCGGCTCCCCGCCCGGGTACGTGGGCTACGAGGAGGGCGGCCAGCTGACCGAGAAGGTCCGCCGCAAGCCGTTCTCGGTCGTCCTCTTCGACGAGGTCGAGAAGGCCCACCCGGACATCTTCAACTCGCTGCTGCAGATCCTGGAGGACGGTCGTCTGACCGACTCCCAGGGCCGCGTGGTCGACTTCAAGAACACCGTCATCATCATGACGACCAACCTCGGCACCCGGGACATCTCCAAGGGCTTCAACCTGGGCTTCGCGGCCACGGGTGACACCCAGACCGGGTACGAGCGGATGAAGGCGAAGGTCGGCGAGGAGCTCAAGCAGCACTTCCGCCCCGAGTTCCTGAACCGCGTCGACGACATCGTGGTGTTCCACCAGCTGTCCGAGGACGACATCATCCAGATCGTCGACCTGATGATCGACAAGGTGGACGAGCGGCTCAAGGACAAGGACATGGGCCTGGAGCTCAGCGTCGAGGCCAAGAAGCTGCTGGCCAAGCGCGGCTACGACCCCATCCTGGGTGCCCGTCCGCTGCGCCGCACCATCCAGCGCGAGATCGAGGACCACCTCTCCGAGAAGATCCTCTTCGGCGAGCTGCGGGCCGGCCACATCGTGGTCGTGGACGTGGACGGCGAGGGCAAGGACGCCAAGTTCACCTTCCGCGGCGAGGAGAAGTCGGCCGTCGCGGACACCCCGGCCGCGGTCGCCTCGTCCGGTCCGGACCTGACGAAGTAGACCAACATTTAACAGACAACTTCACAGCCACGAGCCCCCGGCGTTCGCGCCGGGGGCTCGTGGCGTTCCGGGGTCCCGTGCGGGGCCCTGACCAGGCCTTCTCTGAGCAGCCGTCAGCTGACAGGAAATCGGCGAGCATAGCGCCGTGGCCATGTCAGGGTCAAGGTCTATCTTTTCCAGCCCCACTTCGGTCAAATGACGTCCACCTGTCTTTCATATTGGTTTACCGGGCCTTGGCCAAGAGTCAGCTCGGTCGGGGAGGGCGTCACAACGTTGAAGACCACCAGGAGAGCCGCAGCGGTCACCACCGCGGCGGCGGTCATAGTCACGCTCGGCGCGGGTCTGTTCCCGAGCAGCGCCGTCGCAGCCGGCTCGGCACCGGTTCCGAAGGACCCGGCCGAGGCCGTCCAGAACACCGAGCACAACATCCCGGGCCCGCTGACCGCCAAGGTCGACGCGGAGAAGAAGGCCGCCACCGAGCAGCTGCTCAACGGCACCGCCCAGGTCGAGCAGCACAACGGCAGCACCAGCGTGAAGCTCGGCAAGGACAAGTACGTCGAGCTCGCCCGTGAGCGCACGGACAAGATCTTCACGATCCTGGTCGACTTCAGCGACCAGGTCGACAACACCACCAAGACCGCCGACGGCAAGGTCAAGTACGGCGGCGACCCGGGCCCCAAGCACAACGAGATCGCAGCGCCCGACCGCGCCACGAACAACTCGACCGCCTGGCAGGCCGACTACAACCAGCAGCACTACCAGGACCTGTACTTCGCCAAGGACAAGCCCTCGCTGAAGACCTTCTACGAGAAGCAGTCCTCGGGCCGCTACTCGGTCGACGGCGTGGTCTCGGACTGGGTCCGGGTGCCGTGGAACGAGGCCCGGTACGGCTCCGACTACTGCGGCTCCAACGTCTGCGCGAGCGCCCAGGACCTGATCCGCGACGCCGTCGACATCTGGTACAAGGACCAGCTGGCGAAGGGTCAGACCGACGCCCAGGTCAAGGCGACGCTGGCCCAGTACGACCAGTGGGACCGCTACGGTTCGCACCACGACGGGAACTTCAACCAGCCCGACGGGTACATCGACCACTTCCAGATCGTGCACGCCGGTGAGGACAAGTCGGCCGGTGGCGGCAAGCAGGGCAGCAAGGCCCTGTGGGCGCACCGCTCGTACGTCTACGGCAACCTGACCGGCCAGGCCGGCCCGGACAACAACAAGCTCGGCGGCGTCCAGGTCGGCAACACCGGCCTCTGGATCGGCGACTACACGATGCAGCCGGAGAACGGCGGCCTCGGCGTCTTCGCGCACGAGTACGGCCACGACCTCGGTCTGCCGGACCTCTACGACACCGCCGGCAAGGGCATCGACAACTCGGTCGGCTTCTGGTCCCTGATGTCCTCCGGCTCCTGGCTCGGCGAGGGCAAGGACAGCATCGGCGACATGCCGAACGACCTCGACGCCTGGAGCAAGTACCAGCTCGGCTGGCTCAAGGCCGACCGCGCCAAGGCGGGCACCGAGTCGACCCACCACATCGGCCCGGTCGAGTACAACACCGACCTTCCGCAGGCGCTCATCGTCGACCTGCCGAAGAAGAGCATCACCACCGACATCAACAAGCCCTTCGCCGGCAACAGCGAGTGGTGGAGCGGCAGCGCCGACAACCTGAACGTCACGCTGACCCGCGAGATCGACCTGACCGGCAAGGCCAAGGCCAGCATCAACGCCAAGGCCTGGTACGAGCTGGAGCCGGACTTCGACTACACCTTCGGCGAGGTCTCCACCGACGGTGGCAAGACCTGGACCGTGGTGGACGGCACCTGGAACGGCGCCGCCCTCCCGAAGGAGAACGGCCGCCCGGCCCTCAGCGGCCTCACCGCCGCCTGGGGCGACCTGTCGTTCAACCTGGACGCCTACGCCGGCAAGAAGATCCAGTTCCGCTACCACAACACCACTGACGGCGGTCTGCACTACCGCGGCTTCGCGGCGGACAACATCGCCGTGGTCGCCGACGGCGCCACCGTGTTCAGCGACGACGTGGAGAACGGCGACAACGGCTGGACCGCCGCCGGCTTCACCCGCTTCGGCGGCTCGTACACCAAGGACTACGCGCAGTACTACATCGCGGAGAACAAGCAGTACGTGTCGTTCGACCAGACCCTCAAGACCGGCCCGTACAACTTCGGTTCGGCCGCCAAGCCCAACTGGGTCGAGCACTACTCGTACCAGCCCGGCCTGCTGATCTGGTACTGGGACGAGTCGCAGACCGACAACAACGTCAGCGCCCACCCGGGCCACGGCCTGGTCCTGCCGGTCGACTCGCACCCGACCCCGATCAAGTGGTCCGACGGCACCCTGATGCGTCCGCGCATGCAGGGCTTCGACTCGACCTTCGGTTCGCGCCGCGTCCCGGCGCTGACCCTGCACAAGGCCGACGCCGAGACCGTCATCCCGAAGTCCAAGGGCGTCGACGAGTTCTCCGACCTGAAGTCCTGGTGGTCGAAGGACAACCCGTACGCCGGTGTGGACGTGCCGAAGACCGGCACCAGCATCGAGGTCGAGAACGAGTCCGCGAACTACCTGGAGACCTGGATCCGGGTCCGCCCGGTCGACAACTGATCGTCCCTGACGGTCAGGCCGTGATCGCGCGGCACTGAGTTCTCCACGTCCGGCCCGCCCCCGCCACCGCGCGGGGGCGGGCCGGACGCTTTTTCGGCGGCCGGCCCGGCCCGGGCCCAGGGCACCGGGCACCGGGTGGCGCTGGTCACAGCGGTTCGGCGCGGTACGACCGGGCCTAGTAGTCGGCGGGACGGGACCGCTGCGCGGACCCGGTCGGGCCTCGGCGATCCGATCTCATGATCATTACTCCGTCGGCTTGAATCCCCGGCGCCACGCCGACTACGCGGGGTAGTACATCGCCGGGTTTGGGGCTGCGCTCGGTGACGGTTAAAGCTGAGTGCTCCCCCGCGCAGCCGACCGCCCGACCGGGCGTTCCGTGCTGCCCCCGTACGACCGTGAGGTACGACCCGCGATGTCCAACGTCCCGCCCGTGGGGCCGGCCCTGCGCCGGCTCGCCGTCCGCGCGACGGCCCAGGCGGCCGTCTGGCAGCCGCGGATCACCCAGGCCCTGCGCAGCCGCGCCGTACCGCCGCTGCGCCTGCTCACCACCCCCCGGCACGCCACCCTGCCGGGCAGCCGGCAGCGGACCGAGCGCGACCACGCGGTGGCCTCGGCCGGGGCGGCCGCCGCGCTGCTGGCGGGCGTGCTGCTGGTCGCCACCCCCGGCAGCGCCTCGGCGCAGACCGTACGGCCGACCACGCCGGGCAGCTCGGCCTTCACCGCCCCGCGGGCGGAGGTGCCCGACCCGGGCCTGGTGCAGGTGGCCGGACCGAGCCCGTACAAGCTGCCGGAGGACGCCGCCTCGGCACAGGCCTTCGTGACGGTGGCGCCCAACCTGCTGCCGCTCGACCCGCCGGGCGCGGAGCCCGCGCACGCCGAGCAGCCCGCCGAGCAGCCCGGTTCGCAGCCGGAGGCCGCACCGGCCCCCGCGCCCGCGCCGGACTGGTCGGCTCCGGCGCCGGACGCGCCGACCAGCAATCCGTACGGGGTGGCCAACTCCGGGTACGCCGCCGGGTACCACACCGGGGTGGACTTCGCGGTCTCCCCCGGCACGCCGGTGCTGGCCGTCGGCGACGCGACCGTGGTCTCGGCCGGCTGGGACGGCGCCTACGGCAAGGAGGTCGTCCTGCGGCTGGCCGACGGGCACTTCGCGCAGTACGCGCACCTGTCCGCGGTCTCGGTGTCGGCCGGTGACCGGGTGTCGGCGGGCCGGCGGGTCGGGCTGTCCGGGAACACCGGCAACTCCACCGGGCCGCACCTGCACTTCGAGATCCGCACCAGCAACCGCTACGGCGCGGTGGTCGACCCGATCGCCTACCTCGCCGGACACGGCGTCACGGCGTTCTGAGGACCGCCGCTCAGCCCCGGGCGGGCTGCCCGATCCGGCTGCTGATCTCCAGCGAGACCTCGCGGGCCGCTTCGAGCGCCTCCTCCAGGTCCGCGGGCGACAGCTTCTCGCCCCACACGTTCTGGGTGTCGCCGCCGTCGGAGGAGTCCTGCTTGAGCAGGAAGAACGCCGAGTGGGCGGTGAACAGCGCCATCGTCGCCCGCAGGCGGTCCCGGAACCCGGCGTCGGGCCCGTGCACCAGCTGCATCATGGTGATCACGCGCTCCCGGAAGGCCAGCCCGGCCGGGGAGTCGCGCAGCGCGGGCTGGTTCTCGTGGAAGAAGCGAAGCAGCGGGGCCCGCTCGGTCATCCCGTCCGCGTAGCGCCGGATCATCTCGTCGCGCATCTCCGGGCTCCAGGACTGCTGCTCCCGGCCCCACGCGATGATCTCGTCGATCGGCGCGGCCATCCGCTCGACGATGCCCAGGACGATGTCGTCCTTGGTCTTGAAGTGGTAGTACAGCGCGGCCTTGGTGACGCCCAGTCGGTCGGCGATCTCACGCAGCGAGGTCTGCTCGTAGCCCTGCTCCGAGAAGAGCTCCAACGACACCTCGATGATGCGAGCCCGGGTGTCGCTGCGGGGGCTGTGCGGAGTGCCCATGGCCTGCCTCGTTGACTGCGTCGGTGACTACTGGGGTGACTGCTGGGGTGACTGCTGCGGACCCAGGGTGGCGTCCGCCCCGGGCCCATTGTCCCTGCCCAGGCGCCCGGTCTTAAAACTGGCTTGACGACCGGCTAGTAAAAAGCCTACCGTGCCGACGATCGATAAACTAGCCGGGCGTCAAGTAAGTGATCCGCACAGGCGGCGCGAGGCCCGTCCGAAACACCCTCGGGAGACCCCACCCCATGTCACAGTCCAAGACCGCCGGCCCGGTACCGGAGGACAAGGCGACCGAGGAGGAACAGCCGCGGTCGCCCCGCGAGATCCGCCTCGTGATGGTCGGCCTGGTCGTCACGATGCTGCTCGCCATGCTCGACAACCTGATCGTCGGCACCGCGATGCCGACCATCGTCGGTGACCTCGGCGGTGCCGAGCACCTCTCCTGGGTGGTCACCGCGTACACCCTGGCCACCGCCGCCTCCACCCCGATCTGGGGCAAGCTCGGCGACCTGTACGGTCGCAAGGGCGTCTTCCTGACCTCGATCGTGATCTTCCTGGTGGGTTCGGCGCTGTCCGGCCTGTCCCAGAACATGAACGAGCTGATCGGCTTCCGCGCCGTGCAGGGCCTCGGCGCCGGCGGTCTGATGGTCGGCGTCATGTCGATCATGGGTGCGCTCGTCCCGCCGCGTGACCGCGGCAAGTACCAGGGCATGTTCGCCGCCGTGATGGCCCTCGCCACCATCGGCGGCCCGCTGGTCGGCGGCTTCATCACCGACCACCTGAGCTGGCACTGGACCTTCTACATCAACCTGCCGCTCGGCCTGATAGCCCTCGCCGTCGTCATCGTCACCCTCAAGCTGCCGAAGGTCACCAACACCGCCCGGATCGACTACCCGGGCGCCGTGCTGCTCACCGCGGGCATCACCTCGCTGGTGCTGATCACCACCTGGGGCGGCCAGCAGTACGCCTGGGGCTCCAAGGAGATCCTCGGCCTGGCCGCGCTCGCCGTCGCCTCGCTGATCGCCTTCTGCTACGTCGAGCAGCGGGCCCAGGAGCCGATGCTGCCGCTGAGCCTGTTCAAGAACCTGAACTTCACCCTGGTCTCGATCATCGGCTTCGTGGTCGGCTTCGTGATGTTCGGCTCGACCGTCTTCCTGCCGCTCTACCAGCAGATCGTCCAGGGCGCCTCGGCGACCAACTCCGGCCTGCTGCTGATGCCGATGATGTTCGGCATGCTGGTCGTCTCGCTGGTGGTCGGCCAGGCCGTCACCAAGACCGGCAAGTACCGGGTCTTCCCGATCATCGGCACCGTCGTGATGACCGGCGGCATGCTCCTGCTCTCCACCATGGGCGTCGGGACCAGCAGCTTCACCTCGGCCTGCTGGATGGTCGTGCTCGGCGCCGGCATGGGCTTCCTGATGCAGATCACCATGCTGGTCGCGCAGAACAGCGTCGAGCTCAAGGACATGGGCGTGGCCAGCTCCACCGCCACCCTGTTCCGCACCATCGGCGGTTCCTTCGGTGTCGCGCTGTTCGGCGCCCTGTTCAACAACCGGGTGAAGGACACCATGACCTCGCGCCTGGGCGAGCAGGCCTCGGCCGGCGGCGGGGCGAAGGACCCGGGCCAGATGAGCCCGGCCGAGCTGCGCAAGCTGCCCGAGGTCGTCCAGGACGCCTACCACCACGCGGTGTCCAACGGCATGCACACCGTCTTCCTGTGGGGCGCCGGGGTGGCCGTGATCTCCATCGCCGCGGCGGTGTTCCTGCGCGAGGTGCCGCTGCGCGGCACCGGCAAGGGCGAGAAGCCGGCCGAGGCCTCGCTGGAGGCCGCGGCGGTCTGACCCGCTCCGCACGGACGACGGCGCCCCCGGGAGAGGACCTCCCGGGGGCGCCGTTCCGTTCCTACCGGGGCAGTCGGTAGACGCCCTGCTCGACCGGTTCGACCAGGCCGTCGGCGACCAGGCCGTCCAGGGCCCGGGCGCGCTGCACCGCGTCCGGCCAGACCGCGTCCAGCCGGGCCTGCGGGACGGAGCCGTGCGCCTCGCGCAGCACCGCGAGCAGCTTGCCGCGCACCTGGCGGTCGGTGCCCTCGTAGGTCTGGCCGCGCCGGGCCGGGCCCTCGTACGGCGGGCGGCCGGCCCGCTGCCAGGCGCAGACGGTGAACAGCGGGCACTGCCCGCACTCCGGGCCGCGGGCGGTGCAGACCAGGGCGCCCAGCTCCATCACGCCGACCGCCCAGGTGGCGGCCGTCGCGGCGTCGTCCGGCAGCAGCGCGGTCGCGGTGCGGCGCTCGGCGGCGGTGGTGGCGGTGGCCGGGTACTCGACGCCGGTCACCGCGCGGGCGAAGACCCGGCGGACGTTGGTGTCCAGCACCACGTGCCGCTGGCGGAAGGCGAAGGAGGCGACGGCGGCGGCGGTGTACTCCCCCACCCCGGGCAGCGAGAGCAGCGTGGCGTGGTCGTCCGGGACCTCGCCGCCGTGCTCCTCGGTGATCGCCACGGCGGCCCCGTGCAGGCGCAGTGCGCGGCGCGGGTAGCCCAGCCGGCCCCACATCCGGACCGCCTCGCCGGGCGCCTCGGCGGCGAGGTCCGCGGGGGTGGGCCAGCGGGTCATCCAGGCCTGCCAGGCGGGCAGCACCCGCTTCACCGGGGTCTGCTGGAGCATGAACTCGCTCACCATGACGGCCCAGGGCGTCGCGTCGGGGGTCCGCCAGGGCAGGTCGCGCTTGCTGGCCTCGTACCAGTCGATGACGGTCGAGTGCAGCAGCGGCAGCGGCAGGGGCGGCGCGGGGGCGGCTTCGGTGGCGGTGATGGCAGTCATGGCCCTTCGATCCTCCCACGGCCGTGGAGCCGGGCCGAAGCGGATGCGGGGGCTCCGGACGGGCCGTTCTCCGTCGCTCTCTCCTCGGTTCCCGCCCGGGCATCCGGGTGAAGGGTCTCCCTCGAACGGATCAAATGGCGGATCATGTGAAAGAAGGGGCTACTGTGCGGTGTTGGTGAGTCAAT
This sequence comes from Kitasatospora sp. NPDC028055, assembly GCF_040637885.1. Taxonomy (NCBI): domain Bacteria; kingdom Bacillati; phylum Actinomycetota; class Actinomycetes; order Kitasatosporales; family Streptomycetaceae; genus Kitasatospora; species Kitasatospora sp. NPDC028055. The sequence goes on along the minus strand of NZ_JBEZXE010000001.1, from coordinate 50,433 downwards.
CGCCACACGCAGTCCCATAGAGTTTGATCGTGCCCTCTTTGCGTCAACCCGTGGGACCGCTGCCGGCCTCGATCTACTGGCGTCGGCGTGTCGTCGTGCTCGTCGCCGTCGCGGCGGTCGTCGCCCTGATCGCCTGGCTGATGACCGATCAGGGCGGGGGTGGTGACGGCGGCTCATCGAGCAAGGCCGCGCAGGCCGTGCCGTCCCAGAGCCAGACACCCGCTCAGGCGATCACGCCCGGCGCCTCGCCGAGCGGCCCTGCGGCGCACCCGGCCGGCGGCGGCTCCGGCGGCGGGCCGGTGGCCAGCGGCGGCGGCAGCGAGGTCGGCCTCAGCGGCGGTGCCACGGGTGGCGGCGCCGGCGGCTCGGGCGGCTCGGGCTCCGGTTCGGGCGGGGCCGGTGCGCCCGGCGGGGGTGGCGGTACGGGCGGCTCGGGCGGTACCGGCGGCGGCAGCCCGGCGCCCGGCGGGACCGGCGGCTCGGGCGGTGGCGCCCCGGCGGTGAACACCGCCGAGGTGATGGCGCTCCCGGTCTGCTCCTCCTCGCAGGTCGCCCTGGAGCTGGCCGGCACCCAGAACTCGTACCAGCCCAAGGACAAGCCCAAGCTGGCGCTCACGGTCAAGAACTCCTCCGGCGCCAACTGCCGGGTGGACCTGGGCCGCACCGCCTCCGTGATCACGGTCAGCAGCGGCAGCAACAACGACCGGGTCTGGTCCTCCGGCGACTGCCCGCCCGACAAGGGCAACATCTGGGTGCAGATCCCGGCGAACGGCAGCCAGACCGAGACCTTCACCTGGGACCGCAGCCGCAGCAAGCCGCAGTGCGCGACCGCCGACCAGACCGCCCCGGCGAACGGGACGTACGTGGTGCTGGCAGAGCTCACCGGGCTCTCCGGCGACAAGGTGTCGGCCCGGACCTCGATCCGACTGGACAACTGAGCGTCCGTCACGTCCCTACGGAGCCCCCGGCCGCCGAGCGGTCGGGGGCTCCGTGCGTCGGCCCGTCGACCCGTCGGCCCGTCCGGGCCCGCGTTCCGGGGCCCCGGAACGCGGAACGGCCCCCGGGGAAGCGTTTCTCCGGGGGCCGTTCGCGGTCCGCTGCGCGTCCGGTCAGACGTAGCGCTCCAGGATGGACGATTCGGCAAGGCGGGACAGGCCCTCGCGGACCGAGCGGGCCCGGGTCTCGCCGACGCCCTCGACCGTCTGCAGGTCGTCGATGCTGGCCGCGAGCAGCTTCTGCAGTCCGCCGAAGTGCTCGACCAGGCGCTCTATCACCGTGTTGGGCAGGCGCGGGATCTTCGCCAGCAGGCGGTAGCCGCGCGGGGAGACGGCGGAGTCCAGGGACTCCGGCGTGCCGGAGTAGCCGAGCGCCTTGGCGACCGTCTGCAGGTCCAGCAGCTCGGCGTGGGTGAGCGCCTCCAGGTCGGCCAGCACCTCGGTGACCGTGCGGCCCTTCTTGGCGGCGCGCTCCGGGAAGTAGTCCCGGGCGACCAGTTCGCGCTCCGGCTCCACACCGGCGATCAGCTCGTCCAGCTGGAGCGAGAGCAGGCGGCCGTCGATGCCGAGCTCCAGCACGTAACCGGCGATCTCGGTGGCGATCAGCCGGACCATCTCCAGGCGCTGGGCCACGGCGGTGACGTCCCGGACCGTCACCAGGTCCTCGATCTCCAGGGCGGAGAGCGTGCCGGCCACCTCGTCCAGGCGCAGCTTGTAGCGCTCCAGGGTGGCCAGCGCCTGGTTGGCGCGGGAGAGGACCGTGGTGGAGTCCTCCAGCACCCGGCGGGTGCCGTTGACGTACATGGCGATCAGCCGCATCGAGTGCGAGACCGCGACCACCGGGTAGCCGGTCTGCCGGTTGACCCGCTCGGCGGTGCGGTGGCGGGTGCCGGTCTCGTCGGTGGGGATGGTGGAGTCCGGCATCAGGTGGACGCCGGCCCGGACGATCTTGGTGATGTCCTTGTCCAGCACCACCGCGCCGTCGAGCTTGCACAGCTCGCGCAGGCGGGTCGCGCTGAACTCGACGTCCAGGACGAAGCCGCCGGTGCACAGGGACTCGACGGTGCGGTCGAAGCCCAGCACGATCAGGCCGCCGGTGTTGGCCCGCAGGACCCGTTCCAGTCCGTCACGAAGCGCGGTACCGGGCGCGATGGCGGTGAGGGAGGCCCGCAGCAGGGCCTCCTCACGGGAGGCCTTGTCCGCCCCCCGGTCGCTGGCTGCCACGTGACTCCTCCGGTCGACCCCGTGCCGCGCGCCTCGCGCCGTGCGCCGGTCCGCGGTCTGTTGCTCTGTCGCTCAGTACCGCTCCGGTACTGCCTACTGGCCAATGAGACTGGGGAAAGTCTAACTGCGTGCGGCTTCGGCAGGGCTTGGGTCAGCGCAGTTCGTCGGAGTCGAGCGGCTCCCAGCCGTCCATCAGCTCCTCCGGGTACGCCGGGACCCGGGGTGCGCGGGGCGCCGGCGGGGCCGACGGGGCCTCACCACGCGCCTCGGTACGGGCCTCCCCGCGGGCCTCGGAGCGCGGCTTGGCGGCGGCCCGGCGGCGGCCCGGGATGGCCCGCAGCGCCTCACCGATGTCGGCCACCTCGACCACCTTCATGCCCGGCGGCACCTTGCCCGGGTCCGGCGGGACCAGGGCGTGGGTGAAGCCCAGCCGGTGCGCCTCGGCCAGCCGGCGCTGCACACCCGTCACCCGCCGCACCTCGCCCGCCAGGCCGACCTCACCGATCGCCACCAGGTTGCTGGGCAGCGGGGTGTCGGTGGAGGAGCTGGCCACCGCGAGCGCGACCGCGAGGTCGGCGGAGGGCTCGGTCAGCTTCACCCCGCCGACCGTCGCGGTGTAGATGTCCTGCTTGCCGAGCTTCACCCCGCCGTGCCGCTCGACCACGGCCAGGATCATCGCGATCCGGGGCGACTCCAGGCCCGAGGTGGTGCGCCGCGGGGAGGGGATCTGCGAATCCACCATCAGCGCCTGCACCTCGGCGACCAGCGGGCGCTTCCCCTCCAGGGTGACGGTGAGGCAGGTGCCCGGGACGGGCTTGTCACGCCTGGTCAGGAAGAGGCCGGACGGGTCGGCCAGGCCGACGATGCCCTCGTCGTGCAGCTCGAAGCAGCCGACCTCGTCGGTGGCGCCGTAGCGGTTCTTGACCCCGCGGATGAGGCGCAGCCGGGCGTGCCGGTCGCCCTCGAAGCTCAGCACCACGTCCACCAGGTGCTCCAGCAGGCGGGGGCCGGCGATCTGGCCGTCCTTGGTGACGTGGCCGACCAGCAGGGTGGCCATGCCCCGGTCCTTGGAGGCCCGGATCAGCGCGCCCGCCACCTCGCGGACCTGGGCCGGGCCGCCGGGGGCGCCGTCCAGCTCGGCGGAGGCGATGGTCTGCACGGAGTCCAGGACCAGCAGGCCGGGGTTGACCGCCTCGATGTGCCCCAGCACCGCGCCGAGGTCCTGCTCGGCGGCGAGGTAGAGGTGCTCGGAGAGGGCGTTGATCCGGTCGGCGCGCAGCCGGACCTGCCCGGCCGACTCCTCGCCGGTGACGTAGAGGGTGCGGTGCCGGTCGGTGGCCGCCTTGGCGGCGACGTCCAGCAGCAGGGTGGACTTGCCGACGCCGGGCTCGCCGGCCAGCAGCACCACCGCGCCGGGCACCAGTCCGCCGCCGAGCACCCGGTCGAGCTCCGGCACGCCCGTGGAGCGGGCCGTCGCGACCTGGCCGTCCACCTGGGCGATCGGCCGGGCGGGCGCGCTGACCGGGCCCGCGGCGGTGGTGCGGATCGGCACCGCGCCGTACTCCTCGACCGTGCCCCAGGCGTTGCACTCCGGGCAGCGGCCGACCCACTTGGGCAGCTGGTTGCCGCACTCGGTGCAGCGGTAGGCCGGGCGCGGCTTGGCGGTGGTCTTGGAACGCGGAGGCATGCGGCCCACGGTAGCGGCTGGGTGTGACAGCGGCGGACCACCGCCGGACCGGGCGCGCACCCACACAGATGGGCGATGTTGTTACCCGAAAGAAGTACATACGCGGTGAACGGCGGGGGCGGGCCGCCCGCTGCTCCTACCGTCGGTCGGGTGACAACGCGAACTGTTGGGCCCGTCGGGGCTGCGGACGCCGTGCTCGCGGCGTACGACCGGCAGGTGGACGGCCTGTTCACCTACTGCCTCTCGGTGCTGTGCGAGCACGACGCGGCCGCCGGCGCCCTGCGCGAGGTCCGCGAACTGGCCCGACGGCACGGCAACCGGCTGGCCGAGCCCGGACTGGTCCGGGCCTGGCTCTTCTCGCTGGCCCGGTACTGCTGCCTGCGGCGGCTGGCGGACGGGGCCTGCCCGGAGGGCGGGCCCGGGCCGGTGGACGGTACCGGGCCGGTGGACGGGACCTGCCCGGGCCCGGGTGCTGAGCCCGGGGCGGAGCCGACCGGGGCCGAGGCGGTCCGGCGGCGGCGCGAGCTGGCCTCGCTCGCCTGGCCGGAGGCGGCCGGTACGGACCCGGAGCAGCGCGAGGCGCTGGAACTCTCCGTCCGGCACCGGCTGACCCCGCTGGAGGTGGCGGCCGTCCTGGGCCTGCCGTTCGAGCGGACCCGGGCCCTGCTCGCCGCCGCCGAGGCCGAGGTGGCCCGGACCAGGGCGGCGCTGCTGGTGCTCGGGGTGGGCAGCTGCCCCGAGCTGGACCGGCTGGGCGGGGCCGGGGCCGAGTCCTGGCGGGACTGGGTGCTCGGCCCGGCGCTGCGGCGGGAGCTGGTGCAGCACGTGGTGGACTGCCCGACCTGCCGGGGGACGGCGGAGCGGGTGGCCGCCGGCGGAGCGGCGGAGGGCGCGTCCGGACTGTCGGGGCTGCCGCTGCTGACGGCGCCGGCCCCGGTGGGCGGGGCGGGCCTGTCCCCGGCGGGCGGCGCGGCGCAGCCCGCGACGGCCGGGGCTGCCGGGCGGCGGGGTGCCGTGGCGGCCGAGCCGGGGCTGCGCTTCGACCACGGCGGCTTCCCCCGGCACCGGGCGCCGGACGCGGGCCGGAGCCTGGCGGTCCGTCGGCGGGTGGTGACCACCGGGGTGCTCGCGGCCGTCCTGGCGGCGCCGGTGGTGGCGCTCTGGGCCGGGCACCGGGGCGGCGCCGGGGCGGGGGCGGCGGCCTCGGTGTCGGCGGTGCGGGTGGACGGGGCCGGGTCGGACGCCGGGCAGCGGCCGCCGTGGTCGGCCGGGGTGGGCGCGGTCGCGGGGATGCCCGGGCTGGAGCTGGCGGGTGCGGGCGGCGGCGGGGCGGGTGACGCCGGTGGCGGAAGGGGCGCAGAAACGTTGCTGCCCGGCTTTCCGCGGCTCACCCTCCAGGGCCCGCTGGTCCCGGTGCCGGCCCACGGCGCGACCCCGCTCGGCAGCCCCACCCTGGTCGCCGCCCCGGCCCCCGCGGTCGAACGGGCCTCCGCGCCGGGCACGGTCGACCCGGCGCCCGCCGGGCTGCTCACCGTCGAGGCCGGGGAGTACGGCAGCCGGACGGTGCTCACCCTCACCAACTCCGGCACCACGGAGATCCGCTGGCACGCGGTGACGGACGCCGGCTGGCTCCGGCTCAGCCGCGACTCGGGGACGCTGGCGCCGGGGCAACGGATCACCGTGATCGTCACCGTGGACGAGGACCTCGCGCCCACCACCCACTGGACCGCCCGGATCGCGCTGCCGCCCTCCCAGGCGGTGGTCACCCTGGAGGGCGGACCGCAGAACCGGGGCGGCTCCGCGTCCTCCTCGGCGGAGCCCTCGTCGCAGCCCTCGTCGCAGCCCTCGTCGGGGAGCTCGTCGCAGCCCTCGTCCGGGCCTTCCTCCGGGCCTTCGCCCTCGGGGCCTTCGTCGGCCTCGGCCTCGCCCTCCTCGCCGGCGTCCCCTTCGACGACGGCCTCGGCCCAGCCCACCTCGACGCCGAGCCGGACGGTCCCGCCGTCCCCCTCCGGACCGCCGAGCAGCCCACCCGCGACCACGGCGTCCCCGACGGCCGGTGCCTCACCGCACCCGACGGGGGCTGCGGCGGGGCACTAGGGAGGCGGGCCGCCGGGCCGCGTGGAGCGGGCGCGCCGGGCGTCGGGGTGGGGTGGGTGTCAGCGGCGGTGGATCGGGGGGATCTGGTAGGTGCCGTCCAGGACCGACGGCTTCGGCCGGTAGAGCCGGATGATCGGGCGGAACTCGCCGAGCGGGGTGGGGAGCCAGTTGGCGGCGGCCGTCGGGTCCTCGGGCTGCTCGTGCTGGAGGGTCACGGTCAGCGAGCCGTCCGGGCCGTAGACCAGGCCGGGGGTGCGGTCGCCGATCGAGTAGCGGTCCACCGGGTTCTCCACCAGGTAGTAGTCCGGCACCGAGTACATCGTGACGGACCAGAAGGCCTCGGCCGGCGGGGGCTGCTCGAAGCGGAGGGTGTAGCTGTTGGCGCCGGTGAGCGGGCGGCCGTCGGAGTCGTCGTAGGTCATCGCGTACGAGGCCTCGTAGGCGTGGTTGCCCCACAGGCCGGCCCGGGCGGCGGCGGCCCGGCTGAGGTAGGCGGCGCGGCGGTCGGGGATGCGCCACTCGGGGTCGTCCAGGGTGCCGGGCCCCAGGTGGTCGAGGTTGTAGTCGAAGAGGTGGAGCGCCGAGCGCCACTCGCCGAGCGGGTGGTCCTCGGGCGGGCGGGTCGCGTCCTCGACCCGCTCCCGCCCGGCGGCCAGGCCCTTGGCGAGCGCCAGGGTCCACTCGGCGGCGGCGGCGCGGTACGGCGAGGCGCCGTCGTCCAGCAGGCCGAGCGGGGCGAAGCGGCGCTGGTACTCGATGTCGGGGGTGGCCGGCGGGAAGGCCTGCATCCACACCCGCAGGCGTTCGAAGAAGGCCAGCCGCTCGGGGACGTCCGGGTCGGGCTCGGGCACTCCGGCGGGCAGGCCGCCGGGCTCCAGCGGCTCCAGGGCGAGCGCGGCCTGGAGGGCCTTGACCCGGGGCAGGTCGTCCGGGCCGTCGCAGGCGAACCGGCCGACGATCGTGCCGACGGTGGTGGGCAGTTCGATCACCCGGTCCGGGTCCGGCGCGGTGCCGTGCCAGTCCGGCGGGACGACCAGCCAGGTCTGCGCCGCGGTGCCGGTGGCGCGGCTGCCGAGGTAGGCGACGTTGTCCGTCCAGGCCCCGATGAACTGCAGCACGTAGTAGGCGCCGGCGGTGTCCGGCACGTGCAGCACCTGCGGGCCCTCGGAGAGGTCCAGTTGGGCGATCGAGTAGATGGTGTCGTTGTTGACCGAGACGAAGTGGTCGCCCGGGCCGGCCAGCCGGGTGGCGTGGCTGAAGTGGTTGAACGGCGCCGCCGGGAGGGTGCCCAGGCCGCCCTTGGCGAAGCGCTCGACCATGGTGAGGCCGGCGACGAGCGGGTAGCCGTAGACGTAGGCGTCGGCGGCCAGGGCCTCCAGCTCGGGCAGGTTCATCGGGGGTCCTTCGTCGGGTCGGCGGCGGTGGGGCGGTGGGGCGGCGGTGGGGCTGGGGGCAGGGGGGCGGGGGTCAGCGCGGGGTGAGCGGCGGGGGCTGCCAGCGGCCGTCCAGTACGGCGGCCTCCGGGCCGTGGATCCGGAGCACCACGGCGAACGGGCCGTCCGGGGCGGGCAGCCAGTTGGCGGAGTGCTCGGCGTTAGCGGGGCGCTTGTGCTGGACGTAGAGGGTCAGGCCGCCGTCGGGGTCGCGGACCAGGCCGGGGGTGTCGCCGCCGACCGAGTAGCGGTCCAGGGTGTTGTCGACCAGCCGGTGCCCGGGGAGCGCGTACATGGTCGCGGACCAGAAGAAGCGGGCCGGCGGCAGGGCGTCCGGGGCGAAGCGGATCAGGTAGTCGCGGTCGGCGGCGTTCGGCGGACGGTGGCCCTCGCTGTCCGCCGCCCAACGGCCGTACCAGACCTCCTCGGCGGGCAGTCCGTAGGGGTCGAGCTCGGCGGCGACGGCCAGCCGGAGGAAGTCCCCGCCGACTTCCTCGCGGGTGCCGAAGAGGCCTGCGGAGTCACGGAGTTCGGCGACCGCCCGGGTCAGCCGGGCCCGGCCGTCGGCGATCCCGCGGCCGAGTTCGGCCCGCACCTCCAGCGGCAGGGCGGCGGGCTCGAACTCGCCGCGGCCGTCGACGCCGAGGTCGGTGAGGCGGCCGCGCAGCGCGGTCTCGGCGGGCGGGAGCGCGTCGGTCGGCGGGAAGAAGCCGAGCAGGAAGTCGAGGAAGGTGAGGAACTCGACACCCTCCGGGACCTCGTCGCGCCAGACCGGCCAGACCGGCTCGGGGGCCGGGGCGGGCGCCGGGGTGCCCGCGTACTCGTGCAGCGGGCGCAGCCGGTACTGCTCCTGGACGGCCCGCAGTGCGGCGAGGTCGGCGGGGGTGTTCCCGGGCAGGCGGGTGCGGCCGACGACGCCGACCAGCCGGGTGGCGGTGCGGATCACTCCGGTGATGCCCGGCGGGGGCTGGCCCCGCCAGTCGGGACCGGCCACCAGGAAGTCCCCGGCGCCCTGGCCGGTGGTCCGGGAGCCGATCAGACCGGCCGGCAGGGTGTCGAGTTCGTGCACCGCGAGGACGCGGTAGTCATCCGTGGCGGGGACGGAGAGCACCCAGGGTTCGGCGCGCAGGTCGAGCCAGGCGCGGGAGGGGAGGGTGTCGTTGTCGGGGGTGACGGCGTCGGTGTCGGCGGGCCCGGCCGGGCGGGCGGTGTGGCGGAAGACGCCGAAGCCGCCGAGGTAGCCCGGGTCGGCCTCGTCCAGGGCCTGGGCGTACAGGGCCCGGTAGTTCCGCAGGACGGGATGGGCGCGGATCCAGGCCTCGGCCGCGGTCGCGCGGATGGTGGCCGGATCGACGAGTGCCGGGTTGACCATGCTGTCGCTCTCCCAGGCCGGGTCAGGCAGATCAGGGCATATCGGGGTGAACAAGGGCGGATCGGTACACCTGGGATGCTAAGGCGGGCGGGTGGGGGTGGCATGTCGGACGGCGCCCGCGGCGGGCGGATCCGGTCCGGCGCTCTGCTCAGCGCTAATCCGGGCGTGGCGGCGGGCCGACGGGGACAGGCTGGGCGGTATGAAGATCCTCCTGCTCGGGGGCTCGTCCTTCCTGGGACGTGCCTACGCCGCCGAGGCGCTCGCCCGCGGCCACCAGGTCACCACCTTCAACCGCGGCCGCAGTGCCCCCGACCTGCCCGGGGTCGAGGCCGTCCGGGGCGACCGCGACAGTGCCGAGGACCTCGCCCGGCTGGTCGAGGACCGCCGCTGGGACGCCGTCGTCGACACCTCCGCCCGGCAGCCCGCCCAGGCCGCGCTCTCCGCCCGGCTGCTGCGCGGACGGGCCGACCACTACACCTTCGTCTCCTCGGTGCACGCCTATGCCGACTGGGCCACCCAGGTGATCACCGAGGACTCCCCGCTCCTCCCCTGTCCCGCCGACACCCCGCCCGACCAGCCCTTCGGGCGCGAGTTGAAGGCGGGCGGCGAGCGCGCGGTGCTGGCGGGCTTCGGCGCCGAACGCACCCTGGTGCTCAGCAGCGGACTGCTGGTCGGCCCGTACGAGCTGGGCGGCCGGCTGCCCTGGTGGCTGGAGCGGATGGCCCGCGGCGGGCGGGTGCTCGCGCCCGGCGATCCGGAGCGGACCATCCAGGTGATCGACGTCCGGGACTTCGCCGCCTTCGGGCTCGACCTGCTGACGGCCGGGACGGTCGGCCGCTTCCTCACCACGGCGCCGCCCGGGCGGCTCACCTTCGGGCAGTGGCTGGAGACCTGCCGGGAGGTCGCGGGCGCGGCCGGCACCGAGCTGGTCCCGGTCGGGGACGCCGCGCTGCTGGCCGAGGGGCCGGACCAGGTCGACCCCTGGCTCGAACTGCCCTTCTGGGCGCCGGACCTGCCGGAGTGGAAGTACATCTGGCAGGTCGACAGCAGCCGGGCCGAGGCGGCCGGGCTGCGCTGCCGCCCGTTCGCGGAGACCGCGCGGGACACCTGGGAGTGGCTGCGCAGCCGGGGGCCGGCCGAGGACACCGACGCCGAGGGGCGGAAGCTGGTGCCGGGGGCGCCGTTCACCCAGGGCATCGAACCGGCCAAGGAGCAGCGGCTGTTGGCCGCGCACGGGTGAGGCGCCGGGGCGGGACGCACGGGTGAGGCACTCGGGGCACAGCCGGGGCCGGGGCGGGGCCGGGAGGCCCGGGGGCGGGAGCGCGGCCCCCGCCCCGGCGGGGAGTGCTCAGTGGCTGCGGCGGGTCACCAGCTCGGCCAGCACCAGCAGTTCGTCCGCCGCGGACGGCTCCGGTACGGCCACGGCCAGCTGCGCCATCGCCGCGGCCATCCGCTCACAGGACTCGCCCTGCGCCCAGCCGCGCCCGCCGGCCTCGTCGACGGCGGCCGCGCACTGCGCCAACTCGTCCGCGCTGAGCGGACGTTCGAGCGCGTAGAGCTCGGCGAGCCGGGCCCCCTCGGGGGTGCCGGAGCGGAGCGCCTTGACCACCGGCAGCGACTTCTTCCGGGCGACCAGGTCCGCGCCGACCGGCTTGCCGGTGACCGTAGGGTCCCCCCAGATGCCGATCAGGTCGTCGATCAGCTGGAAGGCCAGGCCGATCTCGCGGCCGAAGCCGTCCATCGCCCGGGCCGCGTCCTCGGAGCCGCCACCGTACAGCGCGCCCATGGCGCAGGCGGCGCCGAGCAGGGCGCCGGTCTTGGCCTCGGCCATCGCCAGGCACTCGGTGAGCGAGACGTCGTTGCGCTGTTCGAAGGCGCAGTCGATCTGCTGGCCCTCGCAGAGCTCGACCACGCAGTCGGCGAGCCGGCGGATCGAGCCGCGGGCGGCCGGGTGGGCGTCCTCGGCGACCAGGCGCAGCGCCAGGGAGTGCATCGCGTCGCCGGCCAGGATGGCCTCGGTGGTGCCGAACACCCGCCAGGCGGTGGGCCGGTGGCGGCGGGTGTCGTCCCGGTCGATGACGTCGTCGTGGAGCAGGGTGAAGTTGTGGACCAGCTCCACGGCGGCGGCCGCGGCGACGGCCGTCCCGGGGGTGCCGCCGAGGGCCTGGGCGGCGGCGAGGACCAGGGCCGGGCGGATCGCCTTGCCGGAGGAGGACTCAGAGGGTGTGCCGTCCGCCTCCCACCAGCCGAAGTGGTACCCGGCGACCTTGCGCATCGTGCCGGGCAGCGAGTCGACGGCGGCCCGCAGCACCGGGTCGACCAGGCCGCGGGTGCGGGCGAGGATGTCCGCCGCCTCGTGACCCTCTTTGTGGTCCCGCTCCAGCGTGGAGCTCGTCATGGGTTCCTCCCCCTGTAGGGCGCCTGTCGTGGGACGGCCGGCCCGTCGGGCGGCCGGGTTGCGCCGGGGCGGCGGGCCGGTGGCCGTGCACACCGCGGCGCGCCGCCCGGCCGGGGAGTGGTGCCCCGGCCGGGCGGCGCGGATCGGGCTCGGATGCCGAGCCGGGAGACCGTCGTCAGCGCTGGGCGACGTCCACGTTCTCCAGTACGCCGACGGCGTCCGGGACCAGGATCGCGGCCGAATAGTAGGCGCTCACCAGGTAGGAGATGATGGCCTTCTCGTCGATTCCCATGAACCGCACCGAAAGGCCGGGCTGGTATTCGTCCGGAATTCCGGTCTGGTGCAGGCCGACGACGCCTTGGTTGTGCTCGCCGACGCGCATCGCGATGATCGAGCTGGTGTGCCCGCCGATGATCGGGATCTTGTTGCACGGGAAGATCGGCACCCCGCGCCAGGCGTTGACGTGCTTGCCCTCGACCTCGACGGTGCCCGGGTTGAGGCCGCGCTTGTTGCACTCCCGGCCGAAGGCGGCGATGGCCTTGGGGTGGGCCAGGAACATCTTGGTGCTGCGGCGGCGGCTGAGCAGTTCGTCCATGTCGTCCGGCGTGGGCGGGCCGGAGTGGGTCTGGATCCGCTGGTCGTACTCGGCGTTCTCCAGCAGCCCGAACTCCGGGTTGTTGATCATCTCGTGCTCCTGGCGCTCGCGCAGGGCCTCGATGGTCAGCCGGAGCTGGTGCTCGGTCTGGTTCATCGGCTGGTTGTACAGGTCCGCGACGCGGGTGTGGATCTTGAGGATGGTCTGGGCGACGCTCAGCTCGTACTCGCGCGGCTTGAGCTCGTAGTCCACGAAGGCGCCGGGCAGGTCGTACTCGCCCTGGTGGCCGGCGGAGAGGTCGATCGCCGCCTCGCCGTGCTTGTTCTGCGCCTGCTGGAAGCCGTTCAGGTACTCCATGATCTGCAGCTGCAGCGAATCGGAGCGGTCGTGCAGCTCCTGGAAGGAGGGCCAGGCGAGCGCCATCACCGTGCCGGAGGTGGCGGCGCGGACGGTGTACGGCCAGGCGCCGGCCTCCTCCTGGAGCGCCTCATCACCGAGGTGGTCGCCGTCGGCGAGGGTGCCGACCACCGTCTCCTCGCCGTACTTGCCGGTGCCGATGCGGTCCAGCTTGCCGTGCGCGATCAGGAAGACCTCGGTGATCGGCGTGCCGGCCGTGACCAGGACGTCGCCCGGGGCGAACTGCCGCTGCACGAAGCGGCCGGCCAACTCCTCCAGCACCGCGTCGTCCTGGTACCCGCGCAGCACCGGCACCTCGACCAGCGTCTGCGGGACGATCCGCACCTCGGAACCGGTCTTGACGAAACTCACCCGGCCGCGGCCGACCTTGTGGCGCAGACGGCGGTTGACCCGGTACGTACCGCCGGAGACCTCCACCCAGGGCAGCATCCTGAGCAGCCAGCGCGGGCTGATGCCCTGCATCTGGGGCGCGGACTTGGTCGTGGTGGCGAGGTTCCGCGCGCCCGCCGTGCTCAGGGACTGCTGCTGCCGGATCTCCGGCTGCGCACCCGGCGCAGGAATACCGGCATTGGTTTCGGTCGACATAAGGGAGGCCCTTCGCATGCCCGATGAAGTGTCGCCTTGCGCATTCATGTTGCAGCTTCATGGTGGGCCCGTTCAGGGGCGTCCCGCAATCACTCTTTCGAGTGGTTCCAAATAACCGAACAAATAGTACGACTAGATCACCTGATCGATATTTGTTCGACTATTTATTCGAAACCGCCGAAACCCCCGACCCGCCATCTTCCCCCATCGACCGCCCCGTCCGCGCCACCCCTTGACAGATCCGGTACGCGCCCACCCTGCTGTTCGAAGCCGTGCTCGGCGCGGCTAGAACGGGCCGTTCCAGTCCAGCGTCGGCTCCAGCACCCCCTCCAGGGTGAGCAGCCAGCGCTTCACGTCGATCCCGACCCGGCCGCCGCCGAAGCCGCCGATCCCGTCCGCAGCCACCACCCGGTGGCAGGGCACCAGCAGCGGGACCGGGTTGGCGGCCATCATCTGCCCGACCGTCCGGGCGGCCAGGCCGGGCTCGGTGACGTCCTCGAACACCCCGCTGCGGGCGGCCAGTTCGCCGTAGGTGATGGTCTGCCCGTACGGCACCTGCTCCCAGAGCGTCCGCAGCACGACGCGGTGCGGCCCGGAGCTGAGGCTCCAGTCGATCGGCAGGCCCAACTCGCGGGTGCGGCCCGCCAGGTAGGCGCCGATCCGCTCGGTCACGGCGGCGATCTTCGAGGGGTCGGTGCACGGCGGCACCTCGCCGTCCCGCCCGCCGTAACCGGCCGCCGCCACGCCCAGCGGCGTCACCGCGATGTGCATCGGGCCGCTGGGCAGCGGGGTGGGCACGGTCAGCCAGGACAACGACGACTGCGGCACGCTCGGGCCCCCGCCCTCCACCGGGTCGGACGGCGGGCGTACCGGCGTCCGAGGGGCTGGTCCGCCCTCTTCGCCATCGTACGGCGGGGCCGCGGGGCGGCCGGCGGGGTGCTGGAAGGCGGGGTACCGGAAGGGGGCGGCCCCGGTCAGTGCTGCCCCTTGGGTCATTGCTGCCCCTTCGGTCAGTGCTGCCCCTTGAGCTCCGCGGACAGCGCCCGCACCCAGTGCGACAGTTCGGCGCGGTCCGGCGCCCGGCCCTCGCACAGCACGGCGAGCTGCGCCTCGTTGATCCGGTTCGGCCCCGGGATCTCCAGCAGGTAGGCCAGTTCGGCCAGCACGGTGGCCAGCCGCTCGGCGTCCGTGTGGTCCAGGACGGCCGCGGCCTGGTGGTGGCCGATGGTGAGCGAACCGGGCATGGTCAACCTCCTCCGTGACCCCCGCCCCTCCACCGTACGACCGACCCGGCCACCCCGCCCGCCGCGGAGGCACGCACGCGTGGGCGGAGCGACCGGCGGCACTCCGGGGCCGGCCGGTCACGGTGCGCGGTGGGCCGCACCGGTGGTGGCCGAGGGTGCGCCCCGGAGCCGTCCGAGGGGTGGATCAGCTGCCCGGGCCCTCCTCCCAACGTCGATTCCGTACGGCCGGTACGGCCAACACTACGGCCCCGGCGGCCACTTGCCAGACCGCTCCGAGCAACAACACGTCACCGGTGCCGAACCGGGCCGCCAGCGGACCGGCCGCCGCCAGCCCCAGCGGGCCGAGGACGAAGGCGCCCAGCGCCCCGAAGGAGCTCAGCCGGCCCAGCAGTTCGACCGGCACCCAGCGCTGGGTGGTGGTGCTGAACAGCGTTCCGCAGACCGCCGAGCCGACCCCCGCCACCAGCGCCCCCGCGACCACCCAGGGCAGCGCCGCCCCCGCCGCCAGCGCCGCGGACGGCAGCGCCCAGGCCAGGCCGCCCACGGTCGCCACCGCGAGCGGACGCCCCGGGCGGCGGCCGAGCATCAGCAGCCCGCCCAGCACCGCACCGGCCCCGTACACGCCCATCACCAGCCCCCAGGCCCGGGCGCCGCCCAGCTCCCGCTGCGCGGTGAGCGGGCCGAGCACCAGGAACGGGGCCCAGACCAGCAGGTTGAACAGGCCCATCTGCGCGGTGGTGATCCACAGCCACGGGCGGGCGGTGAACTCCGACCAGCCGGAGCGCAGTTCCCGCAGCATCGACTCCCCGCCGTCCACCGGTGCCCGCCCGGGCAGCCGGAGGCCGGCCAGCGCCAGGGCCCCGACGCCGTACGTCAGCGCGTCGATCAGCAGCACCGCGGCCGGGCCCCAGGTCGCCGTGACCAGGCCGGCCAGGGCGGGCCCGGCCACCGTGGACACCGAACGCGACAGCCCCAGCAGGGTGTTGCCGTCCGCCAGCAGCTCCTCGCGGCGCACCAGGTCGGGCACGATCGCGCCGAACGCGGGCATGAACAGCCCCTCGCCGATCCCCCACACCGCCACCAGCACGACCATCGCCCAGACCGGCGCGTGTCCGGCCGCCAACAGCGCGGCGAACAGCGCCTGGACGAGGCCGCGCAGGACGTCCGTGCCCAGCATCAGCCGGCGGCTGCCCAGCCGGTCGGCGATCACCCCGCCGGCCAGCAGGACCAGCACCACCGGGAGGATCCGGGCGGCCATCACCCAGCCGAGGTCGGTGCCGCTGCCGCTGCCGCTGCCACCACTGGCGCTACCACCGGTGCCGTCGCCGTCGAGCACCGCGAAGGCGACCGCGACCGGTGCCATCGAGGAGCCGAGGAGGGAGGTCGTGTACCCGAGGAAGAAGCGGGTGAATTCGCGCTCGCGCAACACGGCGAGCCGGTCTCCCGGCCGCCGGGGGCGGGCCGGGATCCGTTCGGTTTCCACTGCCATGGGCAGTCAGTCTGCGTGCGCCGGGGAGCCGGGTACAAGGGTTTCCGGGGAAAAGTTGAGCCTTTCCGCATCAATCTTGGGAAGGGTCGGTATTGCCGCAGTAAATCGGCCTTCTCATGGGCATTGAACTGCGGTTTACTGCGGAGTGCCGATATCCTCGGAGGCGATGGAACCCGGCTGTTTACTGCGGAAGAAGGCGGATGTGACGGAGCTCCCCCCGGTCGAGTACGGCCTCGCCGTCGAGCGCTACCTGGCCGCCTCCGGGCTCGCCGAGGGCTCCCGGCGGATCTACCGGATCGCCCTGAACACCTGGGCCTGGGCGCTCGCCGACCGACCCGCCCCCACCGGCCCCGAACGGCGGCGCGCCCGCCCGCCCGTCCTGCCGCTCGCCCTGCTCGACCACCCGGACGCCCCCGCACGGCTGCACGTCGCCGTCGCCCACCGCGCCGACTCCACCGACCCGCGCACGCTCAACCGCGAACTCTCCACCCTGCGCGCGGCCGTGGCCTGGTGGCGCGCCCAGGGCTGGATCGACGGCGACCCGAGCACCGCCCTGCGCCCCAGCCCGCTGCCCGCCGAACCCGTGGAGGCCGGAGGTGGAGCCGGCGGAGCCCAGGCCGGGGGTGCCCCCTTGGGCGAGGACCAGCTACGCGCCCTGTTCGCCCGCCGGGCGCCGCTGCGCGAGCAGACGCTCTGGCAGCTGCTGCACGAGTCCGGCGCCGCCATCGACACCGTCCTGGCGCTGGACACCGACCAGTTGGACCTCCCCGGCCGCCGCACCCACCCCCGCTCCGACCGCCCGGGGCTCCGCTGGGGCACCGGCACCGCCCGACTGCTCCCGCTGCTGGTCGCCGGCCGCGCCGGCGGCCCGCTCTTCCTCACCGACCGCCGCGCCCCGGCCGGCACCCCCGCCGCCGACCGCTGCCCGCACACCGGCCGCGCCCGGCTCTCCTACCGTCGCGCGGCCGAGCTCTTCACCGCCCACACCCGGCCGCTGTCCGAACCACCCGGCGCCGGCTGGACGTTGCGGCAGCTGCGGCCCGGGGGCCGGTCCGGGGGCCGCTGACCGCGCTCCTGCGCCTTCGGCTACGTCTCCGGTGGCAGGACGGCGCGGCGGCCCTGCGGGAGCAAGTCGTCCAGCGCCGCCGACAGTTGGGCCGGGGATGGCCGGGCGGCCGGGTCGAGGCGCAGGCAGGCGTCGACCGCCCCGGCGAGCGGGCCGGGCAGCCGGCGGCGCCGGGAGACCGGCGGTGGCGGGTCCAACGGCTCGCCGTCGAAGGGGAGTTCGCCGGTGGCGGCCTCGTACAGGGTGATGCCGATGCCCCAGACGTCGGTGGCCGCCGTGAGGTCGCCGCCCAGGAGCTGTTCGGGGGCGAGGTAGCCGTTCGTACCGGCCCCCGGACGGCCCGGGCCGGGCGGGCGGGCGATGCTGAGGTCGAGCACCTTGGCGCGGCGGCAGTCGATCACCACGTTGGCGGGCTTGAGGTCGAGGTGCAGCAGGTTCCGGCCGTGCAGGTAGCGCACCGCCGAGCAGAGGTGCAGGCCGAGCAGCGTGAGGTCGGTGGCGGCCGGGCGGCGTGCGCCGCGCTCCAGCAGGTGGGCGAGGGTCTCGCCGCTGAGCGTCTCCAGCACCGCGTACGGCTGCGGGCGTTCGCCGGTGCCGTAGCCGCGCACCAGGTGCGGGTGGGTGAACTCGGTCAGCCAGCGGCCCTCCTGGAGCAGGCGCCCGCGCAGTTCGCGGTCGCGGCGGCGGTCGGGCCGGAGCACCTTGACGACGCAGCGGCAGTCGCGCTCCTCGCTCCAGGCGTCGTAGACGTCCAGCCAGCCGGTGCGGCAGAGGTGGGCGAGCACCCGGTAGCCGGGGGCGATCGGTGCCCCGGCGGGCAGCGGCTCCCGGGGGCTCACCGCGCGGCCTCCGTCGGGGTCGCGGCCCGGGCGAGCCGGGCGTAGTCGTCGTCGTGGGCGAGCAGCTGGGCGTGGCTGCCGGAGGCCACCACGCGGCCTTCGCGCAGCAGGACGATCCGGTCGGCGTTCCGTACGGTCAGCAGGTTGTGCGAGATGACGATCGTGGTCCGGCCGTTCATCAGCCGCCCCAGCGGTGCCAGGATCCGCCGCCCCGACTCGGGGTCGAGACCGGTGGTCGGTTCGTCGAGCAGCAGGACGGGCGCGTCCCGGACCATCGCCCGGGCGATCGCGATCCGCTGGCGCTGGCCGCCGGACAGCAGCCGCCCGTGCTGGCCCACCACCGTGTCGTAGCCGTCCGGCAGCCGGCTGACGAACTCGTGGGCGTCGGCGGCCCGGGCGGCGGCCGTGATCTGGGCGTCGGTGGCACCCGGCCGGCCGTAGGCGATGTTCTCCCGGACGGTGCCGTGGATGACCAGGGTCTCCTGCCACAGCACCGCGACCTGCTCGCGCAGGTCGCCCAGCGCCAGGTCGCGCAGGTCGATGCCGTCCAGCCGGACGGCGCCGCGCTCCGGGTCGTAGAAGCGCAGCAGCAGTTTGGCGACCGTCGACTTGCCCGCCCCGCTCGCCCCGACCAGGGCCACCGTCTCGCCCGGCTCGGCACGGAGCGAGAGGTCGCACAGCGCCGCGCGGGCCGTGCCCGGGTAGCGGAACCACACCCCGTCGAAGGCCACCGCCCCGCGCACCCGGGCGGCGCGCAGCGGGCGTGGCGGATCGGCCACCTGCGGTCGCTGGTCGAGGAGTTCGATGATCCGCTCGGCGGCGGCCGAGGCCGAGAAGAAGCCGTTGCTGAGCCGCCCGATGCCCTGGATCGGGCTGTAGAGCCGGCTCAACAGAGCGACGAAGACGAGGAGTTCGCCGAGGGTGAGCCGGCCGTGGACCAACTCCCAGGCGCCCAGGCCGAGCACGATCAGCGCGCCGACCAGCTCCAGCAGCTCCACGATCGGCGCGAACAGGGCGCGCAGCCGGGTCGCCGCCATGGTCGCCCGGAACCGCGCCAGGTTCTCCCGCAGGAAACGTTCCTGCTCCCAGTCCTGTCGGTTGTACGCCTGCACCAGCGCGATGTTGCCCAGCGTCTCCTCCGCGAGGGCGCTGACCGAACCGCTGCGGCGGCGGCGCTCCCGGGACGCGTCCTTCACCCTCGTCGAGAACCGCCGGGCGGTGAGCCAGAACAGCGGCGCGACCACCAGCGCGGTCAGCGCGAGCTCCCAGCGCAGGTAGAACAGCACCCCCAGGAAGACGGCCAGCTCGGCGACGTACGCGACCGCGTCCAGGACGCCCGAGAGCAGGAAGGTCTCGACCGCCTCGACGTCCGAGGTCAGCCGCGACAGCACGTCACCGAGCCGCCGCCGCTCGAAGAAGCCCAGCGAGAGGCCCTGCAAGTGCCGGAACACGTCCGCCCGCAGGGCCAGGAGAAAGCGCTCGCTGACCCAGGTGGAGAGCGTCTGGTCCGCGAAGCCCAGGGCCCCCGCCAGCACGGTCAGCCCGGCGTAACCGAGCGCGACCGGCAGGAACAGCCCGAACCTGCGTGGCACCAGCACGTCGTCGACCAGGATCTTGAACAACCAGACCATGGCCGCGTCGACCACCGGGCCGAGCAGGACGACCACCACCAGCAGGGTCAGCCAGCGCCGTCCCCCTCGGGTGTAGGGCCAGAACCGTCGGAAGGCCCGCCGCAGCGACACGGCCGGCGCCGGGGCGACGACCGGATCGGTCCGGCCGTCGCCGTCACCGGTGTCGACGGCCGTCAACCGCCGCAGTGACCACACTCGCTCGTCCTGACCAGGGGACCGTAAGCGGTCCGTCGGTCGTCAGTGGCCGTGCTTGTTCTTGCGGCCGTGACGACGACCGCGACTGGTCGTGTGGTTGGTGTTCCGGTCCTCCTTGTCGTGCTCGCGGTCCTTGCGGGACTCCCGCATCGCCGGCAGGAGGTTGGCGAGGATGCTCATCACTGCCACCTTTCTCTCGGTTGCGCCCCCACACCGGGAGGTACGGAGGCGCGGGCGGGGATGCTCAGCGGTGTTCGCGGCGGGCCCGGTTCGGCGTACGTCACGGGCCCCCGGTTCGGCGTACGTCACGGGGTCGTTCCGGCGTACGTCACGGGGCCGTTCCGACGTACGTCACGGCGCCGTTCCGACCGGCCCGGGGACCGTTACGCAGCCGATGGGCGACCGTGACGCGGCCGGGCGGGGACCGCGACACGGCCCTCCTACCGTCACTCACGACGCACCGGCCGTACGAGCCGTACGAGCACCACGGACCGCGCCGCCCGGTGCGCCGTCGGCGAGAACCGCGGTCTCGCCACTGACGCGTCCACCAGAGCCACGAAGGAGACCCCCGCCATGAGCAGGAGCCGTACCGACCGTTCGCCCGCCCGCCGTCTGCTGGCCGTCTGCGCACTGACCGGCGCCGCACTGATGACCGTCGTCACCGGCGGCCAGGCCTGGGCCGACGGCACCCCGCAGCCGGCCCCCGCCAAGCCGACCGCCAGCCCCTCCGACGCCGCGCCGGGCGGCGCGGTCGTCGGCGGCCCCCGCCCCAGCGCCGCCCCCGCCAAGCCCGGCCAGCCGGCGGCGCCCGCGGGCGTCGCCCCGTCGGTCGCCACCGCGACCCCGTCGCACGGCCCGGCCGGCTCCCAGCCGCAGGTCCGCGAGGTGCCGAAGGGCGCCGCCCAGGCCGGTGACGGCTCGGGCGCAACCGACGGCAACGGGCTGATGCTGGTCGGTGGCGGCGCCGTCGCCGCCGTCGGCGCCGGTGCGCTGGGCTTCGCCGTCCTGCGCCGCCGTTCCGGTGCGCGTGGCTGACACCCGTCCCGGGTCCGCCGGGCACCCCGGCGCCCTTCCCCCGCACCCGGCCGGGCGGGGAAGCGGCGCCGGGGTGCCCCCGGCGGCGGGGACCGACCGGCGGGGCGGCCGGCGGGGCGGCCGTGGTCGTGGGCGGCGGCGGGCCGCCCCGCCCGGCCCGAGCCTGCTGCGGCGGAGCGTCTTCGGTACGGCCGGCCTGCTCTGCATCGCCCTCGGCAGCACCCTCGCCCTGTCGTCCGGCCGCGACACCCCGGTGGTGCGGATCGAGACCTCCGGCCACACCCCGGCCGCCACCGCCCCCACCCCCGGCGGACCCGCCCCGGTGGGTGCGCCGACCACCGGTGGCCAGCCGCTCGCCCCCTCGCCACCGAACCGCCTGCTGATCCCCTCGATCGGCGTGGACGCCCCGGTGACCGACCTCGGCCTGAACCCCGACGGCACCGTCCAGGTGCCCTCGGCCGACCACGCCGACCAGGTCGGCTGGTACCGCAACGGCCCCACCCCGGGCGAGGCCGGCCCCGCCGTCCTGATCGGCCACCTGGACACCAGGAACGGCCCGGCGGTCTTCAAGCGCCTGCCGGAGCTCCACGTGGGCGACCGGATCGGGATCCGGCGGGCGGACGGCCGCACCGTGGACTTCACCGTCCGCAGCCTGCTCCAGGCCGCCAAGGACCGCTTCCCCACCGACACCGTCTACGGCGACACCCCCGGGCCCGCGCTCCGGCTGATCACCTGCGGCGGACGGATCGGCCCGGACGGGCACTGGACGGACAACATCATCGTGCTGGCCGACCCGGCCTGACCGGGCCGGAACCGGGGCCGGTAGAACTACCGGGACGACCACGGGGAGCGACGAACCGACCCCGCAGCCCACCGCGTCCCACTCCGGGGCCGCTCGGCGCCCTACGGCCGATGCCCGGCGCCCTCACGCCGGACACCCGACCGTGACCCCGACGCCCGACCGCGACCGAGGAGGACGAGCACCGACCGTGGCAGCACCGACCCCGCTCCGCCGCCGCCCCGGCGCCGTCCCCGCGGCCGCCCTCGCCGTCCTCGCCGCCCTGACCGCCCTCGGGGTCCTGGCCTTCGGCCGCGCCGCCCCCGGCGGCCTGCGGGACGACGGTCCGCGCCCGGCCGTCGCCCCGCCCACCCCGTCCGCGGTGGCCAAGCCGCTCTGGCCCGACCTGGCCACCGCGCCGCCGCCGCCCACGTCCCCGACCGACTCCACCCCCCAGGCCCCGCCGCAGCCCGTACCCGAGCTGACCGTGCCCGGGCACGACCTCACCGCCGTCGACGTCCGCGCCCTGCTCGCCAAGGACCCGGCGGTGAGCGCCGAGGAGCGCCGCGCGCTCGACTCCTGCGCCGGGTGCGAGGTGCGGGCCCCCGAGTTCCGCGACCTCACCGGGGACGGCCGACCCGAGCTGATCACCGCCGTCGCCACCCCCGGGGCCCTCGTGCTGCACGTCTACACGCTCGCCGAGGACCGGGTCGTACCGATCCTGCGGGCCCAGGTCCAGCAGATGTCCAGCGCGGCGACCGTCGACTCCGACCTCTGGCTGTACGAGCCGACCACCTACACCACCCGCACCAGCAGCCACTACCGCTGGGACGGGCACCGGCTCGCCCTGGTCGAGCGGCGGGTGGACGGCGTCGGCCTGCTCCCGCCCGCCGACCCGGGCGCCGAGCCGACCTCCACCCCCGGCCCGGACCGCGTGCCCGTGCCCGTCCCCGGCCCGGTGCGCCCGTCCTCGGCACCGAAGCAGCCCCCGGCCGCCGGGGTCGCGTCCCCGTACGCCCCCCGACCCTCCTCCCAGCCGTCCGACCCCGCCGTCGTCCCGGAAGCGAAGCGATGACCACCGCAGCCGCCCCCGTCCAGCCGCACATCCTGCTCGTCGAGGACGACGAGGTGATCCGGGAGGCCACCAGGATGGCCCTGGAGCGCTACGGCTTCCCGGTCACCACCGCCGCCGACGGGCTGGAGGGGCTGGAGGCCTTCCACGCCGTCCGCCCCGACCTGCTGCTGCTGGACGTCATGCTGCCGCTGCTCGACGGGGTCGGCCTCTGCCGGCGGATCCGGGAGGAGAGCCAGCTGCCGATCCTGATGATGTCGGCCCGCACCGACCCGGTCGACGTGGTGTCCGGCCTGGAGGCGGGCGCGGACGACTACGTGGTGAAACCGTTCGAGAGCGCCGTCCTGGTGGCCCGGATCCGTACGGTGCTGCGGCGCGTCCGGGTCGCCCCGGCCGTCGAACCCGGCCCGGCCGCCGCCGTCGCCCCTCCTGCCCCCGAGGTCCCCGACGACCCCGTCGCGCCCTCCGCCGCCTCCCTCCGCACCGTCGACGGACTGCAGGTGGACACCGACAGCATGGAGGTACGGGTCGACGGCCGCCTCGTCCCGCTCACCCCCACCGAGCTGCGGCTGCTGCTGGAGTTCACCGCGGCGCCCGGCATCGTGCTGGAACGCTCCGCGCTGCTGGAGCGCGTCTGGGACTACGAGTGGGGCGCCGACACCCGGGTGGTGGACGTCCACGTGCAGCGCCTGCGCGCCAAGATCGGCTCCGGCCGGATCGAGACCGTCCGCGGCTTCGGCTACAAGCTGCGGCGCCCGGCATGACCCTGCGCGACCTGGCCCTGCGCCGGATGGCCCTTCGCCGTCTGACACTTCGCCGGATGACCCTGCGCCGGCAGATCGCCACCGCCGTCGCCACCATCTCCGTCCTGGTCGCGGTCACCGTCGGCCTGCTGGTCCACCAGGCGATGATCCGTCAGCACGTGGACCAGGCCCGCACCGCGGCCGTCACCGCCCTCGGCTCCGCGCTGGCCGACTACGGCCGCGGCACCCCCGGCCCCGGCGCCGCCGTCGACGACCCGGCCCTCCCGGCCCGGCTGCGCGAGCTCGCCGCCGCCGGCCGACAGGGCTCGCTCCTGGCCGCCGACCGGCAGGGCGAGTCGATGTGGGCGGCGGGCCCGGTCCAGGGCGGGGTGCTCTCCGTCCGGGTGGACTTCACCCAGGACCGCCGGGCGATCGCCGACCTGGACCGGATCATCCTGATCACCGTGGTCGCCGCGGTGTTCACCACCGTGCTGGCCGGTGTGCTCGTCGCCGACCGGATCAGCCGCCGCCTGCGCACCGCCGCCACCGCCGCCCGCGGCATCGCGGCCGGCGGCACCGACACCCGGATCGGCGAACTCGTCGACGGCAAGGACGAGGTCGCCGACCTCGCCGCCGCCGTCGACCTGATGTCCCGCACCCTGCACCGCCGCCTCGCCGACGAGCAGCGCTTCACCGCCGACGTCGCCCACGAACTGCGCACCCCGCTCACCGGCCTGGTCACCGCCGCCGAACTGCTGCCGCCCGGCCGCCCCACCCAACTGGTGCAGAACCGGGTCCAGGCCCTGCGCGCCCTGGTCGAGGACCTCCTGGAGGTCTCCCGCCTGGACGCCGACGTCGAATCCCCCGACCTCTCCGCCGTCCCGCTGGAACGCGCCGTCCGCCGCACCGTCACCCTCACCGGCCTCGACGTCACCGTCGGGATCACCGCCGGCACCGCCGGCCAGCAGGTCCGCACCGACCTGCGCCGCCTCGACCGCATCCTCGGCAACCTGCTGCTCAACGCCCACCGCCACGGCGCCGGCCCGGTCGAACTCCACGTCGACGGCCGCCGCATCACCGTCCGCGACCACGGCCCCGGCTACCCCGACGACCTCCTCCACCACGGCCCCCAGCGCTTCCGCACCAACGCCCCGGAACGCGGCCGCGGCCACGGCCTCGGCCTCACCATCGCCACCGGCCACACCCGCGTCATCGGCGCGACCCTCACCTTCACCAACCACCCCACCGGCGGCGCCGTCGCCACCCTCACCCTCCCCACCGACTGACCCACCCCCACCAACGCCGAAGGGCCGGCCCACCCGGACCGGCCCTTCCCACGCTCCCGCTACTGAGCCCCCTGTCGGGTTCGAACCGACGACCCCCGCTTTACAAGAGCGGTGCTCTGGCCAGCTGAGCTAAGGAGGCACGGTGGCCGTCCGCGATGGATCACGGCGGCACCGGGGGCAGTCTACCGGGCCGGGGTGGTGGGGTGGGGGGATATCCCGGGGTTGGCGGGGTGGGTGGGCGTGATGGAACCGATGCGGAAAAGCGGGCTGCGGGGGCTGACAAGCGGTCGAAGCGCAGGTAGCGTCGCCGGGAGTCGGCGCGATGGTGGTTCAGACCACTGACGGGCCGACGGAGACGAACGAACCCCCCTTTACTCGGATCGTCCGGCACGTTCCTGCCGGTGAAGGAGAGAACGACCATGGCTTCTGTCACGTACGACCAGGCGACCCGCGTCTACCCCGGGGCGACCAAGCCGTCGGTGGACGCGCTGGACCTGGAGATCGCGGACGGCGAATTCCTCGTGCTGGTCGGCCCCTCGGGCTGCGGCAAGTCGACCAGCCTGCGCATGCTGGCCGGCCTGGAGGACGTCAACAGCGGCGCGATCCGGATCGGCGACCGGGACGTCACCCACCTGCCGCCGAAGGACCGGGACATCGCGATGGTGTTCCAGAACTACGCGCTCTACCCGCACATGACCGTCGCCGAGAACATGGGCTTCGCGCTCAAGATCGCCGGCGTGAACAAGGCGGACATCCGCACCAAGGTCGAGGAGGCGGCGAAGATCCTCGACCTGACCGACTACCTGGACCGCAAGCCGAAGGCGCTGTCCGGCGGTCAGCGCCAGCGCGTCGCGATGGGCCGGGCGATCGTCCGCCAGCCGCAGGTCTTCCTGATGGACGAGCCGCTGTCGAACCTGGACGCCAAGCTCCGCGTCTCGACCCGCACCCAGATCGCCGGCCTGCAGCGCCGCCTGGGCATCACCACGGTGTACGTCACCCACGACCAGACCGAGGCGCTCACCATGGGCGACCGGGTCGCGGTGCTCAAGGACGGTCTGCTCCAGCAGGTCGACACCCCGCGCAACATGTACGACAAGCCCGCGAACCTGTTCGTGGCCGGGTTCATCGGCTCGCCCGCCATGAACCTGGTCGAGGTGCCGCTGGTGGACGGCGGCGTGAAGTTCGGCGGCTCGGTGGTCAACATCTCCCGCGAGGACCTGGCCGGCGCCGCGACCGACAAGACGGTGACCGTCGGCATCCGCCCCGAGCACTTCCAGATCGTCCCGGCGGGCGGCATCGAGGGTGTCGCCGTGACCGTGAACGTGGTCGAGGAGCTCGGCTCGGACGGCTTCGTCTACGGCACCACCCAGATCGGCGGCGTGGACAAGGACCTGGTCGTCCGCGTGCCCGGCCGCCAGATCCCGGCCCGCGGCGAGACCGTCCACGTCGTGCCGACCGCCGAGGAGACCCACGTCTTCTCCACCAGCACCGGCGCCCGCCTGGGCCGCTGACGCCCTGAGCGCCGCCCCCGCACGGGGCAGCTGCGGAGCCCGTCGGACCGATCGCGGTCCGACGGGCTCCGTCCGTACACCCCCACGTCAACACGGTGCAGAGACGAACCCGGACACCCTGTCACTCGATGGCGTGACGGAGGGCGATCCGGGGCCTACCCACCGCTACTCTCCTGAGGGTGAAGCAGCTTGTGCGCCGTATCGGCCAGACCGTCGCCCTGACCCTGCCGGTCGTCCTGGTGACCACCGGCACCCTCGCCGTGACCCGCGTCCCGTGGGCACCGCCGACCGCGCTCGACCAGCAGGTCGTGGCGGCCTCCAGCGGCGACGGCGCAGGCATCGGGCGGTCGTCCACGGCCGCCACCAAGACCGACGGGCTCGCCCCGCAGGAGTCACTGCGGGTGGCGCTGCTGGACGAGCTGCGCGCCAAGAACCCGTCCGCCGCGCTGGACCTGCTGGAGCGCTCGATGCGCGAGCAGCCCTCGCTGACGCCGTACTGCACCTCGCTGGCCACCGAGTTGGGCAAGGCGGCGGTCCGCAAGTACCAGGGCGACGTGCAGCGGGCCCGGTCCTTCGCCCGCCCGGTCTGCGACGGCTCCTTCGCGGCTGGCGTCGTCGGCTGACGGTTCCCGGAGCGCTGACGGTTCCCGGAGCGCTGACGGTTTCCCGGACGGCTGACGGCTCCCAGGTCGGCCAACAGCGTCGTCGGCCGAGGGCGTCGTCGGGCGAGCGGTCCGCCCGAGGCGCCAACCCCCTTCGGGCGCCCTATTGTTCAGCCATGACCGCTGACTCCGGCACCACCGCCGACCTCACGTCCCCGCAAGCCCAGCAGCCCCAGCAGCCCAGGCCGACCACGACGCCCGTCACCCAGGCCGTGATCCTGGCCGGCGGCCAGGGTTCCCGGCTGCGCCCCTACACGGACGACCGCCCCAAGCCGCTGGTCGAGATCCCGGGGACGGGCACGCCGATCCTCGGCCACCAGCTGGCCTGGCTGGCCGCCGAGGGCGTCACCGACGTCGTGGTGTCCTGCGGGCACCTGGCCGACGTGCTGGAGGAGTGGCTCGACAAGGCCGACCTGCCGCTGCGGGTGCGCACGGTGGTCGAGGCCGAGCCGCTGGGGCGCGGCGGCGGGCTCAAGTACGCGGCGAAGGCGCTGCCGCGCCCGGACGAGCCCTGGTACGCCACCAACGGCGACATCTGGACCCGGTTCAGCCTGCGCGACATGGCCGCCTTCCACCACGAGCGGGACGCCGTCGCGACCCTCGCGCTGGCCCGGCCGCGGATCCCGTGGGGCGCCGTGGAGACCGACCAGTTCGGCAACGTGCTGGACTTCATCGAGGCCCCGCCCTCGCCCTTCCTGATCAACGCCGGCCTGTACGTGTTCAGCCCGGAGTTCGCCGAGCTGCTGCCGGACGTGGGCGACCACGAGCGCACCACCTTCCCCCAACTCGCCCGCAGCAAGCGGCTCGCCGGGTACCAGCTGCCGCAGGGCGTGTACTGGCGGGCGATCGACACCGCGAAGGACCTCACCGAGGCGGCCAAGGAGCTCGCCGCCTACCGCGACAGCTCCCGCTGACGACCGACCGGGCCGTCCCCCGTCCTGAGCCCCGAAGCCCGAAGCCCGAGCCCCGAAGCCCGAGCCCCGAAGCACGAGCCCCGAGGCCCGAGGAACCGCCGAGCAGCAGCACAACGGCCGGGTGCTCCCCCACGGAGCACCCGGCCGTAGCGCGTCCGGCGGCCTCAGGTGGCGGTCGGCGTCCCCGGACGGGAGGACTGCCCGCCGGACTGCCCACCGGCCTGTCCACCGCCCTCGCCGCCGGAGAGGCCGGCCAGCGGCCCGCTGCCCAGCACCGGACCGCTGCCCAGCACCCCGCCGAGCAGCCCGGAGCCGTTGCTCGGGCTGGGCTTGGGCGCGTTGCCCGAGCCGCCGGGGGCCGGGGTCCGCTGGGCGGGCGCGGAGCCGGACCCGGCGGACGGGGCGGCGGGCGCCGGGGAGGAGCCGCCGGTCTCGGGCTTGCCGGAGTGCTTGCCGCTGGGCGTCGCCCCGGCCGACTTGGCGGGGGTGGGGGTGGTGGACGGCGTGCCGGCGCTCGGCGTGGGGGTGGCCGGGCGAGGAGCGGCGGGCTGGGTGGACGTGCCCTGGCCGCCGGGCGCGCCGGACGGGCTGCCGGACGGCCAGACCGGGGTGCCGTACTCGCCGGACGGGCGGCCGGGCTCCTGGTGCGGGCGCCCGCCGGTGCGGACGGCCGCGCCGAGCATCGAGCCGAGCAGCAGGGTGAGGCCGACCACGACGGTGGTGACGACCGCGCCGCGGCGCAGCACCCGGCGGCGCAGCGCACCGGGGGCGCCGGTGCCGATCCGGCGCCAGGCCTCCAGGTTGAGCCGTCCGTCGAGCGAGGCGAACGGCGCCCCGGCGATCAGCAGCGGGCTCCAGGCCGCGAGGAAGATCAGGTCGGGGGTGTCGTAGACCGGGACGGCCCGCCAGCTGACGGTGAACAGCAGCGCGGCGGAGAGCAGCATGGCCGCCCCGGCGGCGAGCCGCTGCCACAGGCCGAGGACGGTCAGCACGCCGACCACGATCTCGGTGAACGACACCACCAGGCCGGCGCCGACGGGGTGCGCCATCGCGAAGGCGAGCAGCGGCTCGGCGACCTTCCACGGGTGCAGCGAGGAGAGCCAGCGCATCATGGAGCCGCGCTCGCCGCCGTCGAAGTACACCGGGTCGCAGAGCTTGCTGAACCCGGCGTAGACGGAGAGCGAGCCGAGCACCGCGCGCAGCGGCAGCAGCACCAGGCCGAGGTCGACCCGGCGGCCGGGGTACCAGGGCTGCTTGCCGTCGGCCGCCGCGGCGGCGGAGACCTCCGGCAGTTCGCCGCTGGGGGTCCAGCCGTGCGGCTCGCCGACCGGGCCGACGCCGGCGTCGGTGGCGGTGCCGCTGCCCTCGCGCGGCTGGCGGGGGACGGTCCGGGCGCCCGCGTAGGCGGGCAGCACCTGGGTGTCCGCGTCGTCGGGGCCGGCGCCGCCGGGCGTGCCGTTGGTCCGCACGGCTTCCAGGAGCCGGGTGGCCGCGAGGTCGCCGGGGGCCGCCTGGCCGGTCCAGGTGACGGCGGTGACCCGGCCCTTGCGGCGCTGCGCGCTGCCGGCGCCCCCGCCCCCGGCGCCGGCCAGCGCCGGGACGGCGGAGGCCGGTACCACGACCTGCGGGGTGACCAGCGGACGGCGGATCAGGCCCTGGTTGGCGTACGGGTCGCCGAACGCGGCGCCGGTGGACAGCAGTCCCGCCGGGGCGTCGATCAGCGGCGCCACCGGGGTGCCGAGCCGGAGTCGGAAGCTCGCCTGGGTGCTGCTGAGGCGCGCGGGGTCCGACGGCACCTTGACGGTGTCGATCCCGGGGCCCGCCTCTATCCCGGTGCTGCCCCCGCCGAACAGGGGGCGCCGCGGTGTTCTGGTGTCCACGTCCACGCCCGTCTAACCGGGTGACGGCCGCTTAGGACACTCTCCCGAGTGGATGTCCGGCGCATACTTGAAGTGATCATGAGAAAAGCGATCGGACCCGGTCGGGCCCGATCGCTTTTCACTCGGATCGCGGAGAATTCAGAAGATCTCCTGCGGACGGGGGTCCGTCCGTGCTTGCCGGAATCAGCGCTTGGCGCGCAGACGGGCGGCCTCGTACAGCACGATGCCCGCCGCGACACCGGCGTTCAGCGACTCGGTCAGGCCGCTCATCGGGATCCGGACCCGCATGTCGCAGGTCTCGGAGACCAGGCGGGACAGGCCCTTGCCCTCGCTGCCCGCGACGATCACCACGGGGCCGGTCAGCAGCTCCAGGTCGCCCAGCTCGGCCTCGCCGTCGGCGGCCAGGCCGACGACCATCAGGCCGGCCTTCTGGTAGGCCTCCAGGGTGCGGGTCATGTTGGTGGCGCGGGCGACGGGCAGCCGGGCGGCGGCACCGGAGGAGGTCTTCCAGGCACCGGCGGTCATCCCGGCCGCACGGCGCTCGGGGATGACCACGCCGTGCGCGCCGAAGGCGGCGGCGGAGCGGACCACGGCACCGAGGTTGCGCGAGTCGGTGACCCCGTCCAGCGCGATGATCAGCGCGTCCTGGCCGGCGTCGGCGGCCTCGCCGAGCAGGTCCTCGGGGTGGGCGTACTCGTACGGCGGGACCTGCAGCACCAGGCCCTGGTGGTTCATCCCGCCGGTCATCTGGTCCAGCTGGGCGCGCGGGGCCTCCATCAGCGGGATGCCGCGCTCGTTGGCGGCCTGGAAGGCGTCGCGCACCCGGTCGTCGGTGTCGATGAACTGCTGGACGTACAGCGCGTTGGCCGGCACGTCGCCCTGGAGCGCCTCGACCACCGAGTTGCGGCCGAAGACCAGCTCGGCGCTGCCCGCGCCGCCGCGGCCGCCCCGGCCGCCGGCACCGGCCCGGCGCATGCCGGCCCGGGCCTTGGCGTCCCGCTCGCGCTTGATCGCGGCGTTGGCGGCGCGCTGCTTGGGGTGGCCCTTGCGCGCCTCAGCGGGCGGGGTCGGGCCCTTGCCCTCCAGTGCCCTCCGGCTGTGCCCGCCGGTACCGACAGACGCACCCTTCTTCGATCCGGGGTTGCGGCGGTTCCTGCGCTGGCTGTTGCCGGCCATGGCTGTACTTCCTGTCTGTCCGGCATGCCCGGCCGCTCCGCTCGGTGCGGCGGCGGTCGACGGCATGCGCTACGTCATGCGGGAGGGCCGCACCGGTCCGGTACGGCCCACCCATCACCCCGATCGTCAGATGGGGTTACTGGTTGTTGATCGTCCAGCGCGGGCCGGACGGGGTGTCCTCGATCACCAGCCCGGCCAGGCCGAGCTGGTCGCGGATGGCGTCCGCAGTGGCGAAGTCCTTGCGCTGGCGCGCCGCCTGCCGCTGGTCCAGGACCAGACGGACCAGCGAGTCGACCACGCCGTGGAGGTCCTCGCCGCGCTCCGCCCCGGCCCACTGCGGGTCGAGCGGATCGAGACCCAGTACACCGAGCATCGCACGGACCTCGGCCAGTCGCGCCACCACGCTCTCCTTGTCGTCCGCGTTCAGGGCGCTGTTGCCCTGGCGGACGGCGGTGTGCACGACGGCCAGCGCCTGCGGGACGCCGAAGTCGTCGTCCATCGCCTCGGCGAAGGCCGAGGGCACCTCGGGCGCCGCGTCGACCTTGCCGCAGCGCTCGACGGCCCGCTGGATGAAGCCCTCGATCCGGCCGAAGCCGGCCTCGGCCTCGCGCAGCGCGTCCTCGCTGTACTCGATCATCGAGCGGTAGTGCGCGGCGCCCAGGTAGTAGCGGAGCACGATCGGCCGCCACGCCCGGACCATCTCGGAGACCAGCACCGAGTTGCCGAGCGACTTGCTCATCTTCTCGCCAGCCATGGTGACCCAGGCGTTGTGCACCCAGAAGGCCGCGAAGTCGTCGCCGTAGGCCTTGGACTGGGCGATCTCGTTCTCGTGGTGCGGGAAGATCAGGTCCAGCCCGCCGCCGTGGATGTCGAAGGCCGGGCCCAGGTACTTGTGCGCCATCGCCGAGCACTCCAGGTGCCAGCCGGGACGGCCGCGGCCCCACGGGGTCTCCCAGCTCGGCTCGCCCGGCTTGGCGGCCTTCCACATCGCGAAGTCGCGCTGGTCGCGCTTGCCGGTCTCGCCCTCGCCCTCGGGCTGGCGCAGGTCGGCGAGCTTCTGGTTGGAGAGCGCGAGGTAGTCGGGGTACGACTTCACGTCGAAGTAGACGTTGCCGTCGACCGCGTAGGCGTGGCCCTTCTCGATGAGCCCCTGCATCATCTCGATCATCTCGGGCACGTGCCCGGTGGCCCGCGGCTCGACGGTCGGCGGCAGGCAGCCGAGCGCGCTGTAACCGTCGTTGAAGGCGCGCTCGTTCTCGTAGCCGATCTGCCACCACGGCGTGCCGAGCTCGCGCTCCTTGGCGATGATCTTGTCGTCGATGTCGGTGACGTTGCGGACGAAGGTCACCTGGTAGCCGCGGTAGGCGAACCACCGCTGCATGATGTCGAAGTTGAGGCCGGACCGGATGTGCCCGATGTGTGGCGCCGACTGGACGGTAGCGCCGCACAGGTAGATCGAGACACAACCCGGTACAAGCGGGACGAAGTCGCGTACCTGGCGGGTGCTGGTGTCGTACAGACGAATGCTCACAGCGTCAAGCGTAGTGGGCGGCGGGGGGTGCCCCGCGACATTAACCGGGAACGGACCGGGCATTCCCCGGGGAACGGCGGGGCCGCCCCGGGGAATCGCGGCCCGTCCGGCCGGTCAGATGTTGCCGACCACCTTGCGCGGGGTGAGCCGGACGACCACCCGGACGTCGTCCGGACCGTCGAACCCGTACTCCTGCTCACCGCGGTACTTGAAGCCCAGCTCGTTGATCAGCTCCCGGCCGCCCTCGGTGGTCAGCGTCACCGAACCGCGGGCCTCCAGGTACTCGTACGGGCTCTCCGGCGGGTTGATCAGGATCGAGGCCCGCGGGTCCTTCACCAGGTTGAGGTGCTTGCGGCGGCCCTCCACCGTGGAGAACAGGATGTCGTCGCCGTCCCGCTTGACCCAGACCACCGAGGACTGGGGGCTGCCGTCCGGCTGGATCGTGGAGACCACGGCGAAGCTCTTGCCGTCGATCAACGCCTTGGCGCGGTCGGAGAGTTGGGAAGTCATCGGGAACCTCTTCTCGTCGGCGACGGTACGACCCGAGGGGAGCTCCGCGCGGGCCCGGACCGAACCCTACCGATCCGGGCCCCTGCGACATTGGGTGAACACCCGTCAACAGCCGGCTATTTCCGACCGGGCGACCGGCCGGCAACCGGTGAACGGCTCAACGCCGTTCGTACACCAGGGCGGTGGCGATCGCGGCCAGCCCCTCGGCCCGGCCGGTCAGGCCCAGGCCGTCGGTGGTCGTGCCGGAGACCGAGACCGGCGCACCGGCCGCCTCGGACAGCGCGGCCTGCGCCTCGGCCCGCCGCTTGCCGATCTTCGGCCGGACCCCGATCACCTGGACCGCGATGTTGCCGATCTCGAAGCCGGCCTCGCGCACCAGCCGGGCCGCCTCGCCGAGCAGCTTCACCCCGGAGGCACCGGACCACTCCGGGCGGTCGGTGCCGAAGTGGGCGCCCAGGTCGCCGATCCCGGCGGCCGAGAACAGCGCGTCGCAGGAGGCGTGCGCGGCCACGTCGGCGTCCGAGTGCCCGGCCAGCCCGTCCCCGGCGTCCGGCCACTCCAGTCCGGCGACCCACAGCGGGCGGCCGGCCTCGAAGGCGTGCACGTCGGTGCCGATCCCCACCCGGGGGATCAGGGGCTCAGTAGTCATCGGCGGCCCTCCGGCGGGCGAGTACGGCCTCGGCGAGCACGAGGTCCAACGGACGGGTGACCTTGAACGCCTCTTCGTGGCCGGGCACCACGACGACCGTGCCGCCGTAGCGCTCCACCAGTCCGGCGTCGTCGGTGACGGGCACCGCGTCGGCGCCGCCGGCGGCCTCCTCGGCCAGTGCCTTGGCGTGCACCTCGACCAGAGTGGCCCGGTCGAAGCCCTGCGGGGTCTGCACCGCGCGCAGGGTGGCCCGCTCGGGCGTGTCGAGCACCGGCTCGGGGCGGCCCGGGTTCGGCTCCACCCGCTTCACGGTGTCGGCCAGCGGCACCGCGGGCACCACCGCCGGAGCCCCGGCCCGGACGGCGGCCGCGACGGCGTCCACCACCTCGACCGGGACGAGCGGACGGGCCGCGTCGTGCACCAGCACGATCTCGACATCCTCGGGGATCGCCGCCAGGCCGAGCCGGACCGACTCCTGGCGGGTCGCGCCGCCGGCCACCACCCGGAAGTCCTTGCCGTCCAGCCCGTGGCCGTCCAGCAGGGCGACCACCTCGGCCACCCCGTCGGCGGGCGCGGCGACCACGACCAGGCCGACCGCCCGGCTGCGGGCGAGTGCCCGTACGGCGTGCACCAGGAGCGGCACTCCGCCCAGCTCCCGCAGGGCCTTCGGGGCCCCTGGCCCCAGCCGTTCACCGCGTCCGGCGGCGGGCACCACTGCTGCTGCGACTGCTGCTGACGCGTTCAGGTTTCACTCCTTCGGCGAAGTGGGTATGGCCTTGGCGTGCCCGGCGGGCGCGGGGGCCCCTTCCGAAGAACGACTGGTCCACTGCCCGCCGCACAACTGCGCAGAAACGGTCTTGCAGGCCTGGACCGGCTCGGGTGGGGGGCGTCGTCCGGACACGCCTCAGCGCCCGGAGTGCCACTGCACCACCCCCGGACGGTTCGTCCTGGGAGCGGCACGCCGGCACCGGGCGCTGTGGGCGATGGGCGGAAGCCCGACCGCACTACGAGGCGAGGACCTCGTCGAGCAGCGTCTCCGCCTTGTCCTCGTTGGTGTTCTCCGCCAGCGCGAGCTCGCTGACGAGGATCTGGCGCGCCTTCGCGAGCATCCGCTTCTCGCCGGCCGAGAGGCCGCGCTCGCGCTCGCGACGCCAGAGGTCGCGCACGACCTCGGCGACCTTGATAACGTCGCCCGAGGCGAGCTTCTCCAGGTTCGCCTTGTAGCGACGGGACCAGTTGGTCGGCTCTTCGGTGTACGGTGCGCGGAGCACCTCGAAGACCCGGTCCAGACCCTCCTGGCCGACCACATCGCGCACGCCGACGAACTCCGCGTTCTCGGCGGGCACGCGGAGCGTCAGGTCTCCCTGCTGCACCTTGAGCACCAGGTAGGTCTTGTCCACACCTTTGATCTGGCGAATTTCGATGGCCTCGATCAGCGCGGCCCCGTGATGGGGGTAGACCACCGTGTCGCCAACCTTGAACGTCATGTGACAGGACCCCTTCCGTGGCTTTCCAGAATAACACGCCTTGCGACCCACCCGAAGGGCGTTTTCGCAGGTCAGGGCCGGTACCGGGGCTTGACAAGGACCCCCGTGACGTGCTGCGACCGATGTTCGAGAGGGGCTTCCCGCAGGTCGGAGGCGGTTCCGAGGTCCGACGAAACCCTTGCGCAACACCCCCGCAAGCATGATTGGATCTTGAGCTTTCGCCCCGTTGCGGACCGTAACCCGATCGTTATTCGATCTTGGTCGAAGCTTGTCCTGCTGGTGACCGGTCCATGCCACGAGTACGGCCGGACGGCCCCCGTGGGGCCCCGGGAGTGCGACACGGGGACCACCCCGTGAGGAGCGCATAAGTGAGGTCGATAATCTGAGACCTGACCTGTCGACACGTGACCTAGGAGTAGCCGCCGCATGAGCCGCAGCCTTCGACGCGGCAGCATCGCCGCCATCGCCGCCCTCGCCATCGCCTCGCTGTCCTCCTGCGCAGCCAGCAACACGCCGGACACCCTGCAGATCAAGCCGGACAACGCGGCGGCGACCCTTGGGACGAACCTTCGACTGAACAACATCGTGATCGTCACCGGGGTCGGCACCTCGGGTGACTACACCGGCCCCGCCAACGTGGTCGTGAACATCTCCAACACGGCGACCACCCCGGCCGAGCTGCAGTCGATCACCGTCGGCAACGCTTCCGCCACCTTCGCGGACGCCGCGGGTGCCCCGCAGTCCAGCATCGTCATCCCGGCCGGCAGCTCGGTGGCGATCGGCGGCCAGGGCAACCCGTCCGCCTCGCTGAGCGCGGCGGCCGTCCACATCGGCGGCTTCGCCAACACCACCTTCGCCTTCAAGGACGGCCAGAAGGTCGACGCCCAGGCCGGCGTCAGCCCGGACTCGGACAAGGGCCTCTACAAGGGCTTCGGTCCGACCCCGGCGGCCGTGCCCGCCAAGACCGGCTCCCCCGCCGCGACCGCCCCGGCCGCAACCGCCCCGGCCACCCCCGCCGCGGGTGCCACCACGCCGGCCACCGGCGCCACCGCCCCGGCTACCCCGGCCACCGGCGCCACCACGCCGGCCACCCCGGGTGCCCCGGTCGCCGGCAGCACCGCGCCGGCCGCCCACTGACGCGGCGCGCTCCTGACCGGGCGCACCCCTGACGCAGTGCGCGAGAGCCTCCCGTCGGCCCTACCGGGGCCCGCGGGAGGCTCTCGTACGTCTCGATGGCAGCGCGGGAACGCGGAAGGCCCCCGCCGGCGACCGCCGGTGAGGGCCTTCCACGTCAGCGTCCTCGCGGGCCCGCGGTTTACGGCTCGAACTTGTAGCCCAGGCCGCGGACCGTGACCAGGTAGCGCGGCGCGCCCGGGTCGGGCTCGATCTTCGCCCGCAGGCGCTTCACGTGGACGTCCAGGGTCTTGGTGTCGCCGACGTAGTCCGCGCCCCACACCCGGTCGATCAGCTGCATGCGGGTGAGCACCCGGCCCGCGTTGCGCAGCAGCATCTCCAGCAGGTCGAACTCCTTGAGCGGCAGGTCGACCTTGGCGCCGTCCACCGTCACCACGTGCCGGTCGACGTCCATCCGGACCGGGCCCGCCTCCAGGGCGCCCGGGCCGCCGCCGTTGTCGCCCGCGCCGCCGTCCTCGCCGCGGCGGCGCAGCACCGCGCGGATCCGGGCGACCAGCTCCCGGGTGGAGTACGGCTTGGTCACGTAGTCGTCAGCGCCTATCTCCAGCCCGACGACCTTGTCGATCTCGCTGTCCTTGGCGGTCACCATGATCACCGGCACGTTGGAGCGCACCCGGAGCTGGCGGCAGACCTCGGTGCCCGGCAGGCCCGGGAGCATCAGGTCGAGCAGGACGAGGTCGGCACCGTTGCGTTCGAACTGCTCCAGGGCGTCGGGGCCGGTCGCGGCGACGGCCACCTCGAAGCCCTCCTTGCGGAGCATGTACGAGAGGGCGTCGCTGAACGACTCCTCGTCCTCGACCACCAGTACTCGGGTCACGATCAGGCCTCCGGGGCAAGCTGGGTTGTCTTTGACAGGGGTTGTTCCCGCTCCCCGGCGGGGAGCGAACGGGCCGCACGGTGGGTGCGGTCCGCGGTGCGGGTCCGGGGTGCCGTGGCGGGCCCGGCGGTGTCGGCACCGGGCTCGTCGCGGCGGGCGCTGCGGGGTTCGTCGTGGTCCGGCCGGGCGTCGGCGGCGTCGAGGTCGTCGCCGAGGTCGTCGCCGAAGTCCTCGTCCAGGTCGTCGTCGAAGTCCTCGTCGGAGGCGTCCTCGGGGGCCTGGCCGGCGGGCAGGCGGATGGTGAAGGTCGAACCCTGGCCCTCGACGCTCCACACCGAGACGGTGCCGCCGTGCGAGGCGGCGACGTGCTTGACGATGGACAGGCCGAGGCCGGTGCCGCCGGTCTGCCGGGAGCGGGCCGGGTCGACCCGGTAGAAGCGTTCGAAGACCCGCTCGCGGTCCTTCTCGGAGATGCCGATGCCCTGGTCGGTGACCGAGATCTCGATCAGCTCGCCGTCCGCCTCGCCGAGCGCGGCGGCGCTGGAGATCCGGCGGGTGGCGATGGCCACCCGGGTGCGGGGCGGGCTGTAGTTGACGGCGTTCTCCACCAGGTTGCCGAGCGCCGCGGCGAGCTGGCCGCGGTTGCCGTGCAGGTAGAGCCCGGCGATCCCGCCGGCCGCGATCAGGATCTGCTTGGCGGCGGCCTGCTGGCGGCAGCGGTCGATCGCCTCGGCGATCAGCTCGTCCACCGCGACCGGCTCCGGATCGACCATCAGCCGGTCGTCCTGGACCCGGGAGAGGTCGATGATCTCCTGCACCAGGCTGGCCAGGCGGGTCGCCTCGACCTGCATCCGGCCGGCGAAGCGCTGCACCGCCTCCGGGTCGTCGGAGGCGTCGGCGACCGCCTCGGAGAGCAGCGACAGCGCACCGACCGGGGTCTTGAGCTCATGGCTGACGTTGGCCACGAAGTCCCGGCGGACGGCCTCCACCCGGCGGCGCTCGGTCTGGTCCTCGACCAGCACCAGCACCAGCCGGGAGCCCAGCGGGGCGACCCGGACGGAGACCGCGAGCGGCTCGGCCGCGCGGGCCGCGCCGGGGCGGGGCACCTCCAGCTCCACCTGCCGGATCTCGCCGTCCCGGCGGGTGGCGCGGGCCAGCGCGAGCATCTGGTCCACGGCGACCGCGCCGCCGCGCACCAGACCCATCGCGTACGCGGCCGAGCTGGCCTTGACCACCTCGTCGCCCTCGCCCAGCACGATCGCGCAGGAGCGGAGCACCGAGAGCACGGTGTCGACCCCCGGCGGCAGCGGGGGTTCCGGGGTGCCGGTGCCCAGCGTCTGGTACCGGCCGTACTGCTTGCCGCTGGTGTATTTACCCTTGGCCTGCTCGCGCTCGCTCCAGCGGAAGGCGATGGAGGCGGTGAGGCCGACACCGAGCCCGGCTATGGCGCAGGCAGCGGCAGCGGCCACGTTCACGTCCATGTGGCCAGCGTAAGCGCACGACCTGGCCACTCCCCAAGGGCTGGATCAAGGCATCGACCATGCGTTGCCGAGAATTCACCTCCACGTAGCTGCCGATTCACCGCACCGGCCGTGCGCCGTCGCCCGAACGGCACAGAGTTGGCCACGCAGCCCGTGTGGGAGAGATCGGTGTGCCGAACATCGGCCACGGTCTCGGGTGTGCGCGTACCATTCGCGCCACCAGCAGCGGTCACCCGGACACCGGAACGACGGTCGGACGGGCTGACCGGTCGGCACCGCCACCGACACAGCTACTGAGGAGAGAACATGCGCGACGCGTACCACGAGGAACTCGATGCGATCGGCGACAGCCTGGTCGAGATGGCCCGGCTGGTCGGGTCGGCCCTGGGCCGGGCCACCACCGCTCTCCTGGACGCGGACCTGGCGCTGGCGGAGAACGTGATCGCCGCCGACGAGAAGATCAACGAGCTCCACCACGAGCTCGAGAACCGCGCCATCGACCTGCTCGCCCGGCAGCAGCCGGTCGCCACCGACCTGCGGATCGTGGTCACCTCGCTGCGGATGAGCGCCGACCTGGAGCGCTGCGGGGACCTCGCCCGGCACGTCGCCAAGGTCGCGCGGATGCGCTACCCGGACTCGGCGGTGCCCGCCGACCTGCACTCCACCGTCCTGGAGATGGGCCAGCTCGCCCAGCGCCTGGTCGCCAAGGCGGGCCTGGTGATCGCCACCAAGGACGTCGACAAGGCGCTGGAGATGGAGCAGGACGACGACCGGATCGACGCCCTGCACCGCGAGCTGCTGTCGCACCTGATCGACGAGCGCTGGCACCACGGCATCGAGACCGCCGTCGACATCACCCTGGTCGGCCGCTACTACGAGCGCTTCGCGGACCACGCGGTGTCCGTCGCCAAGCGCGTCGTGTACCTGGTGACCGGCGAGCACGTGGCCGAGTTCGTGGCCGCCACCGAGGCGGCCGGGGCAGCCGGGGCGGAGTGACAGCCGCTCAGCTCCAGGGGTGAGTAAACCTGCCGCGAGGGTGGTGCGGGCGCACGGATTTCCGGACGCCCCACCACTGCGCGCCTGTTGACGCTCCCTCCGAACGGCCGCTTCACTCGACGGTGGGGGCACCGGAGTGTTCCCGTCACTAGGAGGGACGAGCTCGATGAAGGCCAACCCGACCCGACCGGCACCCGCCCACCACACCGTCGAGCCGCCCGCCCCGAAGCTGCTGCCCGTCCTCGCGGCCGGTTGCGGCTGCGGCCCCGGCTGCGGCTGCGGCTGCCAGTCCGGCGCGCCCTGCCAGTGCGGCGGCGCCGACGGCGGCTGCTGCGGCGGCCACTGAGGCACGACTGACGAGGCGTCCCGGGGTGCGCGGTCGTGCACCCCGGGACGCCTGCTCGGCCGGGCCGGAACCCGTCGGAGCCGGACGTCAGAACTGGACGTCGGTGCAGGAGTAGAAGGCGTTCCCGGTGTCCGCGATCGTCCAGACCGCGACGACCACCTGGTGCCCGGTGCGCCCGCTCGGAACGGTCGCGGTGTGGCTGAGCGTGCCCGGCACCTGCCGCCCGCCGTAGGGGACGGTCAGGAAGGGCGTCAGCTCGAGGTCGGCCCGGGTGACCGGCCGGCTCGCGTCGTAGCCCGGCTTGGTCAGGTAGTACCGGAAGTCGGTGGTGGCGTGCCGGGCGGTGAACTTCCAGGTGAAGGTGAGCTGCTGGCCCGCGGACACCGGCGTGGTCGGCCAGGCGCCGCCGTGCGGGTCGTCCAGTTCGGCGAAGCGGGAGTTGCCGCCGGCGCAGATGGTGCCGTCGGAGGGTCCGCCGGCCGGGAAGCCCTTCGGCCCCTCGACGCTCTGCGGCTCCCACTGGATGTCGCCGCAGTCCCACGGGACGGCGTTCGCGCTCTCGTCGCAGAGCGCGGCGCGGCTGGGCGGCGTGGTGATGAAGCCGTGCGACTGGGCCGGGAGGGCCAGGGTGAGCGGGATCGCGAGCGCGGCGACGGCCGCCCCGACCAGATGACGTGTGCGCATGGTGCTCCTCCGTGGGGGTGGATGGAGAGTGCGCCGGGGCGCAGACGCGCGCGTTGGGAGTGCGGCGGCCGGGACCTG
The DNA here is from genome assembly GCF_040637885.1 of Kitasatospora sp. NPDC028055. Lineage (NCBI taxonomy): Bacteria > Bacillati > Actinomycetota > Actinomycetes > Kitasatosporales > Streptomycetaceae > Kitasatospora > Kitasatospora sp. NPDC028055. Next base: position 10,336 of record NZ_JBEZXE010000001.1, on the reverse strand, counting down.
GGGGAATCCCTGGCATGCCTGCGCCAGCCCGGTGCCCTCACGGTAGGAGTCGGCGCCACCGCCCGTCAATGGTCTGAACCATTTCCAACCTGTCCCAACTCCCGCCCCACACCGGCCGGTTGAACGAAACGGGCCCCGCTCCCGGCGAACCGGGAGCGGGGCCTCGTCGGCAGGCGGGTTACTTCTTGCCCTGGTTCTTGACCGCCTCGATGGCGGCCGCGGCGGCGTCGGCGTCGAGGTAGCGGCCGCCCTTGGCGACCGGCTTGAAGTCGGCGTCCAGCTCGTAGACCAGCGGGATGCCGGTCGGGATGTTGAGGCCGGCGATGTCGGCGTCGGAGATGCCGTCGAGGTGCTTGACCAGCGCGCGCAGGCTGTTGCCGTGGGCGGTGACCAGGACGGTCTTGCCGGCGGCCAGGTCCGGGACGATGGCGTCGTACCAGTACGGGAGCATCCGCTCGACGACGTCCTTGAGGCACTCGGTGCGCGGGCGCAGCTCGCTCGGGATGTCGGCGTAACGGGCGTCGCCGGCCTGCGAGTACTCGGCGTCGTCGGCGAGCACCGGCGGCGGGGTGTCGTAGGAGCGGCGCCACAGCTGGAACTGCTCCTCGCCGAACTCGGCCAGGGTCTGGGCCTTGTCCTTGCCCTGGAGCGCACCGTAGTGGCGCTCGTTCAGGCGCCAGCTGCGGTTGACCGGGATCCAGTGGCGGTCGGCCTTGTCCAGGGCGATCTGCGAGGTGCGGATGGCGCGGCGCAGCAGCGAGGTGTGCACCACGTCGGGGAACAGGCCCTCGGCGGCCAGGAGCTCGCCACCGCGAGCGGCCTCCTTCTCGCCCTTCTCGTTGAGGTCGACGTCGACCCAACCGGTGAAGAGGTTCTTCTGGTTCCACTGGCTCTCGCCGTGACGGAGCAGGATGAGTCGGTACGTCGTGTCAGCCATGGCCCCCAGCTTAGTGGAGCCCGAAAAACCCCTGGTGGGGACCTTGGGCGCGTGGGTAATGTGTGCCGCTGCTATCTGCCGCTTACCTGCGTCGGCCGGCCGGGCCTGCCCGCGCCGCTCAGCGGACGCCCGCCCTCGGGAGCCCCCACATGCTCGTCGCCCTGGCCGCCAATCCCCGGATCCGAAGACTGGTTCGCGAGACGGTGGGCGGGTTGCCGCGGCAGTTCTGGTGGCTCTGGGTGAGCACGCTGGTGAACCGGCTCGGTGCGTTCGTGGTGACGTTCCTGGCCCTCTACCTGACCGCCGAACGGGGGTACTCGGCCTCCTACGCGGGCCTGGTGGCCTCCTTGTTCGGCGCCGGTTCGGCGATCTCGGCGATCGGCGCGGGTGTGCTCACCGACCGGATCGGGCGCCGCCCCACCCTGGTCGCCGCCCAGCTCGGCACCGCGGCCTCCACCGCCGTGCTCGGCTTCATGGACGGCCAGGTGGCGATCGCCGTGGTGGCCTTCGTGGTCGGCCTGTGCAACAACGCCACCCGGCCGCCCACCTCGGCGATCATCGCCGACCTCGTCCCGGCCGAGGACCGGGTCCGGGCGTACTCGCTGAACTACTGGGCGATCAACATCGGCTTCGGCCTGTCCTCCGCCGCGGCCGGCCTGATCGCCACCCACGGCTACCTCACGCTCTTCCTGCTGGACGCCCTGACCACGCTGGTCTGCGCCGTGGTGATCTTCATACGGATCCCGGAGACCAGGCCGCAGGCCGTACCCGGCAAGGCCGGGGACCCCGCCGAGCCGGGGGTCAGCCTGCTCACCGTGCTCCGGGACGCCCCCTTCATGGCGCTGGTCGGGCTGACCCTGCTGGTCGCCCTGGTCTTCCAGCAGGGCAGCACCACGCTGGCCGTGGACATGGGCGCCTCCGGCATCTCGTCCACCCAGTACGGGCTGGTCGTCGGCCTGAACGGGCTGCTGATCGTGGTCCTGCAGATCCCGCTGACCCGGTGGATGGAGGGCCGCTCACGGACCGGGATGCTGATCGCCAGCTGCCTGCTCACCGGCTGGGGCTTCGGGGTGGCCGCGCTGGCCGGCTCCTCGGCCTGGCTGTTCGCGCTCTCGGTGGTGGTCTGGACGGTCGGCGAGATCCTGCACACCCCGGTGATGATGGGCCTGGTCGCCGAGCTGGCGCCGACCCACGGACGCGGCCGCTACCAGGGCGTCTACGGGCTGTCCTGGTCGCTCGCCTCGCTCCTCGGCCCGGCGGGCGGCGGGCTGCTGCTGCAGTACGCCGGGCCGGCGGTGCTGTGGACGGTCTGCGGGGCGATCGGGACGGTCGCCGCGCTCGGGTACGTGGCGCTGGCCCGCCGGACCGGTGCGGCGGGGCGCCGACGCACCGAGGCCGCGATCGAGGTGGCGGCGCCCGCCGCGGAGCCGGCGAAGGCCCCGGCCGGCGCCTGAGCGCCCGCCGGGCCGGTCGGGTGAATCGGTTCAGTCGGCGGCCGGCGCGGCCAGGTGGGCGAAGGCGGCCAGGTTGCGGGTGGACTCCCCGCGCTTGGTGCGCCACTCCCACTCGCGCCGGATCGCCGAGGCGAAGCCCAGCTCCAGCAGGGTGTTGAAGGGCTCGTCCGCGTTCTCCAGCACCGTCCCGAGCAGCCGGTCGACGGTGTCCGGGGTGAGCGCCTCCAGCGGCAGCCGGCCGGCCAGGTAGACGTCGCCGAGCGCGTCCACCGCGTACGCGACGCCGTAGAGCCGGGTGTTGCGCTCCAGCAGCCAGCGGTAGACGGCCTCGTGGTTCTCGTCCGGGCGGCGGATCACGAAGGCGTTCACCGACAGGGTGTGGTCGCCGACCCGCAGCGCGCAGGCGGTGTTCAGCTTGCGGGTGCCCGGGAGGGTCGCCACCAGGGTGTACGGGTCGGCGGCGGCCGGCTCCCAGGCCACCCCGGCGTCGTCCAGGGCGGTGCGCAGGAGGGTGAGGGCCTCGTCCTTGGTGCGGATTGCCATGGGGGTGACGTTACTCGGCGGTACCGGTGGGGCGCAGCCCTACCCGAGCCGGCGCCGGGCCACCGCCAGCCGGCCGGCCGGGCGGGCCAGACTGCCGGCGTAGACCTCGGCGGTGGTGGCCGCGGCGGTGTCCCAGCCGAAGGCGGCCGCGTGCCGGGCGGCCGCCGCCCCGCGCCGGGCGACCAGCGCCGGGTCGGTGACGTACGGCTCCAGCGCGTGTGCCCAGGCCAGCGGGTCGTGGCCCTGCACCAGGCTGCCGGACTCACCGTCCCGCACCGCGACCGGCAGGCCGCCGACCGCGGCCGCCACCACGGGGGTGCCGCAGGCCTGGGCCTCCAGCGCGACCAGGCCGAAGGACTCGCTGTACGAGGGCATCACCAGGGCCGTCGCCGCGCGGTACCAGTCCGCCAGCCGGTCCTGGCCGACCGGCGGGTGGAACCGCACCACGTCGCCGATGCCGAGCTGGGCGGCGAGCTTGTGCAGGCTCTCCGGCCGGGCCAGCCCGGTGCCGGACGGCCCGCCGACCACCGGCACCACCAGGCGCTCGCGCAGCCCCGGACGGGCCTCCAGCAGCGCGGCGACCGCCCGCAGCAGCACGTCCGGCGCCTTCAACGGCTGGATCCGCCCGGCGAACAGCAGCACCGCCGCGTCCTGCGGCAGGCCCAGCCTCGCCCGGGCCTCGGCCCCGGCGCGCGGGCCGCCGGGGCGGAAGACGTCCAGGTTGACCCCGGGGTGGACGACGGCCAGCTGGTCCGGCCGGGCGGCGTAGTGCAGCGCCAGCTCGGCGGCCTCCTCGGTGGTGTTGGCGATCAGCCGGTCGGCCGCCTCGACCACCTGGGTCTCGCCGATCACCCGGGCCGGGGGCTCGGGCGTGTCGCCCTCGGCCAGGGCGGCGTTCTTGACCTTCGCCATGGTGTGCATGGTGTGCACCAGCGGCACCCCCCAGCGCTGGGCGGCCAGCCAGCCGACCTGGCCGGAGAGCCAGTAGTGCGAGTGCACCAGGTCGTAGTGGCCTGGGCGGTGGCCCGCCTCGGTGCGCAGCACACCGTGGGTGAAGGCGCACAGCTGGGCCGGCAGGTCCTCCTTGATCAGGCCCTCGTACGGACCGGCGGTGACGTGCCGGACCAGCACTCCGGGGGCCAGCTCGACCGTCGGCGCGTCGTCCGAGCAGATCGCCCGGGTGAACACCTCGACCTCGATGTTCAGCTCGGCCAGGCGTTTGGCCAGCTCGACGATGTAGACGTTCATCCCGCCGGCGTCGCCGGTGCCGGGCTGGTGCAGCGGCGAGGTGTGCACGCTGAGCATGGCTATCCGGCGCGGGCGGCGACGGCCCGGGACGAGCGACTGGAGCCGGCCGCGCGCGGGCGTCGCGGACTGGGCACGGCGTACCGAACGGACGGGGTGCTGGATCACCTGGCTACTGCCTCCTCGTGTGCGGCCCGTCTCGGCGGTCCGCGTGAACGGGCCCGCCGCATGTCCGGTGTGCGCTGCCCCGTCCGGGCACACATCACCACCAGTGTGCCAACCACTCGGCGGCCGCCCGGCATTCCCGGTCCCGGCGACCGGTCCGCCGGAGCGGCATCCGCGCAGCTCAGGCCGGGGACGCCCGGCCCCGCGACCGCCGACTACCCTTCTGGGCATGGCTGCCTCCTTCGATCCCGCGACCGCCGCGCCCGCCCGCGGCCGGACCGGACGGCCGGTCGGGACGGTCACCCGGGGCACCACCAACACCAACCGGCTGCGCCGGATGGACCGCTGGATCGCCCACACCCTGGGCCGGGCACTGCGCGCCGCCGAGCGGCCCCCGGTGGCGGTGGACCTCGGCTACGGCGCGGCGCCGTGGACGGCCGTGGAGCTGGCCGGACGGCTGCGCACGGTGCGGGCCGACGTCCGGGTGGTCGGGATCGAGATCGAGCCGGAACGGGTCGCGGCCGCGCTGCCGTACGCCGAGCCGCCGCTGCTCACCTTCCGGCGCGGCGGCTTCGAGGTGCCGCTGGACGGCGGCCGGCCGGCCCAGCTGATCCGGGCGGCCAACGTGCTGCGGCAGTACGACGAGTCGGCGGTGGCCGGGGTGTGGGAGCGGCTGTGCGCCCGGCTGGCCCCGGACGGGCTGCTGGTCGAGGGCACCTGCGACGAGATCGGGCGGCGGCACGTCTGGGTCGCGCTGGGGCCGGAGGGGCCCCGGACGGTGACCTTCGCGGCCCGGCTGGGCGGCCTGGGCCGGCCCTCCGACCTGGCCGAGCGGCTGCCGAAGGCGCTGATCCACCACAACGTGCCGGGGCGGCCGGTGCACGCCTTCCTGACCGACTTCGACCGGGCCTGGTCGGCGGCCGCGCCGTACGGGGCGTTCGGGGCGCGGCAGCGCTGGGTGGCGGCCTGCACGGCGCTCGCGGGCAGCTGGCCGCTGGTGGACGCGCGCGGGCGGTGGCGGCAGGGCGAGGTCACGCTGCCCTGGACGGCGCTCGCCCCGTAGCGGGCGACCGGGCCCGGGCCGGAGCGACCGGGCGCCGTAAGATCATCTCCGCTTGGGGGTGCTCGAACGGTCGAGGACCGGCGGTACGGGGGGACGGTCCACGGTGGAGACGGACGGGCGGAACAACAAGGCGGTCATCGCCGCGGCGGCCATGACGGCCCTGGCCATCGGCCTGGTGGTGGCCCTGACCCAGGTGGACGCGCTCAAGCCCCACCCGGCGCCGGCGAGGTGCCCGCAGACGGCAGCAGGCGATCCGGCGGGCGACGCGGCGTTCTGCGCCGCGCTCAACCGCCGCGACCTGCCGGAGCTGCTCGGCACGCCCGGCGACCAGGCGGCCGAGGCCGGTCGGGGAGTCGTCCTGGACGACGACCGGAAGGACGCGAGGGCGGAGGTGCGCCTCCGGGACACCGTCGTCAGCCTCTCGGAGACCTCCCGATCGGCCTGGTCGGTGGGCTCCTCGGAGCACCCCGGCAACACCCGGGTCACCGTCCTCGGCCACCCCGCGGCGACCACCGAGGGCATGACGGTGACGTTCTTCGGCCCGAAGAACGGCACGAGCCCCAGGTCGCGGAACCTCGTCATCGCGAAGGACCCCAAGGACGGCGCCGGCCGGGCCTTCGAGATCGCCGTCTTCCGCCCGGACGGCGGGGCGGTCGAGGACGCGGTCGTGCAGCGGGTCGCCGAGGCCGTGCTCCCGAACCTCCCGGGCTGGGTCGCGGCCCCGTAGGACCGCGCACCGTCCGGTCGGACGGGCGGCGCGCGCCTCCGCTGCGGCTTTCACTCGAACGAGTTATCGAATATCTCTGGCGTGTTGACGCCTCGTCACGCCACGATGGAGACCGTCGGGCGGCGACACCACACGCCGCCCGGCGCGCACCGGCGCGCACCGCGCCCGTCAGCCACCCGGCCCGAGCAGCTCCTCCCGGGCCCGCTCGAACACCTCGTACATCTCCGCCCCGAACAGCACGAACCGCACCTCCGCCAGCTCCGCGCCCGCGAGCGCGTCACCGCCGCCCAGCACCTCGGCGACGGTGCCGAGCGCGATCCGGGCCGCGTCCGCCGGCGGCCAGCCGAAGATCCCCGCCGACACGGCCGGGAAGGCCACCGTGCGCGCGCCCAACCCGGCCGCCGTGCGCAGCGACTCGCGATAGCAGGAGGCCAGCAGCCCAGCCCGCTCCTCGTACTCCTCCGCCAGGTACACCGGCCCGACGGTGTGCACCACCCAGCGGGCCGGCAGCCGCCCGGCCGTGGTCGCCACCGCCTGCCCGGTGGGCAGCCCCTTGCCCCAGTGCGAGGCCCGCAGCCGGCGGCACTCCTCCAGGATCTGCGGCCCGCCCCTGCGGTGGATCGCGCCGTCCACCCCGCCGCCGCCCAGCAGCGAGGAGTTGGCGGCGTTCACCACCGCGTCCACCTCCTGTGCCGTGATGTCACCCTCGACCAGGGTGATCCGCGTCACCACCACCTACCCCCTTCCCCGGACCGGTCCGGCAGCCGTCGGGCCGGGATCCGAGCCGTCGTCCGAATCCGATCACCACACCGCCACCGGCGTGGCAATAACCACAACGGCGCCGGTCGGCCAGAGAAATCCCCGGAGATCACGTTATGGTCGCGAGAAGTTCCCCGACGCACGGTGCCAGGCGGGCACTGCGGACGGACGCCGGCCGTTACGCAGTCGGGGAAAGGGAGGAACCACCGATGCCCGCAACGGGAGACGGGCGGGCACCTGGTGCCGCGGACCTGCCGGGCGCCCACGACGGCGCCCCCGTCGGCCATGCCCGTACCCGCCCGGCCACCACCGGTCCGACCACGGCCGCTCCCCCGATACCCCACCCCCGCTCGCAGCCGGCCCGGACCGCGCACGGCACCCGCCGCCCCGCCCACCCCGCCGGGGCCGGCCACGCCCCCGCGCCCGGGGACGGACCCGCCGACGGCGCCGCCGCGCCCCTGCGGCTCCTGGTCATCGAGGACGACGCCTCGGACGCCCAGTTGATCAAGGCGGCGGTCGCCGACAGCGGCACCTCCATCGAGATCCACTGGGCCCGCGGCCTCGAACAGGCCACCCAGCTGCTCGCCCAGTCCTCCCCCGCGAGCCGGCGCGGACGCTCCCGCGGCGGCGGCTTCGGCTGCGTCCTGCTCGACCTGGCCTCCCCCGCCGACCTGTCGCACCCGTCCGACCCCTCGGACGGCCTGGAAGGCCTGCACGAACTGCTGCGCCGCGCCCCGCACATCCCCGTCGTGGTGCTCACCGACGCCGCCGGGGCCGAACTCGGCGCCGCCGCCGTCGCCGCGGGCGCCCAGGACTTCCTGATCAAGCACGAGACCGACGGTCCGCTGCTGGCCCGCGCACTGCGCTACGCGGTCGAACGCAAGCGCGCCGACGAGTCCCAGCGCCGCCTGGTCGAGGCCGAGTTGCGCGGCCAGGAGAACGCCCGGCTGCAGCGCCACCTGCTGCCCACCCCGCTGCTCGACGGCGCCGGGCTCTCCTTCACCCGGCGCTACCGCCCCGGCCGCCGCCGCGCCCTGCTCGGCGGCGACTTCTACGACGCCGTGCGCACCGACGACGGCACCGTCCACGTCGTGATCGGCGACGTCTGCGGCCACGGCCCCGACGAGGCCGCGCTCGGCGTCGCCCTCCGGATAGCGTGGCGCACCCTGGTCTTCGCCGGCCTCACCGGCGAGACCCTGCTCACCACCCTCCAGCACGTGCTGGAGCACGAACGGCGCAGCGACGAGATCTTCGCGACGCTCTGCATGCTCGTGATCGAGCCCGGCGGCACCACCGACCTCGACTCGCTCGGCACCGGCGAACGCGCCCGGCTCTACCTCGCCGGGCACCCGGCGCCGCTGCTGCTCGGCCGCGACCACGCCCCGATCACCCTGCCATCCGACCACGCCGGGCCCGCCCTCGGCCTGCTGCCGTGCCACGACGGCGGGGCCGCCTGGCCCGCCCACGAGGTCGAACTCCAGCCCGGCTGGCGGCTGTTGCTCTACACCGACGGGCTGATCGAGGGCCGGGTCGGGGCCGGGTCGCGGCGCCTCGGCCAGGACGGACTGGCCGACCTGATCGCCGACCACCAGTCCGCCGGGCTCACCCGGGGGCGGCTCGTCGACAGCGCGATCGCCGAGGTCGAGGAGCTGAACGGCGGGGCGCTGACGGATGACGTCGCGGTGCTGCTGCTGGAGCGGAATCCGGTGCAGCTGATCCTCGGCTGAGGTTGCTGAGGTTGCTGAGGTTGATGGATGGTTGCGGACGCGCTGCGGCCCGGGAAGGTGAACTGCCTTCCCGGGCCGTGGCGTTGTGCGTGGGGTCGGCCTACCAGGGGCCGTACGGGCCGGTGTTGCTCCGGCCGGTGCCGCCGGTCAGCGCCCGGATCGCGGGGCGGACGTCCACCACGTAGACGATCGAGGCGACCAGGCCGGCCAGGGTGCCGATGCTGCCGAGGAAGTTCGCCCCGAACAGCAGGTCCCACCCGAAGCTGATCCCGAGGACCGCCAGCCAGAAGCCCTTGGTCTTCTTGTCGGCCGCCCGGTAGGCGTCCTCGCGGCGGGTGGCCGCGTCGATCAGCGCGAAGAACTTGTAGCCCAGGATCGCGACGGCCATCCACCAGAACGGGTTCAGGTAGGAAAAGGCCAGGATCTGGAACACTCCGGTCATCGCGGTCTCCTACGTCTCTCGGCTTGCTGCGCCCCGGCCGCCGCCCATCCTGGCACGGCGGCTGCCCGCAGGGTGTGAACGTCCCGCCGTCCGCGGAGGTGCCCCGGGCGGCGGGCGGCGGTCACTCCGTGGCGGTGGGGGTGTTCTTCCGGGGCTTGGCGGGCTTCTTGGGGGCGGGGGCGGCGGGGTCGGTCTCGGCGGTGGGGGCGTCCAGCAGCTCCGCTTCGACGGGGTCGGGGTCGGTCTCGGCGGTGGGGGCGAGGACGGGGTCGGTGTCGGGGTGGGGGCGGGCCTTGTCCACGACGACCTTTCCGCGCTCGGCCAGCTCGTCGTAGGTCTCCTTGGCCCGGACCGCCAGTTCGAGCGCGCGGGCCACTTGCTGCAGGGCGAAGCCCTGGGCCCGCTCCTGGAGGACCTTGAGGTCGGCGGGGAAGGCCGTGACGGCCGTGACGGCCGTGACGGCCTCGGTGACCTTGGCCGGGGCGGCGGCCAGCAGCTCCTGCGCCTCGTGGAGCCTGGCGGTCGCCTTCTCCTGGGCACCCTGACGGTCCGCCGCCAGGGCCTCGACCCGGCCCGGCACCTCGCGCAGCTTCTCGTACGCGAGGTCCCCGGCGCCGGCGAGGGCGTACAGCGGGGTCGGGTCTGTGAGGGTCTTCTTGATCTCGTCGGTGATCGGCATGCTTACCGGTCCTCCCGGGGGGTGTGCTGGGTGGCCGCGCCGTCGGTCGCCGGGACGGAGGCCGAGGCGGCGTTCTCCTTGAGGAAGGCGTCGTAGACCGCGAGCAGCGCCTGCTTCTGCTGCTCGTTGATCAGCGGATCGGCCAGGATCGAGGCCCGCAGTTCCAGGCCCTCGCCCCGCCGCTCCTCCAGGATCCCGGCCTGGACGTACAGCGTCTCCGCCGAGATCCGCAGCGCCTTCGCGATCTGCTGCAGGATCTCCGCGCTCGGCTTGCGCAACCCTCGCTCGATCTGGCTGAGGTACGGGTTGGACACGCCGGCGGCCTCCGCCAGCTGGCGCAGCGAGAACTGCGCGTTGCGGCGCTGCTCGCGGATGTACTCGCCGAGGGAGGCGACGTTGAGTGAGGCCATGGGGACAGGGTGCGGGATTGTGCTTGCAATTGCAAGCAGGGTGCTAACTGAGTGCTAACGCGGTGAGGCCGCTGCGCGGGGCTGGGGTGTGGGGGTGGGCTCTCGGGAGGGTGGGTTGGTCCGGGGGCGGTTCCGGGGGTGGGCGCTCCGGGGGCTGGATGATTTTCAGACCGCCGACCCTCATG